>URXI01000405.1 GCA_900551775.1 uncultured Eubacterium sp. | reverse complement strand
CCCCAGCCATAAACGGGTTATCTTCTACAGCGTTGCAGAAGACGACTAATTTGGCAGCGCCGATGCACTGTCTGTCTTTGGTCAGCTCCGATGCCTGCCTGACAGTTTCACCCATGATTTTGACGGCGTCCATGTTGATGCCGGCTTTGGTGGAACCGACATTGACGGAGGAACAGACCAGTTCCGTCTCAGAAAGGGCGCGGGGAATGGATTCGATCAGTTCCCTGTCACCGGCACTGAACCCTTTCTGCACCAGAGCGGAATAACCGCCGATGAAGTTGACGCCAACATCGTGGGCGACTCTGTCCAGGGTTTTGGCGTATTTGACCGGATCTCCGCCGGATACGCCCGCCAGCATGGAGATCGGAGTAACCGCGATTCGCTTATTTACGATGGGAATGCCGTATTTCTTTTCGATGGATTCCCCGGTTTTTACCAGATCCTTGGCATGGCTGTATATTTTGTTGTAGACCTTTTCACAGGACTTGTCGATGTCGCTGTCCGCACAGTCGATCAGAGAGATTCCCATGGTGATGGTTCTGATGTCTAAGTTTTCTTCTTGTATCATGGTGATGGTTTCCATGATATCGCTCATATTTAACATTGTGACAATCCTCCTGCTGACTAAATTCTATGCATGGAATTAAAGATATTCTCATGCATGACGTGAACCTGCATGGCAGGTACTTTTTCTTCGATGGCTTTTTGGAGCTGGTCGATCTGCTTGTCTGATTCTGTAATGTCGATGATCATGACCATACAGAAAAAGCTGTCCAAAACGGATTGTGTCACTTCGATGACGTTGGTGTTTGCTTCTGCGCAGGCAGTGGAAACCTTTGCCAGGATCCCAACCATATCTTTTCCGATCACTGTTACCACAGCTTTTGATGTTTCTTTCATTTCTTTTCTCCTTTTATTTCAACTTGAAATTGATGATCATTGAGTGAGTCATTTACCTTATATAATATGTTAAGATAGGGGTACTTTTCAAGAAAAAATTTCTTGTTTCTGCCGGAATTTCCGATCAGATTAGAAAAACTTTTCGAATTTGCATAAAAAGTGACTTTTGTGCGGCTGTTTTGATCAAAATCCGTCCCGGCCAGCGCCTCTTCGATGCGTTCCCTGGCAATTTCGCCCTCCACCAGCTGACGGAAAGCAGGATGGTAGGTACCGCCGCTGATTTCACCGTTTTCGCTGATGATATCCGTACTCTTGAGACCGACGCGGATGATATTGATTCCGGCAGCGTCGAGGAGCTTGTACATCTCCTTGGTGCGCAGGACCGCCTCTTCCTGGGAGAGGGGCGCATATTCGCCGCGCAGATACTGATTGTAAAGCTCCGTATCGTTGATGACGATGGTGGGATAGAGACGGGCTATCGCAGGGGCGATTTTGACGGTTTCTCCTGCCGAGTAGAGGCAGGTTTCCATGGTGTCCCCGGGCAGACCGATCATCAGCTGAATGCCCAGCTCGAAACCGTAGTCTTTGATCAGGCGGCAGGCTTTGTAGACCGCTTTGCTGTCGTGGCCTCGGTTTGAAAGTGCGAGTACACGGTCATCGAAGGACTGCACGCCCAGTTCGATCGTATCTGCGCCATACTGCTTCAGGTTATCGAGAATTTTTTCGTCAATGTAGTCCGGTCTGGTGGACATATGGATCTTGTGGACTCTGCCCGCATCCTTGTATCTCTTTGCGATGGAAAGATAGGCAGACTGTTCTTCCATGGGGATGCCGGTAAAACTGCCGCCAAAAAAGGCGATTTCTATGGTTTCCAGGTTCCGGCTCTCCAAGGTGGATAACCAGGTTTCTATGGTGTTTTCCACATCTTCGCCTGTGACAGCCTTCTGCCTGGCCGTGATTTTCTTCTGGTTGCAGAAGACACAGTCGTTAGGGCAGCCCTTGTGGGGGATGAAGATGGGTATGATTGCATGTTTTTTCACTTGTCTTTTTATGCCCTAACCCGGTTTTGGTACAAAACCGCTGGTAGGTCAAACGCCAGAAAATCCAAAATCTCGGATTTTGTGATTTTTACGGCGCCTCCTTTCGTTAATATTGGTTAGCAGCTTCCCTGCGGTACTCGCTTGTGAAAGTCTTCCGTGCCATGTTCTCCCTGATTACAGCTGGCCCCTTGCGCAAATTATCAAATCCGAGTACAGAAATGCCATGTTTCTTTGATTTTCAGAGATAGACTTGCGCATTATTTGGAAGTTATTGTAAAATCACCTGATTTTGCTCTGTTTTGCGAAGGGGGTGGCGCAAGTCTCTCAGTTTATTCTGTCTAAACATGGCAGAAAAGTCTCCAAAATCTGCTTTTCGCGCAAGTCACATAATGATATGACACCCGACATGGCGCACAGGCCGCTATTTGCTTTAGTCAAACTGCATTGTAACACGGCGGCCTACAAAATCGAACCGATATCAGTCAGTTTATAATCTGGAAACCATCTGCAGACCAGGCCCCGCTTTTCGATAAAGGTGACGATACGCTGAAAATCGGGATGACCAAAGAGATCGCCGTTAAAGAGAACCTCGTTTCCCACTCTGCCGCTGCATCCGCCGATGAAACCGGTGTCATAGCCGTCCAGGCGGACAAAACCGGGGGAAACCTGCAGAACTTCCAGTTCCGGGTATTTGCTGCATGCGCGAATGATGCCCTCATCATAGGTGATGATGGCATCTTCTGCGACCACGACGATACTACACTTGGTATAGCCCTGGCCCACGTCGATCAAAGTCATCCCCATTTCTTTAGCGGCAAGGAGCAGCTTTTCGTTAGTATAGGAAAGGTTATGAATGAAGTATCTGCCGGTGCAGGCCGCATTGAAGGCCACGTCAAAGGGATAATCTCTGCCCAGGTCTTTATTCTCTGCAAAGAAAATCGGTGCGCCATCCCCAGCTCCCATTTTGCACAAAAAAATATCAGGGTGATTGGAAATTGCCGGATCGACGATATCGTTGGAAGTGATATAGGACAGATGATAACCCAGGCTTTCTAAATAATCCGTCAGTATTGTGTTTGCATCTTTTGAAATGTATATCTTGTTCATAGCAATATTTTAACACGAATAGCCGGTGAAAAAAAGGAGTTATTGCAGATTCCCTCTTGACTTCAGCCTTTGGTATGTGTTTATACTATTATACGACTATACGACAAAATCCATCCAATCGGGCTGCGCATCCACATGTTTGCCCTCTTGGGGATTGGCCGCCTGCGTGCCACGGAGCATAGCTCCTGCACTCTTGACCGGGGACCTGCCAACGATTCCGCATCGCTGAATCGGGTTAGGGCTCCCAAAGCATAAGGACTTCCCAGCAATTTACTTCGTAAATGGGGGCAAGTCCATTAAGGAGCG
>URXI01000404.1 GCA_900551775.1 uncultured Eubacterium sp. | reverse complement strand
GGCCCTCGGACAGCCAGCCGTCACTTTTGGAAATTGATTCCATTCGCTCTTGCTGACTGACCGTAATCCGGCGCAAAACTCGCCAGTCAAAAAAGACGCCAAAAGTGGAGTGCCAGACGTTATAGCCTTTTGCGGCAAAGGCCTCGGCGATGCCACTCATGTTGGATTCAGCAATGCCTACATTGATGCCGCGGTTTCCAGCATGTTTCAGCATACCGGGCTGAAGACCAGAGATCAGGCCCATATCCGCGTCCAAAGTAATCATTTTCGGGTCTCTGGAAAAGGCTGCTACCATATCCGCGGCAATTTTGCTGCACTGCAGCTTATCTCCGATTTTGGGATCGGGTAGGTCGCGCTCCTGGTAATGCAGAGTCTTGTCTCGGGGAGCAGCCCGTTTGGTGCGGCGTTGAGAATAGCGGCGTATAACACCCACAGGGCCATTTTCATCCTGCTGTACATCAATCCCCATCTTGGAAGCCCAGTGCAGGAGTTGCTCATATTCCTCCGGCGCACGCACCTTTGCAGCCTGTAGAAAATGACACAAGTTTTTAATGCGGGTTTCCCTGCGGAGCGTCTGCTGATGGATTTCCCATTCCGCCAGATCCTGCCCCACGGTGGTCTTGTGGCTCTCGGTGGCTTTGGAGAAACCACCTTCACCCTTGCGGCATTCAGAGATGATGGCCATGGGGCGGCTGTCGATCCGATGTTGGAAGTGCTCCAACGCATGGTAAATCGGCTCGTACTCCTGACCGTTGACATCCAAAACATCAAAACCAAAGCTCTCCAATTTTTCTCGCAAGCTACCCATGGAAAGCATGAGACGGTGAGAGTCATCGTTTTGTCCATAGTTGTGATCGATGAGAATGCACAGATTGTTCAGATTTTTGGCAGAGGCAAACATGAATGCCTCCCATGGAATGCCCTCCTGCAGTTCCCCGTCTCCCATCAGGCAGAATGTCCGCCCAACACCCTCTATTTTCTGCGCCATGGCAAAGCCGACAGCGGCACTGATGCCCTGCCCTAAAGGTCCCGTCGCGATATGTACTCCTGGCAGGATAGGGCCAGGATGTCCATTCAGATCGCTGTCACTTCCGCGGGAATTCTCCAAAAGCGCTCTGTCAAAGAAACCAAAATCCGAAAAGACCGATGCCATACCGGCTATACCGTGTCCCTTGCTCTGTACGTAGATGTCACTTTCACGAGCAGTGGGGTCTTCCACATTTACATGAATGAAACCTCCGTAAAAAAGCGCGATCAGTGGAATCAGTTCTGAGAAGGTGCCACCGATGTGGATTCCCTGGTCTACAGCGTGGTTTCCCTGATATACCGTATCCAAACGAAGGTCCGAATCCTTGACTTCCAGCAGCGCATATAGCGCCTTTTGGGCGATCGGGTGTTTCATTTTCAGATAATCACAGCTCAAGTCCATCTTGGCCCTCCTCCATTTTTTTAAATGGTATTGTATTCGAGTGAGCAAAATGCACAAAAATGATGCTGTGCAGATTGCTTTATACCGTAATTTTACAGAGAGAAATAGCATTCATCAAGGTATGTGTTGCAAAATAATGCTATATTTTGTAGCAATATTAACTCAAATAAGATTTTACTTGCCACAAAACCTGCTATATGCTACAATTTGAATCGAATAAAAATGGAGGGAGGAGGCCCATGAAACGATTCCGTATATTAATCATTGCCCCATATTTGTCCTTCCAAGAGACTGCCGCGCCCGTCATCCAAGAGTTTCCTACGGTGGATTTTGAGATGCATACCGGAGATGAGTTTACGGCAATCTCTATTTTTAACTCCTATCCACCTAACGCCTTTGACGCAATCATTACTCGTGGTGCAATTGCGGCGATTCTTCGGCAGTTTACCTCTGTGCCGGTGGTGGAAGTGGATGTATCCTTATTGGATATCCTGCGGGCTATTAACCAACCGGGATTCAGCGATCAGCGTGTGGCGGTGGTCGGATATTCTAGCATTATTAATTCCGTCAAAAAAGTATTTGAAGTGCTTCAACTGAAAAACACGGAGATTTACGAGGTGCGCTACGCAGAAGTTAAGGAACGGGTGGCGGAACTGGCTGACCGGGGATTTTCTTTGATTATTGGGGATGTGCCTTCCGTAAATGCTGCTATGGCAAACGGACTTCGGGGACTCCTAATTCTGTCATCAGAGGATTGTATCCGCCAGTCCGTTATTGCAGCCATCTATTATTCGGAGTTGATGGAAAAGGGGCAGGAGATCACTCAGATTTTTCAGACAGTTATTGATAATTTAAAATTCCGGATTATCCTGATGGACCAGATAGGCAACGTAATTGTTGACAATCGCGCGTTTGAGATTACCGATCATCAAACCTTTAAAAAAGAGTTGTTGCTATTTATTCCGGTGCTTTTGCAGCAGTCCACCGATAGGGGCTGTAAAAAAATCGGAACACAGGGAATCGAAATTATCGGCAAAAGGGTTTCTTATCGCAATCAGGACTGCTTCCTGTTCTTCATTTCACTGATGCATAAGGGATATGCCTCCCAGGCAGACATTACCATCGAAAAACCGCTTTCAGTGACACTGTCCCCGGAATTTATCAATACTCTTCAAAAGAATAACCCACGGGTACAAGCGGTGGCGGAGATTGTCACCGCATCCGTGTCTCCGCCGCCTGTGTTGATTTTGGGAGAATATGGTACCGGAAAAAGCAGTCTGGCCTATTATTTGCATGGCCTGCGCAAGGAGCCAATGGCTCCGTTCATCTTTGTGCGCTGCAACCTACTGACCAGGAAACGCTGGAATGCATTTTTGGATAAAACTGCATCACCTTTGAATGAAAACGGATGCACATTATATCTGGAGAACATTCACTTACTTCCAATAGAACTGCAGCAGGAGTTGAGCGCCTACATAGTTGATTCTGCTGCGGATCAGCGGCACTTTATTATCGCTTCGGCAACGAATAGGATCCACCATCTTCTGTCCAATGACCAGTTCTTGTATCCGTTGTACCAGAAGATTTCGTCTCTCCATGTAATCCTGGCACCTCTACGGGAATTTCCTGATTCCATTACGGACTTCTCACAGATTTTTTTAACTGCGGCAAATCAAGAATATCAAAAGAGTATCCGGGGATTTGAAGAAGGGGTCGTGGCTCTGCTGGAACAGCAGCATTGGAATACCAATTTATCCCAGTTAAAAACGTTTATTCAGCAATTAGTGTTGACCGCACAGGGAGCACAGATTACTCTGAAAGAGGCACAGACCCTGCTTTTAAATGACAATACTATTCCCCCGGAGGAGACGGAATACTTGAATTACAGTGGAATTGATATCACAAAACCGCTGGAGGAAATTGAGCGGGATATTATTCAGCA
>URXI01000403.1 GCA_900551775.1 uncultured Eubacterium sp. | reverse complement strand
TCCCAGATGCGGATCTGCCTGCTCTGATGGACTTGCCGGATATGCGGCAGGTAATGCACATCACCTACGGAAGTCTTTTAGGAGACTGCAACGCTGCAGGACGACCGCTGTTCAGGGATGACATTTACCGTGTGCTGCGGAAGAATAAATCTCTGCTGGGTGAAGTTGTTTCTGCCCACATCAGAAGGCATCTTCAAAAAATCAGCGCAGACGCGGGAAAACTCTTTGGGGAATATTGACAAGACGGCTAAAAAATAGATATAATGTGTAAAAAATGGGGTAATTTGGCATAGTATTTCCGAGAATGCTGAAACTTTGACATTGCAGAGACCGATAACAGCAGTACGGACGAAATTAAAAGGTCCCTAATTCATCAGACAGGGAAATCTCCGCTCTTTTGCGCGATTCCTGCGGGAAATGGAATCTGTACAGAGAAAACATTGCCTCAAAAACGCAAAGAGATTTTGAGGTTTCAAAAGGGGAGGGAGTCTCATTATTACAATTGGCGAAATTGCTAAGTTGGCAGGAGTTTCAAAGACGACTGTTTCACGAGTCCTAAATGACAAACCGGATGTCAGCCATACTACGTCTGACCGCATTAAAAGAATCATCCAGGATACGGGATATACACCGAACGCTTTTGCAAAGGCCATCAATGATAAGAAGACACATACCATCGGCCTGGTGATTCCCTATACCGCAAGCTACATTTTTACCAGCCAATATTTCTCAGAATTGCTGCGTGGAATTTCTTCAGATGTGGATGAGCGGACGTATCATCTGATGCTGTGTTATCCTAAAAACGGAAACTGCGCGGAGATTTTCAAGGAGGGTAGGGTGGACGGATTTATCGTCATTACGCCAAGCCTTGACCAGACGCGGGTTTTAGACGAGCTGCAGGCGGTCGACGCCCCGTACATTATGACCTCCAAACTGCCAGGTTATATGGAGAATAGTGTTGCCTATGTGGACATTGATGAAAGAGGCGCAGCCCGCCAGGTAATCGAGCACCTGATCGGTTTGGGTCATAGACGGATCTCCTGTGTGGGGGAGACACAGTCTGTCAGCTCTCAGGAGCGAGTGGCGGAGTATAGGAAGTGCCTGGAGGAACAGGGGATTCCATACCGTGAGGAGTATGCCCGCCTTTCCGGGGACAGCACTCTCCCGGAAGGCGGGGATGAGATGGCGCGGGACCTGATGAATCTTCCGGAGCCGCCGACGGCGATCTTCTGTTGCGCCGATATGCTGGCAATTGGCGTATATAAGGCATTGTATACTCTGGGGGTCAGGATCCCGCAGGATGTATCAGTGGTGGGCTTTGACGATATCTTTATGTGCCAGTATCTGAACCCGCCCCTGACCACGGTGCATCAATCCGCTTATGACCGCGGGAGAATGGTTGCGGAAAAGCTAATCAACTATTTGGAAACAGGGACATTTGGCGAACAGACGATTCTTGACACTTATCTCCAGCTTCGCAGCAGCACGGATGTGCTGAATGATCACAGAGAGTAGGCAGAGGATGAAAAAATGAATGACCCCACCTAATCCGAACAGTTTCTATGAGACTGACGGATTAGGTGGGGTTTGTTTATGGCTGAAAGCCTAGAACACTTAATGTGTAGAGACACATTTCCTTGTATTTTCTTGTGTTTTCCGCTATAATGAATCTATAGAAAATTCTTATACGCAGGAGGCACTTATGGGCATTAACCACTCCTCGTCCACGCTATCCGAAAGAGAAACTAATTTCATTATCCAACTTCAAGAGAACTGGGTAATAGATAAAAAAGGTAAAGACATTAAACCAGCCAAATTATCAAAAACAATTTCTGCTTTTGCCAATTCGAACGGCGGAGAATTATATGTAGGTATTAGCCATAAGGAGGATAAAACTGTATATTTTTGGGATGGGTTTTGTTCTGAAGAAGATACGAATCCTATAATTGCGCTACTAGATGATATTCTCCCATCTTATGAGGATTATTCAGTGGAAACCCTAATAAGTAATGCGTATTCACCAAAATCAACTGTATTACGTATTACTATACACAAAACCCAAACTATAATATATGCTTCAGATAAAAAGGCTTATGTACGCCATGGAGTCCAAAATCTTCCATGCAATACAGACGAAAAACTATTGCGTTTGAAAATGGACAAGGGGATTGCTTCGTATGAGGATGAAGTGACCCAGTGTACTTTTGATGAAATTAAATCTTCAAATGTCTTGTCTTCATTTATAGCCCGAACTGTACCTCAAACAGCTCCATACGATTGGCTTCGTAGTCAAAGGATTATGAATCAATCAGCAAGAATTACTGTTGCGGGCGTTATGCTGTATGATGAATGTCCGCAAGCTATATTACCAAAACAGTCTGCAGTTAGAATACTCCGATACCATACAGATGAGAAAGAAGGTTCCAGACAAACATTGGAAGATGGGTTTCCACTTTCTATCGAAGGTGATGCATATACCCTGATTAGAGAAACAGTTTCCAAAGTCAGAGAAATTGTTGAATCTACAAACGTCGTTAGCCAAGCAGGTATTGAGGCAAAAAAATACCCCATAGTAACGCTTCATGAGATAATTACAAATGCGATTTTGCATAGAGATTACAGCATATTAAGAGATATTCAAGTCCGCATTTTTACAAATAGGATTGAAATCGAAAGTCCAGGTCTTTTACCTGGTCATATTACATTAGATAATATTCTTTATGAACAGTTCTCAAGGAATCCAAAGTTGGTACGATTAATTTCAAAATTTCCATCTCCTCCAAACAAAGATGTTGGAGAAGGGCTAAATACTGCATTTGCTGCTATGCTTGAAATGCAGTTACAAAAACCTCAAATAATCGAAACTGAAAGTAGCGTTATTGTAATTATCAAGCATGAGCGATTGGCTGATGCTGAAACATTAGTCATGCAGTATATGGAAACACACGATACAATAAGCAATGCGGTTGCACGCGAGTTAACGGGGATCAGCGATGCAAACAAAATGAAACGAGTATTCATTCGTTTAAAAAATAAGGGGTACCTAAATATTGTACCAGGCACAAGAAGTACAGCTACGCTTTGGGAAAAGCTATCGGTTCAATCAGAGTCAGAAGATCAGCTAACACTTTATTAAACTGTGCGTGAATTGGTCAGGGTATTTGGGATAGTTTTTCCTGGGCTGTTTAAAATGCTTCTGCCATTTCTGTACGCTGAAAATTTTTCGGAAATCATTGTGGTGCAACGGATACAAGCTTGAATCTTTTTTGTCAACACAAGACAAAATGAATGACCCCGCCTAATCTGAACAGTTTGTATGAGACTGACGGATTAGGTGGGGGTGTTTTATGGCTGAAAACCTTGACACAGCAA
>URXI01000402.1 GCA_900551775.1 uncultured Eubacterium sp. | reverse complement strand
CCACGCTGCACACGGCAGACTATATAAACGGACTGCTGCGGATGCACGCTGTGGATGAAATCATACTATACACCGTTCCTTTCATATCCGGAAGCGGACGACATTTTTTTAAGTCGGCTCTGCCAGAGCAACACTGGACGCTTTCCTCTTTGAAAAGCTATCCCAACGGTGTATGTCGCATTATCTATATCCTTGATAAAAAAGCAAGATAGCCAAAATGTGCGGCAAGCATACATTTCTATTTTCAGGAATAGAATAAATGTTCCGATTACAAACAATTTAAGTCGGAGATAATTTGTCCTTGTGAAAAAATACTGAATTTTATACCTCTGAAATCCAGCACTTTGTAAAATTGAGTGTTGGATTTTTTATTTTCTGCCGCGTTTTTTGCCAATTATATTCATGTGCGCACGCAGAAAACAAAGTGTAATTTTCAAAATTGACAGAACCATGAATTATTTCTTGCTGGCGGAAACCGACTTTTTCCGCCTGATAAACGAAGCCGGCGACTGCAATATGGAAACGGCATACACGGCTTTCGCCACCCAAGTGATCGAACTGTGCAACGGCGGCATGGACATGAACCTTACCGTCATCGCGCTTGCCTACATCGAAATCGAGTTGCAGCACCATCCCGTACGTAATCTGTCAGAAGAAAAAAGAGAGATTGCCGCCTACGTCAGCAAGGCTCTGTCTTTCGTAAGAAAGATGCAGAAATTCCTTGCCACGCCCCAAGTGCCACCACTAATATCCGCCAACAACGCAACAGAAACCACCGCCAGCCTTCTTCAATGGACGGGCAATGCCATCGACCTCGTGGAACTTATCTACGGCATAGACGTGATGGGCTGCATCAACAACGGCAATATGCCGCTCAAACAGCTCGCCCCACTTCTCTATAAGATATTCGGGGTTGATTCTAAAGACTGCTACCGCTTCTACACTGATATCAAACGCCGGAAGAACGAAAGCCGCACCTATTTCATTGACAGGATGCAGGAAAAACTGAACGAGAGAATGTTGCGTGATGAGGAGTTGGAGCGGATGAGAAAATAAAAAAATATCCATTACATATGAGAAGACAGGAATACTCGTATCCTGTCTTTTTATTTTCATTTAATTATATATTAATTAGCACAATATATGTGAGTTTTTCATTCCTATAAGGACAAATTTCAGAAACGTATGTCTGGTAAATTATTGAGTCATCATAGTATGAACATATATCATTACTAAAAACAATGAAACAACTTCCATAAGATTGTGGTTGTAAAAATCGCCATTTAATAGCCCGTTTTTTTTGTAAAATTCGCCAATTAAAAAAATATGATTATCTTTGCATTATATTTTATAAGGTATGGAAACAGTAAATAGAATACTTCAAGAGAAGATTACAGCACGAATCGCGCCCAATAAAGCAGTACTGATTTTTGGTGCTCGCCGTGTTGGTAAAACGGTAATGATGCGTAAAATTGTGGACAACTATTCAGGTAGGACGATGATGCTCAACGGCGAAGACTACGACACATTAGCACTATTGGAGAATCGCTCAATAGCCAATTATCGGCATTTATTGGATGGTATTGATTTGCTGGCTATTGATGAGGCACAGAACATACCACAAATCGGTAGTATTCTGAAGTTGATAGTTGATGAAATACCGGGAATAAGTGTCTTGGCAAGTGGTTCTTCGTCATTCGATTTGCTGAATAAGACTGGTGAACCGTTGGTCGGCCGCAGTACGCAATTTCTCCTTACACCATTCTCGCAACGGGAAATCGCACAGACGGAAACGGCACTTGAAACCCGCCAGAACCTCGAAGCGCGCTTGATTTACGGTTCCTATCCCGAAGTAGTAATGATGGAGAACTATGAACGTAAAACAGACTACCTACGTGATATTGTCGGTGCATACCTGCTTAAAGATATCTTAGCAATTGACGGCTTAAAAAATTCGAGCAAGATGCGCGATCTACTGCGATTGATAGCTTTTCAGTTGGGCAGCGAAGTTTCTTACGAAGAGTTAGGTAAACAACTCGGCATGAGCAAGACGACCGTTGAAAAATACCTCGACCTATTGGAAAAGGTCTTCGTTATCTATCGTCTGGGGGCTTATTCGCGTAACCTACGCAAGGAGGTTACAAAAGCTGGCAAGTGGTACTTCTACGACAACGGCATTCGCAATGCCATTATCGGGGCTTTCTCACCGCTGGCCATTCGGCAGGATGTCGGTGCGCTGTGGGAGAACTACATCATCGGAGAGCGGCGCAAAGCGAACTTCAATGAGGGACTGCACAGGGAGTTCTATTTCTGGCGCACCTACGACAAACAGGAAATCGACCTGATTGAGGAGAGTGCCGACAGTCTTACCGCCTTGGAGTTCAAGTGGGGAAATAAAATGCCGGCCGCACCGAAAGCCTTCCAAGAAGCCTATCCCTATGCCGAGTTTCATGTGGTAAATCGGGAGAATTATTTGGAGTTCGTATAATCAATAAATTACGTATATGGAAACAAAACTACAATCCAAACAGCAATATCCGCGGTTTATCCAAAATAAACCGTGTGGTATTGACAAATTCGATGGAGGTTCGCAAGAAAGGTTGGCAAAAACTATTGCTCGCCATTTTTGTCAGAATGATTCATTGGATGAGGAATGTACTTTACCTCGAATTATCGGCATCGAAGGTATTTGGGGATCTGGAAAATCCAACGTGGTTAAAATGTTGGAACGTGAATTATCAGACGACTATTACTTTTTTGAGTATGACGCATGGGGACATCAAGAGGACTTGCAACGCCGCTCTATATTGGAATTGCTTACAAGCAAACTTATTGATGATGGTATCCTATCTGGAAATGCAACAATAAAAGTCAAAGGTGGAGGTACGAAAACCGTATCATGGTCTGAAAAGCTGAAATATTTATTAGCCCGTAAGACTGAAACTGTCACCGAAAAATATCCTCTCATCAGCAATGGTATGGTCGCAGCATTTTTAGTTGCAGTCCTGACACCGATATTTACATTTATTGCATATGCAATAAAACCTACACCTTCAACATCTTGGTTCTCTTTATTATCTATTATGATAGCTGCACTGCCAGTTATTGTTGCGTCATGTATTTGGTGGCGAAAGCATCGTAAAGACCCTCAAAAATATGGATGGAGTTATTTATTAGCTATTTATCAAGATAAAATCAAAAATGATGTATGCTATGAGACTTTGAGTGAGGACGAACCGACTGTTTGTGAATTCAAAGCATGGATGCAGGATATTTCTGATTTTATCAAAAAAGGAGGGCAACAAAAATTAGTTCTGGTTTTCGATAATATGGATCGCCTGCCGGCTGAAAAAGTAAAAGAATTATGGTCTTC
>URXI01000401.1 GCA_900551775.1 uncultured Eubacterium sp. | reverse complement strand
AACTATGTGAAGCATAGCGGGAGCAGGCCGATGAATATTACCTGGAAGCTGGATCGACCCATTCCAGCGAAGTTTTTGAAGAAGACAAATAAATTGGTGGTGGGATAAATGACAGAGGTAGTAGCAGCCCTGATCTGGGACCAGGACAAGTTTATGATTTGCCAGCGCCCAGCACATAAGGCAAGAGGACTCCTATGGGAGTTCGTTGGCGGAAAGGTAGAGCCAGGAGAAACCAAGGAACAGGCTCTGATTCGGGAGTGTCAAGAAGAACTGGCCATTACTCTGGATGTTGGCGAAGTATTTATGGATGTAACCCACGAATACCCGGATTTGACGGTTCACTTGACCCTATTCCATGCCACTATCCAGGAAGGGATTCCGCAGAAATTGGAGCATAATGACATTCGCTGGATCACAGTGAATGAAATTGATCAATTTATGTTCTGCCCGGCGGATGAGGATATCTTAAAAAAACTAAAGAACAAAAAATAAGTTGATTACATCTCAAAACGGAGGTTTTCCATATGCCGGGAGAAAAATTCACACTAATGCAATACTCAGTCAACGCAATCCTCGGCCTCATCGAGGCAAACGATTTTGTCATACCCGAAATCCAGCGTCCTTTTGTCTGGAAGCGTAGCCAAGTTAGGGATCTAATTGATTCTCTTTACCATGGATATCCAACTGGGTACATCATCACCTGGAAAAATCCATCGGTAAGGACCAAGGATGGCGGATACTCCCAGGGGAAAAAAGTCCTAATTGATGGTCAACAACGAATTACTGCCTTGATGGCCGCTATTTCCGGAAAAGAAGTCTTGGATGAAGATTTTAAAAAAGATCGGATCAAAATAGCGTTTAACCCCCTGGCAGCTGATGACAGCAAACGATTCGCCGTCCAGGACGCATCCCATTTAAAGGACAAGAAATGGATTCCGGACATCTCTGTTCTGTTTTCTGCTAATTTTAAGCCAAGAGCTTTTGAAAACGAATACGCGAAAAACAACCCGAATGTAGACCTGGATGAGCTGGCCGAGGAGATTAGCAAGCTTACCGGAATTGCAAACCGGCAAATTGGCGTAATTGAACTTGACCACTCCCTGGATATTGATGAGGTTACTGAAATATTTATCCGCATCAACTCCAAGGGGACCGCTCTAAGCCAATCTGATTTCGTCATGTCTAAAATGGCCGCAGATACCGACCACGATGGAAGTATAATGCGGAAAGCGGTGGACTATTTCTGCCATTTAGCGGTAAAACCAGAATTCTATGAAAATCTGAAAAAGGACACAGAGTTTCAGCAATCAATCTTTGCTGATAAGATTAAGTGGCTGGCAAAAGATTATGACGACATCTATGATCCAGGGTATAGCGATATGCTGCGAGTCTCCTTCATGCATCAATTCCGTCGTGGAAAATTAGCCGACTTAGTAAGCCTGCTATCTGGAAGAGATTTTGAAACCAAGGAATTTCGCGAGGACATTGTATCTGATTCCTATCAGAAGTTGGAGCATGGCATTTTGAATTTTATCAATGAATACAACTTTGCACAGTTTATCCTGGCCATCAAAGGAGCTGGCTTTATTTCCAGCAAACTTTTGAATTCCGCGATGACATTGGATTTTGCCTATACGCTCTACTTAATTTTATTGGATACCCCTGAAATTCCAAATGTACAAATTAAGCGGTATGTCCAAAAATGGTTCGTTCTTACCACGCTGACTTCCCGCTATATCGGCTCACCAGAATCCCAAATGGATCGTGATATGCGGAGCATCCAGGAAAAAGGCTTCAAGAATTTTCTATCCGAAGTAGAGGCTTCCGCATTGTCAGATACTTTCTGGACTGTCACACTCCCCCAGAACTTAGAGACATCTTCTGTAAATAGCCCTGCTTTTAATGTGTTTCTTGCTGCACAGGTTCATTTGAACTGCAATTCGTTGCTGATGAATGGTATAAAAGTCAGCGATTTAATTACTGTTGCGGGAGATATCCACCACATTTTCCCGAGAGCCTATCTTAAAAAGAATGGCATAGATAGCAAAACGAAATACAATCAGGTAGCCAATTATATTTATCTTGATACACAAGTCAACAAAGCTATTAGCGATGATGCACCCTGCGACTATTTTAGCAAGGCGTTTATGCAATGTGAAACTAAAGCAATAGAGTTGGGAAACATTTGCAACCTATCACAATTGAACGAGAACTTACAAGAAAACTGTATCCCCCTGTCTGTAAAAAATATGGATGCATCCAGTTATGAAGAGTTTTTGACCGAGCGCCGCAAGTTAATGGCATTTATGATGAAACGGTATTATTGGAGCCTGTAAATTATGGAGTGTTGCGACATGAAACAATACCATAAGCTCGTTCGTGATCAAATCCCAGAGATCATTAAAGCAGACGGGAAAATCTGTATCTGTGAAACACTTTCTGACAAGGACTACATATATCTCCTGGACCAAAAGCTGAACGAAGAACTTGCTGAGTACCAGGAGAGCAAATCTCTGGAAGAGCTCGCCGACCTTCTGGAGGTCATGCAGGCTGTCGTAAAGGCCCGCGGCTGGACGCTGGAAGAATTGGAGCAGGTGCGGGCGGACAAGGCTGCCAAACGGGGCGGATTCGAGAAGAAGATCCTGCTGAAGGGAGTAAAGGAGGATTGCTAAATGGATATTGTAAGAGCAAAAGAGCTATTATCTGCTTTGGCTGACGGCATTGATCCATTCACTGGAGAACTTTTACCACAAAACCATGTATGCAATCAGCCTGAAATGATCCGAGCTTTTCATGAACTTTTGAATGTGATTCCTTGGCCCCAAAAGAAAAACCTACCCCGAAATGCCGGAAAACCATGGACGGATATTGAGGAAGAAAAACTACTGGATGAATTTGACTCAGGAATGACGACTTCTGCAATCGCCAAGGAGCATGGCAGAAGCAAAGGTGCCATTGAATCCCGATTAGCGGATCTCGGGAAGATTACAGATACATATCTTAACAGGAAACCGAGGTGATCTCCATGCCAACCTACCGCTCCGCCTCCGGCAGCAGTGCCGAGGACCTGTTCATTGAACTGTTCTCCGACACCTTCGGCGCCGAGAAAGCCGGCTATCTCTACTCCCAGTACCCTTTCTCCGACATCTACCAGAACAGCCGGTTTGCCGACTTTCTGATCGAAAACGGCGGGCGGAAGGTGGCCATCGAGATCGACGATGAGGCCTCTCACAACCCGAAACTGGTCTCCCAGAACAAATTTTACGACGACCTGCTCAAGCAGAACAGCATGATCTACCTGGGCTGGGATGTGTACCGCTGGGCGGTGCGGCAGATGCAGCAGCAGCCAGAGACCGTTAAGGATGAACTGCGGGTTTTCCTGGGCCGGCA
>URXI01000400.1 GCA_900551775.1 uncultured Eubacterium sp. | reverse complement strand
CTTCGTTAATGCGACAGCCCCGTTGGGGCTGTCCTGATCCTTCTTTGGATATACTTCAGAACCCCGATTTGGTTTGGTGAATTGAATGGTGATCGACTTGAAAGCAGGGATCTGAAGCAGCATGAAAAAATAACTGCTGCTTTGCCGGAAAACACGCGAGAGTATTTTGACGAACTGATTTGGGAGCAGTATCAGTGCTCCTTTATCTGGCTTCAATTTGAGGATGATTGCTACGGATTGGTCATTGACACGGCGAACAATAAGGGGATACTGTTTGCACTAGACTTGAAAAACGGGAAAGAAGAGGAGTTGTTTTCTGTCGAAGGTTTTGCCTGTGGAATGAAAATGATAGATGATCATAAACTGGCGTTTGTTTCCAGTAAAGTTGATTATCGCCTGGCAGGGCTACTAATGTTTATAGATACCCCACCAAGTGTAAAAGTCCTTGTAGAATCTATGTATTGGGAATATGATTTTGACAAAGATAGGCTGAAGAAAATAAATGCATGGGATTACTGGTTTGGATGAGTAGAGACCAAATGTTTGAGAATGAAACAAAGGGACTCATGGGCAGCTATATGGCTGTTTGTGAGTCCCTTTGATAGTATCACACAGGAAATACCATCCCCCTAAAGCGGTATTTCCGTATGTAACGAAGAAATGATAGAAACTTTGTTATGCTGCGGTAATCGTGCCGCTTGGTGAGCACTTCAAGCCAAGCTCGACGTTTTTCGTGAGTGTCAGATACTTGAATGTGCCTTTTCCTTTTGCTGTAGCGCCAGTCGTCCAACTGTCTTTTGAAGCGCATTTCCAGCCACTCACATAAATCTCATAGCTGGTGGATGCTGCCGTCGCTTTAGCGGTTTTTTGATCGTAGCTAAAAGTCCCTGTCAAAATGAAATCCCATTCATGTTTTCCCTGTACACTGTGGTATTCATATGTTGCATGTGCAGTTTTTGTTTTAGCTGTAGCAAAAGGTGTGATGCTAGTTTCTTCTTCCTCAATGGTAATGATTGCATAAGAACCGTCAGGGTAATGTTCGATCTTTGTCTCAGTGCTAGATGGATTTGTCGCAAATGATGGGACAGCACTTACAATAACCAGGGTGATGACTGTAAGCAGTACAATTAATTTTGACTTCATTTTAGAACCTCCTGTTCAATTTACAATTTATTCTTCTATTATTTCAATCGTTTCTACTGCTTTTGCTTGGTCGTGGCTATGTATCACATATAGATAGCCCAGGGATGCAACCAAAACAACGATAAGAGCAGCGATGATCATATTTCTTTTTTTCTTAGATTTGGCAATACTCTTGGGCTGCAGTTCTTCTCTATCTTCCAAAAATTCATGAGCAAGTGTTTCGGGTTCTCCGAATTGAGAAATCAATTCATCTAACGTGTAGATTCTTGAAGGCTCTAAAGCTTCTTGTACTGCCTGGCGGATTCCTTCTATAAATGTCTCACAGGGGACGACGTTATGAACCGCTTTGCGAATCTCTTGTAAGTATAGTTCGATTATTTCATCAGTCTTGTTCATCATTACCTCCATAATATAGCACAGTTTCTATAGATTCCTTCAACTCTTGCTCATATACGACGGACCAGATCACCCGATCCATTTCTGCATACAACTTCTTTAGCTTTTCTAAATGGGTAATGCCGTCATCGGTGATTTTGTAATAAATTCTTACACGGTTGTCTTCAGAGATAACTTTATTGCTTTCTGTAACGAGTCCTTGCTCTTGTAGTTTATTTATTGTGGTGTAGAGCAAAGGCATCTTGTATCTGCCGTTACTCAGGTCTAAAGCAACCTGTCCAATCTCGTAAGCGTACATCTCTCGCTTTGACAGTATCTTGAGCACCATCAGTGGCAGAGTGGCTTTCTTGAACTGTGCCTCGAAGTTCTCGGAAAAATCTCGTTTTTGACTGTTCTTTATGTCCTCTTTTTTCATTGTACCCTCGCTTCTCCCCTTCTAAGAAAGATTATAACAGAAAACGCAAAAAAATCAATATGATATGAAAATAAAAAAAATATGAATAAAAAAGAGATAAATATATTATTGACATATATAGTGAACTGTGATATTATTGAGAAAAATTAAAGAAAATTCTGAAAGACGCCCGGCGAAAAATTCATATCGGGTATGGTGCAGAGAGGAATGATGTCAATGCGGAAGAACAGCGTTAAAGAACTTGCTAAATGATATCAAGAAACGGTGATTTGTTTAGTATATTAAAGAACGTAATTGGAAAGGATGCGTGCTTTTAAAAATAGTTATAATAAACATAGTACAAAAAGGAGAGAAAAGATGAAAAAAAGTTATGGGGAGTAATGCTATGCGTTTTGGTATGTATAAGTACCGTTATCCCACAAAGCATATTTGCTGAGACACAGGAAAATGGATTCCCTCAGTTAAATGAAAATGATGTAAAAGAGATTGTTTCTAATGAAAAGGGAAGAGATGATGTTGAAGAAGTATTGCAAGTAAAAGAAATAGATGGTAAAACAATGGGGAAGCTTGACAATATAGGAGATGTTAGTGTCGAGCAAATTGATGAAGATTTTATATGTGTCAATGTCAATGTTGATGAACCAACTAAAACAATCATATATGATGATGGTACAGAACTCCAAGAGCGTGAACAATTGAGTTTAATCGTGGAAAATGAATCGGATGTATCAACTGGTAAATGTGTAGATGAAATGAAAGATGTAATACAATTAGATGCGGAAAAAAAGATTGACAGTAATCAAAACATAATTCAACCAGCTTCTGCAAGTGACCTCATTCATCAAGAAGAGACCCTTGGTCCAGTCTGTAAAGTTAAACTTAGAAAAAGAATTGTGTATAACTTTATTCAAACAGGAAATAAATCACCTGCGGAAACTTGGTTTAAATTTAACCGCACTAGTTCTTATATAGTTTCAACTACATATAAGATTAAGTCGTTAAAATTAAGCAATCTATGTAGAGGATATGGTTGTACAGATAGAAATCCAAAGAGTATAGTGCGCCAAAGTTACTCCAATTCAGGTACAGCGGTTCAATCACCTCAGACGGGCACCTACTATACTTTAACTACCAATGCCACGGCATGGTTTAACGGATTTTATAACTATTATGCTGAGGCAACAACAGATATTTCTTATATTAAAGATGGGAAAACAGTTAATACAACTTTCGCGACACACTTCCCACTATAGAGGTAAAGCGTATGAAAAATGTAATATGTACGGTATGCATGGCTGCTGTGATATGTTTCTGTTTCGTGGCTTGTTCTTCAGAGCCAGGTGATAATAAGAGTGAAGCAGTATTGAATTCAGTTCAGGATAAGATTATTCTATCTTCTACCGGCGTTGAAGATGATTCTTCAGAAATAAAAAAAGTATCCTACAAAGCAAAAA
>URXI01000399.1 GCA_900551775.1 uncultured Eubacterium sp. | reverse complement strand
CCCGCGGCTACGGTTCCCTGGACTACGAGTTCATCCGCTACGAAAAGTCCCAGCTTGTCAAGCTGGACGTGCTGCTCAACAAGGATCTGGTGGACGCCTTCTCCATGATCGTTCACGAATCGAAGGCTTATGCCCGCGGAAAATTTGTCTGCGATAAATTGAAAGAGATCATTCCGATGCATCAGTTCGAAGTGCCGATTCAAGCGGCTGTGGGGCAGAAAATCATCGCCCGCTCTACGGTGCGCGCTTATCGTAAGGACGTTATAGCAAAATGCTACGGCGGCGATATCTCCCGTAAGAAGAAATTGCTGGAGAAGCAGAAAGAAGGCAAAAAGCGTATGCGCCAGTTCGGCAAGGTGGAAGTGCCACAGGAAGCCTTCACCGCAGTGCTGAAGTATGATGAGAATAAATGACCATATTTCTCATCGCTATCTCAAAGATAAACAGTTTCTGCAAAGCATCTGACGGAATTTTTGGTGATGAAATGAACTCATAATGGCTCTGCCCCATGAGCAAAGCGAATGGCTAGGCAGACCTTATGCTGGCGTTCCCCAGCTTTAGCTGGGTGGAACGCGTCGTACTATCGTTCAAACAACATTTCATCACGACAAAAATTCTTCTGCGCTGCTTTGTGAAACTGTCCTTATCTTTTCGAAAAGCGGCCTCAAAATATGGTGCATTTATTTGCGGGTAGGTAGCTTGGGATTTTGTGGAGGATTGTTTATGGAAAAGAGAATTCTATATCACGGAAGCAGGAAGCTGGTCACAGTGCCGGAAATCAGAATCAGCCGATTTAACAAGGACTTTTATTTTGGATTTTACTGTACTGAAATCAGAGAACAGGCGCAGCGATGGGCGACCCGCTTTGGCGGGGATGGAGTTGTAGGCGAGTACAATTTTGCTCCTAACCCCCAGTTGTCTTATCTGAGGTTCGAAAGTATGACGGAAGAATGGCTGGATTTTATTGTGGATTGCAGATCTGGAAAGTCTCATGCTTACGATATTGTTGAAGGACCCATGGCAAATGATACGATTTTTAACTACATACAGGCTTTTGCGGACGGAAGAATTTCGAGAAGTGCATTTTGGGAACTGGCAAAGTTTAATAAACCGACACACCAGCTGAGTTTTCACACGGCCAGGGCATTGGAATGTCTTAGTTTTATAAAGGGAGAGCGGGTACATGGAAAAAAATAATAGTGCGCTGTTTTATACCTGCAGTTTGATCGAGTATATTGGCAGAAAGACGAAGAACAGGCGCAGCGACGTGGTAGATCTTCTGGGCAGGGAGGCGGTAGAGCGCATCTACGATTATGCTGATGTTTTTCACTGCGAACCCATAGAAAAGGTTGCATGGGAATTTCAAGAGGAATATCAGATAGAAGAGGGAAATTATGATAATGTTTCCGAGTGCAGATACCTGGTTCCCGATTACTGGACCATCGGAGAAGTTTTTCAGCGACTGATTGAAGATTCCTACGAGGAAGACCAGGTGGTGGATGGGATATTTGAAGTCTACCATTCGTGGATCGAAGCGTCCATCTCCAATTACAATTCGGATTTTTATTATCAGTCGAGAGAATATATCGCGGTTTGCTACAGAGAGGGAGAGGTTCTGGATGAGTAATGCATAGTGAAAAAATAGTGAAACAATAGTGAAATTTTCAATCCCCTATGGCCTACTGTATTAGGGAAACTTTGAGGAAAGGGTGATATCCGTGATAAAGGTGCCTTTAACCAATGACATATTGAAGAAAATATCCTCAATTGATGAAAACCGATTTTCACTGAGCATGATAGGACTGCCATCTATGACGAAAAGCAGATTGCGCAAGAATTCCAAGAAAAAGAGTTCATATGCATCAAATAAAATAGAGGGGAATCCACTTACGGAGCAACAGGCAGATGCCGCCAGGAACGGTATTTGCCGTATATGATTCGCTAAGTGGAACGCCAGATTATATTCCGCCAGAATATAGTGATATTCCAGCACTGCTTGATGAACTAGTTGAGTATGTGAATACAACCGATGATCATCCGTTAATCATTGCGGCAGTCGTACATTATCAATTGGTTACGATTCACCCCTTTGAGGACGGCAACGGAAGAACAGCGAGACTTATGTCAGGGTATATACTTGACCTCTATGGATATGGATTATCAAAAGGAGTACAGACAGACGATTTAGAAGGTAGTCTGTCCTACTTGAATACGAATGAGAAAGCAGGATAAATTAATGGACCGAAACGTAAATATTATCACAGACCTTGATGGTAAAAAGTTTGTTCTAGTTAATGATATTCGCTTTAAAGCAAAAAGACGGGATGATTGGAAGATCATAGAAACCTATCTAAAAGAATATGTTGGAGAGTTCTATGAAATTGCTGAGACATCTGAAAAAATATTTATTTCTACGGATTTTCCAGATGAATATGCAAATTCTGAGAGTAGGATGGCTTTGAAAGGTGCAGTTGCAAAAGCTAAAGCGAATGCAGCTCAAGGCATACCAGAATTGATTCAGATTGCAACAAATCAAGAGTTTTCAAAAAATATCAAGAAAAAGCATCAGAAGGATGCAAAATTTGGATGGTACCGGTATGATGTTCGTTTCGCACTGCCTGTATATGATGATAAAACTGGACAGGTTATGCGATATAACATTTTCTCTGCTAGAATGCTCGTAAGGCACGACGAAGACGGGCGAAAATATTTGTATGATTTGTTGGCTATAAAAAAAGAAACGAGCAGCCCGCTTGAGTCATAAGACTGTACGGTGAGAACCCATTTCTTATCATGAAGTATAAATGAAAAGAGCGAGTATGTCAAGTGATAATTTGATGCTGCCGCGGGTCTTTACTTTACAGGGTATGAAATAAGGATGTGATTGTGATATGTATAAAAATACTATTTCAATCATTCGAACATGGTACAGTAACTTCCTGAATGAAGCAGGAGTGGCTGAAAGTGAGTGAAATGCAGTGAGACAGAAAAGAAAAAGTTTATTTCAAAATGAGTGCAAATGAGAATTTTCAGGAAGAGAAGAAAGGCGTGCCTGCCAATGAAATACAAAAAATTGATCGACTCTGAGCTGAGGATGATAGCAAGAAAGGTGCCCTATAATAAGGCGGTTATAAAATGCGCCAATATCTTTCAGACCATATCCTTTGCTTTGACAAAGATTCTTATGGGAGTCGCAGGTAGAAAGATAACCATTGCAGGGCATAAAGGTCTCAAATTTAAAGTGGAAATATTTGAGCCGACTGGTGCAGATGAAAAGCTGCCCTGCCTGATTTATATTCATGGCGGCGCATTCACCGGAGGCTGCGGGCATGAAAAACATTTCGACGGTCCGGTGGAGGAAACGCTGAAACTGTGGAAACGGGCCATGGGCTTTGGGGTGGACTGTTACCAGCTGGAAGAA
>URXI01000398.1 GCA_900551775.1 uncultured Eubacterium sp. | reverse complement strand
ATTCGCACGGTCTTGTTCGGGAACATATCTTCTGACCGGCAATATAAGACAAGTCCATATCTATCCTGCGCGGTAAAAGAACGTAAGCACGAGGTTTTGCTCATAATCACCGAATTTTTCACCGAAGAGGTTAAAGCCGCCCACATATTCCGCATCCGGCTTGTTGCCGATGCGGTGGATGACGTAAGGAAACCTTGCTGCGCAAGGCTTCCTAACCCACCGCACGTGTCGTTGAGGTTGGAATACACTTTGGAGGGCCTGCGGCTCCTCCAAACCTCCCGACATAGGTTTTTTGACAGTCTGACACGTAACAGCGCTACATGATCTTAAATAAAATACTTGACATAACGATTGCAATTAGACATAATATATAAGAAAATTTTACAAAATTTATAGCTGCTTCTTTCGTATTCAGAGAATACGATCTGATCGAACACTAGCTGATATTTTAAGCAAAGATAATGTTTCATTAAAGGCGGAAATTCATTTGTTATTTCTTAAAAATGTGCTTGGTGTTGGCATGTGCTGTGAATTGAAGGAACAAAAGTGTAATATTGCCAAAACAAAGCCGTCCATTTTTGTTTGAATTCTACCTGTTCTCTATAATCAGTATTATAGGACACTTGATGTAGTTTAATAAGGAGGATGAAATTATGGTACAAAATAGCCGTCGAGGAGCACAAAAACGCAACAGGATTTTTATTAGTTGGTCTGGTGCGAATAGCAAAGAATTTGCTAAGGGATTAAAGGAGACTTTGGAAAAACGTGTTTTTTCAAACTGTGATTTTGAATGCTTTGTATCCGACCAAGATATTGCATCCGGTAGCGATTGGTGGGATAAGATAAAAAAAGAACTTAGGGTATGCAAACTTGGTATTATATGCATAACCAAAGAAAATTTGCGAGCTCCGTGGATATATTTCGAGGCAGGAGCAATGGTGGCTCGTGAAGTGCCTTCTATTCCTTTACTCGTTAGTTGTAACACTAATGCACTTTTGTCAACGCCCCTGAATGGGAAACAAGCGGTTGATTTTTACGATCAAAAAAAGTTTTTGAAAATGCTTGTAGACATAAATAGGGTTATGGGGTATGATCTAACTGAAAATCAACTCAACACATTAGGTAAAGAGGCATATGCGGAATTAAAAAAAGATTTGGAAGCAGTGTTTAATAACCTTCGTGATATGCGTATGTTTAATGATAAATACGTATATCCTGGTGATGTTACCAATATTAAACGTAACACTATTTTTATAAGTGCGCCAATGGCAAGTATTGATGCGAACGAGTATAAAGTGCTACGTGATTGCATAATAAGAGTTAAGGATTGTCTTTTACGAATAGGATTTTCGGAGGTGCATTGCCCAATAATCGATATTGATTCACCCGAACACTTCGATGGCAAAACAAAAGCAATAAAGAATAATTTTCCTTTAATGAAGGGGGTTGACAGCATGCTTGTGGTATATCCATGGAAAAACGCATCAAGTTCACTGGTGGAAATGGGATATGGTATTGCACTTTCAAAAAAGATGGTCGTGTTTTATGGCGAAGGATTGCCATATATCATGGATGATGCGGCTAGTTCCATAACGAATATAAAAACCTATTTTTTTACTTCTTATGACCAGATTAGTTCAATAATTCAAAGTAATGGAATGTCTCTTTTTGAAGGAGCAATAGATGAATAGGAAATATATTTTTCTGGCCGCTCCCATATCAGGTTTTTCTAACGAAAAAGAATATAACAAATATAGGGATAAGATACTATGCTTAATTAAGTATTTGCGTGAAAACTTATTTATAGTATACTCCGAAGTGGAAAGAGTGACAGGAGAGAGTAATTATGACTCGCCAAGTAACTCGGTCGAAAATGATTTTAAACGTATTTGCGAATCTGACGTGTTTTTGTTGTTGCACCCAAGGAAGGTTCAGACAAGTGCATTAATCGAACTTGGGTTTGCATACGCAAAAATGAAAAATATTATTATTGTTGGGCCTAAAACTGCATTGCCGTATTTAGCCTTAGGATTGCCTTCCGTTAATTCAAACGTACGCATTATTGATGCGGCGGACTTGACGGTTCAAACTTTCGAGCAAATACTTGCTACAGTATATGGTTGAGTCAGAATATACAGGTACTGTCAAGAGATATGTGCAAGATAAGTTTGCAGACTCCGGCTGAATGAGGTCAGCCAGCAATAGAGACGTCTTCCGGAGCCACCTCCAAGTGCTTCATGTTCATGTACTTCTTGTTGCCCCACTGAGTACCGGCTACATGTCGCAGTCGGGCACAGACCAACATCAGGGCAGAGTTTCCGTTAGGGAACGTCCCCACCACACGGGTTCTGCGACGGATTTCACGGTTCAACCGTTCAATCACATTGTTGGTGCGGATCCGCGTCCAATGCTCATAGAGGAAATCGCAGTAAGTCAGCGTTTCCTCGACGCTGTCCTCTACCTTCTTGGCGGCTTCTTTCAGCTTCATTTCCTTCAGCTGAGCGACTACAGCTCCGGCCTTTTCCCTGGCAGCCTTCTTGCTTTCCTGCGCATGGATGCCCTTGAGCATCTTGGCAACCAGCTTTACCTTGGAGCGGGGGACAGCAGAAAACACATTCCGATAAAAGTGAACCGTACAGCGCTGGTATTTGGCAGCAGGGAATACTTCATTCACCGCTTCCAGCATACCCAGACATTTGTCTCCAAAAATGAGTTTTGGGCCATCCAATCCCCGGCCTTTGAGCCATTGGAAGAAACTCACCCAGCTTGCTTTGTCTTCTTTCATGCCTTCGGCAGCGCCCAAAACCTCACGGTACCCATCCTCATTCACTGCAAATGCTACTAAAATGGCTACATTTTCGTACTCTCTGCCCCAGTTGCGCCGCAGGTAGATACCGTCCACATAGACATACGGATATCTGCCGCCCTGCAAGGGACGGTTGCGCCAGTCCTCAATGTAAACGTAAGCTTTCTTGTTCAGCTCAGTAATCGTTGACGGAGATATCTTGCTGCCCCACAGTGCTTCGGTAATATCCTCCACCCGGCGCACAGAGACACCTGCTAGATACATCTCGATCAGCGCTTCCTCCACGCTGCTCTCCCGGCGGCGGTAACGCTCGATGATAGCAGTCTCAAAAGAGACGCCCTTGAGTCGGGGAACATGGAGCGTGACGTCGCCGGAAGTCGTGGTAAGATTTCGGTCATAGTGGTCGCTACGGTAGCCCTAGCGAGCCTCATTTCGCTCATAGCGGGCAGCCTGCGTAAGTTTCTCTTCCTCCTGTTCCAGCAGCTCATTCAGCGTTCCTTCCACACTGTCGCGGACCAATTCCTTGATCTGTGTAGGTTTGTCAAACATATTGGACAGGGAAAGAAGAGAGAACCTCTCTGGGAGCAGCCCAGTGGAGAGGACGCATGGGGCGGGAGTTGATTCG
>URXI01000397.1 GCA_900551775.1 uncultured Eubacterium sp. | reverse complement strand
TCCTGCATCAGGTTCAAGGACTCCAGTGCAAAAGAGGAAAAAGTCGTAAAGCCGCCACAGACGCCTACTTTGAGAAACAACATGGTCTGTTCACTAAAGGCTCCATAAGATTCCGACGATTTGACGACGATGCCGATGATGATCGCTCCAATCACATTGACGAGCAAAGTCTGCAGAGGCAGCGTTTCCCTGTGCAAAAAAGGAATCAGACTGACCAGATACCGAAATACCGATCCGATAAAGCCTCCGGCACCTACGGCAAAACAATTTAGTAACATATATGATACCTCCATATAACCAAAAAAGACTTCTGCAACTATGCAGAAGTCATCAACTTTGACAGTAGTTTTGGCAAATGCCAGGGGAGAACTTCATTCCCTGGCATTTAGTATATCACATGTGTTTTTAAAATTCAATCAAAGGTTTATTGGTATCCGATCATGGTAGCCACGACGATCAGCACGATCTGCAATGCGAACATCATGATGAATAACGGCCAGGCAAATTTGTACCACTTTTGGAGAGGAATGCCCATGATGCCGCATTCTGTGGCGATGACTGTCGGCCAGAACATATTGGAGAATCCGTCTCCAAATTGGAATGCCAGTACAGCGATCTGTCTGTGCATACCGATGGAGTCCGCCAGGTTTGCCATAATCGGCATGGATACTGCTGCCTGTCCTGAACCTGATGGAATGAAGAAATTGAGAATGTTCTGCACGATGACCATGCCCACAGCAGCGATGCCGTTCGGTACATCCGTCAGCGCATTGGACATGTAGTATACCAAAGAATCGATGATGTTGCCTTCGTTCATCACGACAACCAGCGAACGGGCCACACCGATGACTACTGCGCCAAAGAGAATTTCACTGGCTGCCTCTACGAATTTCTTACAGATCTCACTAGGTCCAAATCCGCCTAATAGTCCTACGATAAACATGGCGATGATGAACAGGGCGGAAAGCTCCGAAAGATACCATCCGAACTGGGTCGTCCCATAGACCAAAAGGCCGATGGTGCAGACAAAGACCAGCATAATCAGTTTATGTCTGCCCGTAAACGGCAGCTTTTCCATCTTCTCACTGGTCATACCTTCATCCACATTAAAGTGAACATCTTTGACGATAGACCGGCTCGGGTCTTTTTTGACCCTGTGGGCATAACGCATGACATACCAGATCGCCAGAGCCTCGAATAATACCAGACAGATGACGCGGTACCAGACCCCTGATCCGATGGGAAGTCCGGCGATTCCTTGTGCGATACCGATAGTAAACGGATTGAGGGTCGCCGCCGCAAACCCAGTGACGATACCCAGTACGACCGCCGCTCCGCCTACCAGGCCATCATAACCCATGGCGATGGCGATACCGATAAAGGCGGGCAGAAGACCATAAGCTTCTTCATACATACCAAAGGTAGAGCCGCAGAGTCCAAAGACGATCATAAATACTGGGAGAATCAGAATCTCCCTTCCCCTCATAACCCGCTTCAGAGCACTGACACCACCATAAAAGGCGCCTGTTTTGATCATCATGTAGACAAGGCCATAGGCGAAGAAACAGAAGAAAATGATATCAGAAGCATCGACCATTCCTTCTGCCAAGGCGGTGACCATCTTGAACGGGCCCACCGGAGTCTGCTCTACGTGATGATAAGACCCTGTAACGATGATTTCCTGACCTGATGCTTCGTCCATCACGCGGTCAAACTGACCGGCGGGGATGAGATAGGTCATCAGAGTGACAACGACTAATATAATTCCAATGATGACATAAGTATGGGGCACAGTTAATTTGCGCTTTTTCTTTTCCATACATACCTCCTATTCCTGTTCAGCAATAACGTTTATTCTATGCCGTGCAATTCTTCTAAAGCAATCATGCATAAGTCAATTGCGGCATCAATGCAATCCTCATCGATATCAAATTCGGCATTATGTACTGGCTGGGTAGTGTCGCTTCCAATGCCGATGTAGGTGCCCATCCCGCCGTTCTGCTGCACTTTTGTGAGCATGGCCGCAGCGTCGTCGGTGCCGCCCACGTTGCCCTCAAAATAGATTTTTTCAAACCAAGGTACTTTCTTAGCGGCTCTTTCGATGACTTCCATCATGGCGTCGTCACTTTTTCCGGCAGGCACTTCGCCGTAATCCAGGTAAGTATAGGTCATATCGTAGGCTTTTGCCGCTCCATCTAAAATGTCGAAGACTCTTTTCCCTGCATAAGCGGCTACTGCCGGCGTCTGCCCCCTGTATTCCACTTTCATCAATGCGTTAGGTGCGATAGTATTGGGCGCAACGCCCGCATAGAGTTCACCGACGTTGACTCTGCAGAGCCCTTCTTCATGGGGAGCGATGGCGTGGAGATTCAGTGCCGCTGTGCAGGCAGCAAGCAAAGCATTCTTCCCTTCCTGGGCTGCACCGCAAGGGTGGGCTGCCCGTCCATGGAAGGTAACGTCCAGCTGCCTGTCGCTGAGGAAGTCCTTACAGCCGCAGGCGATGGTATTGGACGGCAGAGGCCTGTTCTCTGCACTGAGAGCCACGTGCATGGCGATAAAATACTCTACGTCGTCCAGATGGCCTTTGTCGATGATGGACTGGGCGCCGTTAAACGTCTCTTCTGCCGGCTGGAAAATCAGCCTGATCTTTCCTTTGAACTGCTCTTTTCTTGCCATCAGCTGGTCTGCAATCCCCAGCCCCATGGCCGTGTGGGAATCGTGGCCGCAGGCATGGACAGATCCGTCGTTGCAGGAGACATAACCTTCTTCAAAAGGTCTGTAACCCTCTTTCTTCGGCTCTTCATAAGGCAGGCAGTCGATATCAAAGCGGAATGCCGTCACCGGGCCGTCTTTACCCGTATCAAATTCGGCAATGACGCCGGGATAGCCCTTTGTTCGCTCCACGAACTCCGGTTTTGCGCCCTGGCTGACGGCTCTCTCCATGGCCGCCCTCATTTCCTCTTCCGTTGCAGTTTCCGTACCGATGGTCTCTATTTTGACGACATCGGGTCCCATAAGGCACTGGTAGCCCATCTCCGTCAGAATCTCCGCAATCCTGGCGCTGGTTCTGATTTCTCTAAACCCCTGTTCCGGGTACTTGTGAAACTCTCTTCGGTACTCTACGTATTTACTCATCGCAATTCTCCTTTGTTTTTACTTGGTCGATGGCTTCTCCGAGGAGCCTGATTCCTTCGACGATTTCTTGATCGCTGACATTGGAAAAACAAAGTCTGATGTGGCCGCGCCCCTGATATCCATAAGGGTAAAACAGCGAACCCGGCATGATCAAAACACCTTTCTCCTTTGCCGCGAGAAAAAGCTTTCTTTCGTTTATATTCTCATCTAAAGTGCACCAGAGAAGAATTCCTCCCTGGGGTTTTTGATAGGTAATTCCTTTTTGCTGAATCTGATCCAGCTGACTGCAGAGCAGATCCAGTTTCTGACTG
>URXI01000396.1 GCA_900551775.1 uncultured Eubacterium sp. | reverse complement strand
CGGGGCTCTTCGCCTCTGATGCTGCAAGCAGTAAACCCGCAGTGAGCAGCGATTTGCAGGTCTTTGCGGCACCAACCGGCACGGTCAAACTCACCGCCATCGACAATGCCAATCTGTCGCTGAATGTTACATCACCCAGCTCTATCACATGTCCAGCAGGCGGCACGGCCAGCTTTGCATATACAAACGTCAAAACCGGTACAGGTCACAGCGTGTCGGTGCTGATCAAAGACAAGGCTAACGGCGATATCCTCTATTACGGCAGGGGGGTGGACTGTGAAAGAGGCAATGCATCAGGAACCGCCAGCTTCAAAGTTCCAGACACCCTGACAGAAGGCGATTATACGCTTCTTGCATTCAACGAACAAATAAATGATGCAAACAAGACCGATTTTGCCAGCACGCCAGTAAAACTCACCCTTAAGGTCGGGAATACTCCTGCACCTGGTCCTGGCCCAGTTGAACCCGTCTATACCCATCAGACCCTGACCGACCCGAGCGGCGTCAAGATCAGCGGCCTGTTCACGCCAGGAGCCAAGCTGAAGGTCACGGAGCACGGCCTCCACGACCAAGGCACCTGCACGGTCTGCGACGACCTGCGCAAGAAGCAAGAGGCAGGGCAGCTGATCGCACTGTATGACTTCAGCCTGGCTTCCGGAAGCTATTCCGGGGAGCTTGAGGTCACCCTGCCTGCGGGCAGCCAGTACGATGGCCAGAAGACCGTCTTCCTCCACTGCAAGGACGGGAAAGAGGAGAGCTGCAAGGTCACCATCAAAGACGGAGTCGCCACGGGCGCCTTCAGCAGACTGTCGCCCTTCGCCCTGGTAAACTACATCAAAGCCGGCGTGCAGAACACCACCCTCAAGGCGAAGTCTTCAGCCGGCAAGGACCTCATCAGACTCCGCTGGACCAAGTCCTGGGGCTACAAGGTGGACTACTACCAGGTGTTCCGTTCGACACAGAAAAGCAGTGGCTACGGGAAGAATGCCTTCTACACGACAAAGAGCGGCACACAGAAGACCTACAAGAACACCAAGCAGCTGAAAAAAGGCAGGAGATATTACTACAAGGTAAGAGGCGTCAGGAAGATCGGCGGCGAGCTGGTCTACACCCGCTGGTCAACCAAGGCAAACAGAATTGCAAAATAGATAGAAAGCAGCATCCCTAAAGGTCATTTCCCTTAGGGATGCTGGCATTTTATGATATAACATGTGCTGCTAAACTCGTTCCATGACCACCTTCTTCAAGTAAACGTCGAACGCCTCATACTCCGACTTCCGCAGCTTTGACGGCCAGGACATGACCACCAGGCTATGTCCCTGGTTTCCACTGTGATAAGGCGGATGCACGTGAGCAAACTCGTTCTCCGAAAAACCTGCCCGCTCATAGAAGCCCTTCCGCCGCTTTGCGATCTCGTCCACGGGCGGATCAATTTCCAATATGATCGTCTTCCCCTTCTCTTTCAGCAGTTCCAGGGCACGTTGGCCGTAGCGTTTGTTGCGCTGCCCCGGGTCGATACAAAAATGTTCCACATACAAAAAGGACTCCGTCTGCCAATACAGAATCATCCCCGCAAAGACTTCTCCATCATAGATCAAATCAAAGTGGTAGTCCGGTGTGTCCATGATTTGTCTTTGGCAGCCTTCCTCCCTCTGTTCGTGCACAGGAAAACTCTTCCCATAAAGTGCCATGGCCTCCTCATACATGGGCTCCTCTGCAGAGGTCATTCTTACAAAATTCATATTTCTTGCTCCTTCTTACCAAAATCCTCCTTGCACAGCAGCGCCAAAATCAAGCTGATTACCAAAATGGAAAGGTCTGTGGCCGATACACTGTCCATAAAATAATCTACAATGGCCATAGTGACGGCAGTCGCCGTCGTATCCAGCACCACTGACAAGATTTTCGCACCTCTCAGCGTCAGCTTCTCTAAAGACAGCAACGCTTTCGGCAGCGCTCCTGTAAAAATCTCTGCCGGTAATCCCACAATCATCGTGATTAGGAAGAATAACACAATGCTGCCGGGCGACTCATATTCAAACCCGAAAACCTTCATGACTGCACCTCCAAAATAGGCTATGACGGCGACGATGCCTAGGATAAGGCCTGCAAGCAAACCGTAAGCAATGGCAGATGCAAATCGTTCCTTTATCTTTTTCTTCAATGTTTACTTCTCCCCCTTTTGTCCCATCTCGCTCAGAAGTTCTCTTATAAACGCCGCCGACAGCGCCGACGCCCTGCCGCAGTTCTGATCAAAGGTATCCACGCCGCTCTGCTCCTCGGTATCGGTGATGGTGCGGACAGCGATAAACGGAATCTGATTGACGTAGCATGCATGTGCGATGGCGCCAGTCTCCATGTCCACAGCCAGCGGTTTATGTATCTGGTTGATTTCTGCCCGCTTTTCCTGGTCGATGAAAATCTCTCCAGTCATCATCCTTCCAAAGACCACCTTTTGGGAGCTTTGATCTGCCGCCTTTCTCGCCAGACCCACCAGTTTCTGATCCGATGGAAAATAGATAGATTTCATAAACGGGTGATATTCTGTCAAAATATCACCTGACACATCCCAGTAAGCGGATTCTGTAGCCACCACTGTATCGAATACGTGCAGGCCCTGATCCATGCCCCCGCAAGTTCCGCCGTTAATCATTACATTGCAGCCAAAGGTGTCGATCAAAATCTGCGCTGCGATAGCGGCATTTACTTTGCAGACACCACAGGCCAGTGCGACTACGTCGATTCCCTCTATCTGACCTTCGTAGAACTTGAGCATCGCTTTTTCTATGATTCTCTCATTTGTAAGATACGACAAAACCGGGTTGATTTCAGCTTCCCCGGCACAGATAATTCCAATTTTATGTTTCATATCTTTCCTTCCTTTTGTTAATGTATTCATCAATATCCTCAATAATATATTTGTCACCTGTGGTATGCACTGCTTCATAATACTTTATAATATAATCTGATACTCCAAACTTTTCAAATAGTTCTGCGGCTTCTCGTCCAGTCATTCTCTTCTCCAGTTTATACCGTTCGATACAGTAAATCAAAAACATGCCTTCCTTACTCTATGATCAGATTAATTACTTCAGGAACGATCAAAAGCATGATGCCGTCAAAACATTTTTTATCCACTTAACGCTTTTCCCTTATTCAGATTATAAATGCTCACTGTAATTTCGCCAGTTTCCCTTCGGTTCGTTACTTTTTCAGCAAAATTTAATGCTTACATTTTGTTCGTGGTGGTGTAAAATCCGTTGCCAAAATCCAATGTTCGGTTTTGCTGTACCAGCATCGGAAATTCTACAACCATATTGCTGCCATGATAAATATACATAAGACACATCTCTTCTATAGTTGTATTATAAACAATAACCCCCTTGAAGGCAATTCTTTCCGCCACGGCAAACGCATGAAAAACAGATTGTAAACAGAGTTGGTTCGGCTACAGC
>URXI01000395.1 GCA_900551775.1 uncultured Eubacterium sp. | reverse complement strand
CATCTGTTGTATATGTGCATACTATCCTACGCTTACGGGATTTGAAGAGTTTCGCGTAACTGAAAGGCGATTTTAACAACAAAAGAGGGCCGTATTTGCTTAGAAAAGAGACAAATACGACCCTCGGTTATTTTTTTGATAAATTTGTAACCGGATAAATGGGTTTTGTGAGGTGAAAAGTAACTGAACATGCCCGATACCCCCGGAAAAACACGCTGATCTTCGAGACAGTTACGCGAGAGCGGGCTGATTGACCACAAAAAACCTAACTCTATTGTCGAGGCCGGGGCGCAGGCAGCGGTTATTTTTTGATGCTTGCGAGATAGGCTTTGATGGCGCTGAAACTTTCGTCGCTGAGGCAATGCTCAATCTTGCAGGAATCCTCAAAGGCGGTATCTCTGTCAACACCCAGGGCGATCAGCGCTTCCGCGATGACATTGTGCTTATCGTAGGTCTTTTCTGCGATAGCTAGGCCCTCCTCGGTCAGTTCGATCTGGCCTGCGGCATCGACGGTGATAAAACCGTTCTCTCTGAACTTTTTCATGGCGACGCTGACCGTCGGTTTGGAAAATCCCAGTTCTGTGGCAATGTCGATGGCTCTGACAGATCCATTTCTCTTTTTCAATATATATATGGTTTCGAAATAATCTTCTGCTGACTGTTGTATTTTCATAAGAATTCTCCTCTCAATAAAACATTTTACCATATAAAAAAAGTATTGACAAGAAGGTTAGTCTGTGCTAACTTATATACAGGAGTTAGTTACCACTAACTGGAAAGGAGCGAAGGGATGAGCGTAGTAATTATTGGCGGTAATGAGCGCATGAAACGACAGTATGAAGAGATATGCGAAGACTACGGATGCACTGCGAAAGTATACACGAAAGAGAAAGGTGCGATCAAGAAAAAAATCGGTACGCCGGATTTGTTAATCTGTTTTACAACGACAGTATCACATAAAATGGTCAATGTCGCAAAGCAGGAATCAAAACGGGGAGGATTCCCCATTGAACATTGTCACAGCAGCAGCGGGTCAGCACTGGCAGAAGTTCTGAAAGCGAGAACCCGTTTTATTTAATAGATGGGTTAGGTATAACTAACCAGAAAGGAACGAAAATGATGCCTTTATCAATGGCAAAGATGGGTGAGACCGTGACGATTAAAAAAATAGGCGGTAAAGATGAGGTGCGGCAGCACATGGCAGAATTGGGATTCGTGGTAGATGAAACGGTTACCGTCGTAAATGAAATGGGCGGGAACCTGATCTTGCAGGTGAAAGACAGCCGGATTGCGTTGGGGAAAGCGCTGGCTGCGAAAATCATGTTTTAAAATCGGAGGTAATGAAGTGAACACATTAAAAGATGTCAAGGTTGGCGAGACGGTATCTGTAACCAGGCTCAACGGCACAGGCCCGACGAAGAGAAGGATCATGGATATGGGTCTGACAAAAGGAACAGAGGTCTATGTGCGTAAGGTAGCACCTTTGGGAGATCCCATGGAGCTGACAGTCAGAGGTTATGAGCTGTCCATCCGAAAAGCCGATGCAGAAATGATCGAAGTCAACGAATAGAGAGTAGTGAAAGGAGATTTATAGATGGAGTGCAAAATCGCCCTTGCGGGCAATCCCAACAGCGGTAAAACCACTTTGTTCAACAATTTAACAGGAAGCACGCAGTACGTCGGTAACTGGCCCGGCGTAACAGTAGAAAAAAAGGACGGAAAGCTGAAAGGCAATAAAGAGGTTGTCATACAGGATCTGCCCGGCATTTATTCGCTGTCCCCTTATACGCTGGAAGAAGTTGTTTCCAGACAATATCTGGTTACGGAAAAACCGGACGCAATTTTAAACATTATTGACGGTACCAATATCGAGAGAAACCTGTATCTGACGACACAGCTCATTGAACTGGGCATACCTGTCCTGGTCTGCGTGAACATGATCGACCTGGTGAGAAAAAACGGAGACAGAGTGGACTTGAAAAAATTGGGGCAGGAGCTGGGGTGTGAAGTCATGGCGATCAGTGCCCTGAAAGGCGAGGGATGCATCGAAGCGGCAAACAAGGCCATCGCTATCGCAAAAGCCCATAAAGTTGTTGACATGCCACACGTATTTACAGGCAGTGTGGAACATGCCATCGCCCATATCGAAGAATCCATTGCGGACAAAGTAGATGCAGACTTCCTCAGATGGTTTGCTATCAAAATCTTTGAAAGAGACGAGAAGGTCTTGGAGCAGCTTCAATTTGACGATGATCTTTTGGCACATTTGGAAGAACACATCGCAGACTGCGAAAGAGAGCTGGACGATGAGGCGGAGAGCATCATCACCAATCAGAGATATTCTTATATCAGCAAAGTCGTAGATGGAGCCGTAGAGAAGAAACAAAGAAGAGAAAACATGACCCTTTCCGACAAAATCGACAGAGTCGTGACCAACAGAATTCTTGCTTTGCCGATTTTTGCGGGAATCATGTGGCTCGTCTACTACATATCCATGGCAACTATCGGTGCCATGGCGACAGACTGGACCAACGACGTGCTCTTTGGCGACGTCGTGCCGCCTGCCATCACCTCTTTCCTGGAGGGTATCGGCTGTGCAGACTGGCTGGTCAGCTTGATCGTCGATGGTATCGTAGGCGGCGTCGGCGCAGTGCTCGGATTCGTACCGCAGATGCTGGTATTGTTCTTGTTGCTGGCCTTCTTGGAAAGCTGCGGTTATATGGCGAGAATCGCATTTATCATGGATCGGATCTTCCGCAGATTCGGTCTGTCCGGAAAATCCTTCATCCCAATGCTGGTAGGTGTAGGCTGCGGTGTGCCGGGTGTCATGGCTTCGAGAACCATCGAAAACGACCGGGACAGAAAGATGACCATCATGACGACGACCTTTATCCCTTGCGGAGCAAAGATGCCGATTGTCGCTCTGATTGCCGGCGCATTGTTTGAGGGAAGCGCCTGGGTGGCAACCAGCGCCTACTTCATCGGCGTGGCGGCCATCATTATCAGCGGTATTATCTTAAAGAAGACCAGAATGTTCGCAGGGGAACCGGCGCCATTTGTCATGGAACTGCCTGCATATCATATGCCGACCATGGGAACCGTTCTCAGGAGCATGTGGGAGAGAGGCTGGTCCTTTATCAAAAAGGCGGGGACCATTATCCTGTTGTCAACGATCTTGATCTGGTTCCTGTCCAACTTCAGTATGCAGGGCGGATTCCACATGATCGACGATGTTCTGGAGCAGGATACGACGCTCCTAGCCGGACTGGGATCTCTCCTGGCCTGGGTTTTCGCCCCGCTGGGATTCGGAACATGGAAGGCGGCTGTTGCAGCCATTACAGGTCTCATAGCAAAAGAGAACGTGGTTGGCACCTTCGGCATCCTTTATGGATTTGCAGAAGTAGCAGAGGACGGTGCGGAATACTGGGGAACCCTGGCGGCAGATTTCACTGCGGCAGCAGCCTTCTCCTTC
>URXI01000394.1 GCA_900551775.1 uncultured Eubacterium sp. | reverse complement strand
CTTGAAAGCGAGGATATCTTCTAGTTTAGCCTCATCCCCGACAAAATAGTAGGTGTCGAATTTGGTGACATCCTTAACATTTTTGAAAGCCTCGCAATGTACTGCTGCCTCCCCGAAGAAGAGGCTTTGATGCTCCCCCTCTTTGATTCCCATGGAGGCCAAATGCCGCAGCGCGCCTTTTGTTCCGTATATGGTTGTCTCTGTTTCATATGCCGAGTGGATATCTTGATCAACTACAAAGAAATCCACATCGTGTTTCTCCCCGGTGCGAACAAAGTCCTGAACAATCTGCTCATCGGACACCGCTTTTGCCGGAATGTCTGTATAGAAATTCGCCTGATAGCAGCTTTCCTGGAAATTGTCCAGGTATAGCATGTATAGCTCGCCGTTGAATAGGAGCCCTGCGGATAGCAGCACGGCGAATATAAGCACTTTGATCTTCTCCATGATATCCCTCCCTACCCTACTACACCACTTTAGAAGGGAAATATTTCGTCATATGCTTTCTATGAATATAAGAAAAATGAGACTACTTAGGTCAGCCTCATTTCAATATGAATATAATTTATATTCTGTTTAACTGTTGATTCTCCCGTCATTCATCTTGATGCTGCAATCAATATCAAGAAGTGAGCGCTTTTCAATATTATGTGCTGCAATGACGATAATTTTTCCTGGTTTCAGATGGTTCAGCATTTCAATGACATTCAGATAGTTAGCCTCGTCCAGTGCATTGAAAGGCTCATCCAATAAAATCACGTCCGGATCCTCCATCAATGCCTGGCAGATTGCCAGACGTTGCTTCATTCCCAGAGAATAGGTCTTTACCTTGTTATCCTTATATTCCAATAAGTTGAGTTTCTCCATCCAATGCAAAATCTGCGATTCACCGATTTCTTTTCGGATGTTTGCAAGGAATTTCAGATTCATCATCCCAGTATCGGATTCGATAAAAGTGGGCGTTTCTATAATGGCGCCAAAGGAATAATTCTTGTCGTAATGGATTGTTCCTTTATCTGGTTTAATCAGACCACAAATCGCTCTCAACATCATGGTCTTACCACAACCATTATGACCTTCTATGAGATACATTTTCCCCTCTTCAAAAGTAACATTAATGTCCGTTAAAATTTTCTTGTTCTTAATACGTTTATCAACAGCTTCAAGTCTTATCATAATACACCTCGTTTTTCCTCCCTTGCCTTTATCGCAACAACTAAAGCAAAGGATATTATCAGGGCAAAAGCCGCCCTCAGTATAAATGCCGTCTGAAAATTGGTAATCGTCATCAAAGACACCGGTGTAACAACCAAGTCAAACAATATCGATCGGTGGTTGAAATACTGTAAGACGACAATCCCCATGGCGATAATGGCAAAAATCTTCTTGAAACTCATTTCACTCAGTACCTTCAGTAATTCCATCCACCCTATTAGCATCACTCCAATGATATAATACATGGCATTCACTTTTGCAATAGTAAGAATCGTCTCCGAATAGCCCAGTAAATTCCAGCATATAAGGATTTCTGATATGAATTTCACTACATTCACAACCGTTAATTTTTGTAAAGCTTTTTTCAGAAAATGCTTATGGAAGTTCCATGAATCACTACGGACTACGATATACCTTCGCAGGCAGTAGAAATCGTCTGCTTTTTTTGTCAGACTGTATATAAATGGCAGAAAATTCATTAAGCAAAGAATCACCAAATACACGGATGTCTGTCCTGTACTCAGACTAAATCCCATGGAATTGCTTACAAGATTACTCAATGCATCGTCTTCTGTTGTGTCCATCTGGGTAAGAACATTCAGTATGATATAATAAATACTCCACAAAAGTTCCCTCAATTAGTACCACTCCCTTTTCGCAAGCACAACCCTTTGGATGATCTCGGTGCTGATAATCACGATGATTGGAAAAACGAAATTAAGCAAGTATTTTGCTATATCAATATCACACATGAACTGCAAGAAGAAATGCGTGACTAAAATTGTCAGCTGGCTGATGAGAAGGACGAAAAAGCCTACAATATGATTTTTTGAGATCGTATAAGCCGCAGAATAAATCATATACCAGGCAAAGGCAAAGAGTCCTGCCAACGTGAGCGAAACAAGCAGACTCACTGGTACATATATTTCTATACCCGTTATTATCGCTGATGCAAATAGACCGACAATCAACATCAAAAGAAACATGGCGCACAGTACGATTCCATGAAAGTTCATATACAGAATGAGTTCTATCCCTTGATTTCTACACCGCAGGGCTACATGTTCATCCATATAATTTTTTCTGCCTAAATAGATCAGTACCGCAAAATATAGCATATTATTGAACAGCAGTTTCTGTATATCACAGATCATATAATCCGCGATCTGGCCCAGCTGCGCATTGGGTCCAAACATGACTGCTGATTGGAAGACCACCATTATCGTTAACCCTATGCAGAAGCTCGCCCATAAAAAGTATGCCATCGCCCTGTTCATATGTATCCTTTCTCATATTTTCCGCAGTTTGCTCTATACAATATTGCAGCAATTGCCAAGAAGAATGCGGGCAACCCAAATGACCCTACAAGAATTTTCCAGACTGTAAGTTCAGCAGTCAGCAGATGCCTGATATTAAATAAAAAGCTCTCCGAATTTAACACAGAAAATAGGGTTGCCATGGTATTACTTGCATTTCCCAAAGTAGAAGCGAGAAGCATCGGTACAGCATATAACACAATCGGCACCAACTGAACCATATATTTGTTGTCTATTATTATGGTGCTCAAAGAACAGATAATAAAGAGCACGCACAAATATAGAGACAGGATAAGCAAATGCCCCGCCAAATAAACGATCACCGACAGCACCCCATTTGATGCCGCTATATTCATTGTGACTTGACTGCTGACTTTAAACAATATCATGGCCACTATTCCTACTGCAACAAAATATCCCCATACGAAAGTTATAATATAACCGCACTGCGCTGCCAGAGTCTTTTTGATATACTGCCTATAACCGCAACGCAGGACGAGCAGGTTTCCGTAACCGCTTCTCAAATTTTTATAAGTAACGTCGCCGATCACTGCACCAAACCCTATGAGCAAAACGAGGACAGTCAGAATATAGAAATCTGAAGAAAACAGAAGGTTTCCCAGATAGGTGAACCCATTATAGCCGCTGAACAGTTCCTGTGCTTTCTCAATGTTCAAATCCTCAGCAGGATGCGCGAGTTGATTTTGTAAATCCATCTGGCCTAGATATGTACCATAAAAATTAATCACCGTCAGAATGAGCAAACAGATGATGATAATCAAGTTGAACTTGGATTTTAAATATCGCTTATATTCGTTTTTTATCATTATATCAACTCCCATAGCAGCCACGGCAAAGGCATGAACGTTTGATCTGGGGATACTGGCCTGGCACGGCCCACGGTGTTTTTATGTTTTTGAAATTTTTTTGCTCATTTGACATAAGGTCTTGTACTGGATACCCCAG
>URXI01000393.1 GCA_900551775.1 uncultured Eubacterium sp. | reverse complement strand
TAATTCGCAAGTGCAAAGAGCCGACAGAAATTTCCGATTTGATGTTTGCTGAACTCATTGACAAGATTGTGGTTTATGAAGCAGAGGGTGTGGGAAAAGCAAGGACACAAAAGGTTGATATTTACTTCAACTATGTCGGGCAGGTCGATATTGCCTATACAGAAGAAGAACTTGCTGAAATAAAGGCACAGGAAGAACAGATTGAGATGGAACGCTTGGCAAAACAGCGTGAGCGTGAAAAAGCCTACCGAGAGAAGCGAAAGGCGAAAAAACTCGCTGAAAACGGTGGAGAAATCGTCAAGACAAAGATATGTCCTCACTGTCAAAAAGAGTTTGTGCCTACAAGTAACCGACAGATATTCTGTTCAAAAGATTGTTGCTATCAGGCAAGGCAGGACAAGACAAAAGCCGACAGAGAAGCTGAAAAAGGAAATCATTATTATCGTCAGCGTGTCTGTGCTGTGTGTGGCAGTACCTACTGGCCTACACACAGTCAGCAGAAATTCTGTTCCGAAGAATGTCAAAAGATAAACCATAACGAGAAGTCTTTGGAATTTTATCACAAGAAGCAGAAGGAGAAATCAGAATGCAAAGATTTATTACAGACGAAAGAACTGGTATCCAGTACGAACTCATCGGAGATTATTACTATCCCTGCTTGACGATAGAAAACGAAGAACCGCCTACGCTCACAAAATACGGAAGAATGAGGGAAAGATATTTGAGGGAGCATAGGAAAGTCTTATATTGCAATCTGCTTACAAGCGGAAAGTTATATGAACACCTTGCTGAAATTGATACTTCGGCGTGTAATATGGCGGAGTATCTGATAAAGGAAATGGCAAGAAAACAAGGTGTGACGGAACAACTGAAAGCGGAGGATATGATGAGATGGGTCGGATTGATGAATAATATCCGAGCCTGTGCAGATGAGATTGTATTGAACGATATTGTGTATTCCTAATAGCATACCAGCCGAAAAGGAACTGCTGTCTTTACTGATGGCAGTTTTCTTTTTCGGGAAGTATTCAAGAAGTCATTAAGTCGTGAGTGTAATGGAAGTGGTTAAATTGAAAGTTCATAAAGATGGTATGATGTGTTAAAATGAGAGTGATGAATTGTAATTTTCCGCATTGAATATTAAGAGACTTGTAGGTGTAAGCCTTTTGCTGTTTTATTATATTCTTTCAAAAAATGAAAGCTAATCTTTGAATAAATATTTTTTGAATTTAAGTGACGCTTGACACATTTTTCCCGTTTATTAGGGTGAAAGGCCTTAATACAAGGGAAAGGAGGAGAAGCCTATGGATGATAAGCAGATATTAGATTTATATTGGGAGCGCTCCGAAGCTGCTATATCCGAAACTTCAAAAAAATACGGAAAGTATTGCAGATACATAGCCTTTAATATTCTTCACAATGACGAAGATAGCGAGGAATGTGTAAATGATACTTATTTAAGAGCTTGGAACAGCATACCGCCTAACCGTCCATCTGTCCTAAAAACTTTTTTAGGGAAGATTACTCGCAACCTATCTTTGGACAGGTACGAACTGCTTAATGCAAAGAAACGTAATGGTGGGCAAATGCCATTGGTTTTTGATGAAATACAAGAGTGCATACCATCGTTGGATAGTACAGAAAACATTGTTGAAGAAATTGCTCTAACGGATATTCTCAACCGCTTTCTTTCTTCCCTGTCATTAGAACAGCGAAAAATCTTTATGAGAAGATATTGGTATTTATCGCCCATTAAAGAAATTGCAACGGAATATGGTATGAGCGAGAGCAAAATCAAGATGTCATTATTTCGTTCAAGGAACGAACTCAAAAAATTGTTAGAGAAAGAAGGTATCTCTGTATGAAAGAAAAGAAACTTTTAAGGGCATTGGGAAATGTCGATAATCAGTATATTAAGGAGGCTGAACCTATGAAAAAAACAAGTAAAATAACTAATCGGCAAAAATGGGTGTCTGTTGCAGCTTGCTTCGTACTCGTTGCTGTGATTGGAGTGGGAGTTTTTCAAAGCAATCTGTTTGGTACAAAAAACGATATTGCCACGCTGAATGATGGAGAAACAATTACTTTTGTTAAAAATGACTTATCACAATCTTCAATTAACTTAAATGTAACAACAAGACCTTTGAGCGATGCTGAAATTGAAATGCTTTTTGCAGACTTGCCTGTTACCGCAGATGCTTATTTTGATGCTGACAATCATAATATTCTGGGTTTTGAGGGAAAAATTGATGATACAAGAATGGTAGTTTCTAAACAGGGTGTAAATCTATTAGATACTATCATTGATGGAAATACAATCACTTCAAGTGTAGACGGCGTTGATATCAACGCAGGATATTTCGTAACAAAGTCAAATAGTCAAGGTGTCAAAACCGTAATATATTATGCAACCTTTGATATGGGAGAGAACACTATTTATGTAGAGTATTCTGGCGTTGAAAATGAAAGTGAAACTGTAAAAAACAACTTGGCAGACACAATTTTGAAGTTGATTGAGAACGGTGCATTTGATTTGAGCCAAATCCAAGAATAATCTGCAAATTTCATATACTAAGAACTTGATGTAACACCCTATACCCTTAAAAAATAGGGAAAGTAATATAAAGCCCCAAAAAACAAGTCTAAAAAGCTCTATTAGAACGGTATCTTCGCTTTTTGCCTGTTCTTATGATTATAATTTTAGTGGTCACGTTTTTTGCTACTTGAATGACAGAAAACATCGTAGAAATACGGTGTTTTTTGTTGCCCCAAACCCTACAATTTCATACATAACCACAGGTTAGTACAAATACCTTGCGTGATTTTTTTGAAAGGCTTAGAAAGGCAATTTTGCCCGATTTTCGCCCCGAAAAATGACAGAAACAAGGCTCTGAGTATCTTTCCTGTGGTTTTTTTATTTTCAGACGGAAAGGAGGATTGATATGCCGAGAATGAGTAAGAAACGGAAACAAGATTGGGCATTGTTTCTGAACGAAAGAAATCGCATTACCTACAACGAACTTTGCAGAAAATGCAGGAATGACTGTAAGCAGAGTTTTCGCTGTGTTGTGGTGCATTGCCCAAAATATTTATCGAAAAGGAGAACAAAGAACTATGAAAATGATTGAAAATGAAATGAATGTAACTGTACCTCTTGAAATTATCAAGGCAAGCGAAATTGAGCCGAAAGAAGTGAAATGGCTGTGGTATCCGTATATTCCGTTTGACAAGGTTACTCTGTTGCAGGGCGATCCCGGCAATGGGAAAAGCAAGTTAATGTTATCAATCGCCGCCCTGCTCTCAAATGGAGAACCAAGAAGAAGGATGCTTCCAGATTATGGTACGGTGAGTATGAAGGGAACGCAGTATTATCGAACCCGTGTGACAGATCAGCAGGGACGGCGGGTTTCCTTATATGCAAGAACGAGAGAGGAACTGTACCAGAAGGAACAGGAAGCGATCCAGCAGATTGAGAACAAGACGTATCGCCGCAGTACACCCACGGTG
>URXI01000392.1 GCA_900551775.1 uncultured Eubacterium sp. | reverse complement strand
CGAGGCCACCTATTACCTGGGCAACGCGGTGATGATGATTCTGATCTGCGGCGGGGCGCTCTGTCTCATCACCCAGCTTTTCCTGACGCCCATGTTACGCTTTTTCGGCTCGCCGGAAAACGTCCTCGGCTATGCCAAAACCTATACGCGGATTACCTCCCTGGGCTTTCCTTTTCTGATTCTGGCAGCCGGCGGCGGCCATCTGATCCGTGCTGACGGCAACCCGCGCTTTGCCATGATCTGCAACCTGGTGGGTGCTGCAGTCAACACCGTGCTTGACGCGCTGTTCGTCTTTGGATTCCACTGGGGCATGGCCGGTGCTGCCGCTGCAACCATCATCGGTCAGATTCTTTCCGGTGTTATGGCCATTCAATACCTGCGCCACTGCAAGACAGTGACGCTGACAAAAGAGCACCTAAAGATCCGATGGCAGTATGTGAAGCGCGTGGTTTCTCTGGGTGCTGCCCCCTGTTCCAATCAGATTGCTATGATGGTGGTACAGATCGTCCTCAACAAGTCCCTGGCCTACTATGGCGCCCTGTCCATCTATGGAGAAGCCATCCCCCTGGCCTGCGCCGGCATCATCATGAAGGTGAATCAGGTGTTTTTCTCTTTTCCCATCGGTATCTCCCAGGGGCTGCAGCCCATCGTCAGCTTCAACTACGGCGCAGAGAATTATCTGCGGGTAAAAAAGGCATACCTGAAGGCCATGGCCTATGGATTTGCCATTGCGATCTTTGCGTTCCTCATGTTTCAGCTGCTGCCGAGGCAGATTATCTCTATCTTCGGTGACGGATCAGCAGAATACTACAAATTTGCGGTCAGTTACTTCAGGATCTTCTTGTTCTTTACTTTCCTGAATGTCATACAGCCGATTACGTCCAACTTCTTTACGGCTATTGGCAAACCGGCAAAGGGCATGTTCCTGTCTCTGACCAGGCAGATCATCTTCCTGCTTCCTCTGATCGTCGTCCTGCCTATTCTGATCGGCATCGACGGCATCCTCTATGCCGGCCCCATCGCCGACTTCATGGCCGGAGTCACCGCCATCGTCATGGCTGTCAGAGAATTAAAAGCAGCAAGATATATCGAGGCTCCGTCCGAAGATCTACAAAAAAACAATCTGGGCAAGTAGGGCTACCTGCCCAGATTGTTTTTATTTCTTAATATAGTTCCAGCGCTCTATTTTCAGTACGATGCCCCCTGGAATGCCGTCCTCCATATTGGTCGGATAAATGCCGACGCGAAATTCCTTGTGATTGACGGTATAGTACCATATGTAATAGTTTAGAGGCACCTGGCTGCGCTCTGCATCCCACGCTTCATCATACAGGTATCCGTTGCAGCTGTGCATTTTGCCTCCATCCGCTTCTACGCAGGCATCCCACACGGCCTTCGCATAACCATCCACCATCTCCTGCGTAATATCCTCATCAATCTCAAAGGTCACCCTCCATATCATTTTCTCTTCATCTTTGTCCAAGGTCTCCTTGACAGTGCCATAAGGTCGTCCAAACCCAGCAATCTTGCAGTCTTTTTCAATGGTCTTCACCCAATCCGCCGTCGAAGACTCCATCAAAGTTTTCATGCCGTAGTCGGCATATTTGGCACCTGCACCGCCGCAAGCCGTGCCAAAAAAAATCACTCCAATCATCATTATCATCAAAATCGATTTCTTCATCCTACTTGCCCCCTGTTATCCTATCCTATTCGGGAAAGAGGATGATATGATATATTTTTCTCGCAATCTTTCACCCTTTGCCTAGTGACATTTTCATGAAATAGAATTATGATAATATGATAAACAGAAAAAAGAACAATGGAGGTTCCCTATGGATTATTTAAACATCATGAAAAATAGAGACAGCTGCCGTGACTTCACTGATGAGCCAGTGGATGATGCGGTCCTCTCCCGTCTCCTGGAGGCGGCAGTCTCTGCCCCTACGTCTGGCGGATTTCAAAATTATTCTATCATCAAAGTCACAAGTCCTGAGCGAAAGCAGTCTTTGGCAAAGCTCTGCCGGAATCAGGGTTTTATCGGCAAAGCGCCCGTCAATCTGGTCATCTGCGTCGACCTGCACCGCGAACGCCGCATCGCCGAGTCCTATTCCATTTTGCCCAATATTCAATTCGATTACGAAAGCCTCGCCATGTTCATCATGGACGCGGCCATTGCCGCTCAAACTCTATGCATCGCCGCAGAAGCTGAAGGGCTGGGTTCTGTCCTCATCGGCAACATCGTCACAAATCAGAAGCAAGTCGCTGAGCTGCTGGAACTGCCGAAGCAGGTACTGCCTGTCATCATGGTCTCTCTGGGACATCGCAAGAGCAAAGGCACCATCTCGGGAAAATACCCGCCTGCTGTCATGGTTCACGAAGAGACTTATCAAGAACGTGATATCGCCGACCTCCAGACAGCCTGGAAAGAGAAGTATGCTGACTGGAATATCAAACCCAACGAAAAGCTGATGACCCGCATCGGGGAAATCACCAGGCAATACTTTGGGGAAGCCTACGCCGCTGAAGGTGCCAGACGCATTCGTGAAAACGACTGGGTAGATCCCTTCTCCTTCTGGTACGGCTACTATTATCCTAACCACGAAGGGCTTATGACAGCAAAGGAGCACCTGAAATTCCTGGAAGCGCAGGAGATGACCGGATATAGAAAAAAATAGAGCGGAAACTGAAAAGATCAGTCTCCGCTCCGTGAGGAGCCTGCCGCTTAAGTATCGCTTGTATCTATTTTGTAAAGAACAAATCCAAGGTCTTTTGCTCCGTCGGCTTACCGACATAGGCGCCGATGACAAAGGCCGCCACAGAAATAAGGATGGACGGCACAATGGGCGATGTGCCTAAAATGGATACTCCATAAGTATTCATCAGGATAAAGGCTGCGACGCCGCAGACCGCCGACAAGATGCACGCCGTTCCGTTGGCTCTCTTCCAGTACAGGCCGAAGAGAATCGGGCAGAAGAAGGCACATTCCAGCCCGCCCATGGCGAAGAGGTTGATCCATACGATCAGATCCGGCGGATAGATGGTAAAGATGAACACGATAACACCGATCAAGAAGGTGGTCCCGATAGACATCCATTTGATTTTGCCGTTGAACTTCGGTTCTTTCTTTGCCACCGGTTTTGCGATGTAATTCATGTACAGGTCTTTGACGATGGCCGCCGAAGCCAGAATGAGCAGTGAGGACACCGTGGACATGACTGCCGCCAAAGGCGCTGCGATGAACAGCCCCGCCACCACAGGGTTCATGTATTTCAGCACCAACGCCGGCACAACATAATCTGTGGTTTCAAACTCGCCCGGAGCCAGCACCGCCGGAGCAAAGACGCCGGAGATGTGCATGACCAGCATCAAAAATCCGACCACGATGGTTCCATAGATGATGGCGTTATGCAGCGCTTTTGTATCTTTGAAACCCATGCCCCGCACTGCCGTCTGGGGAAGTCCCAGCACGCCGACGCCCACGAGAACCCAGAAGGACATGACGTAGGCCTA
>URXI01000391.1 GCA_900551775.1 uncultured Eubacterium sp. | reverse complement strand
GATCGGACAGAAAGCGTTGAAGAAGCACTTTATCAAGGCTGGACTCGTTTCAGTAAAATAACAGGATCAGCCCCCTGAAAATGTATCAGACAAACGCAGGCAAGCGGGCTGCCTGATTTCAGAGCGCGGGGCTGAATGGGGTCCCGCGCTTTGATTTTATAGGGAGGCATTGGAATGGAAGAAGCACAAATCAAACAAATCATCGAGCGGCAGCCCCTTCATGGGTCTGCGCTCCTGGACCCACGCTGCAAAATCCTTCTCCTGGTGTGCATCGGTTTTGTCAGTTACTTCTTGGCCGGAGAAGTTGTCAGCCTTGCGCTCATGCTGGTTTATGGGGCGTTTATCGCTTTAGGCAATGGCGGAAAATGGGCTGTAAAAATGATAGTGACCTATATCATTGTAGCCTATCTTAACGCTCTGCTCCGTTATGTGCAGGTGCCGGTTTTGAGCGTGATTATGAGCGTGTTTGGCGTTACGGTCCTGAAATTGATCCCCATCGTGATGATGGGACTCTGGATATTGCAGACCACCTATATGGACGATCTGATGGTGGCTCTTCAAAGGATGCGGTTGCCGCAGGCAGTCACGATCCCTCTTGTGGTCATGTTCCGCTATATCCCTACTTTACGGATTGAATACCGGCAAATCCGCTGCACGATGGATATTCGCGGCATCAGTGATACCCTCTGGAAACGGGTATCCCATCCGTTAGCAACGATAGAGTATATTTTGATACCGCTGCTGATGCGGTGCCTGAAGGTCACGGATGAACTGGCGGCATCCGGCACAACACGCGGTCTGGAACTGGAATGCAAACGATATGCGTTGCGTCCGATTCGCTTTGCGTGGCCGGAAATCGTGGTATCTCTGATGGGCATTCTCTTTTTGGCTGGGCTTCTCCTTATTGACCAGACCAAAATCGGGGAAATCATTTTGTGGAGGGTATGACGATGATCTCATTTCAGAATTTCAGCTTTCGCTATGAAGAAAGCCAGGATTATACCCTCCGTGGAATTGATATGACCGTAGAAACCGGCGAGTTTATCCTTCTGACCGGACGAAGCGGCTGCGGCAAGACAACACTGATCCGTTCGCTTAATGGCCTGATCCCGCACTTTTACCCCGGAGAAATTCAGGGTGATCTTGTGATGGATGGGCACTCACTCCTGGAGATGAAACCATCACAACTGGCCGGGCAGGTAGGAACTGTATTCCAGGACCCGCGCTCTCAGTTTTTTATGACAGACACTACCAGGGAACTGGCCTTTGGATGTGAAAACATGGGCCTTCCTCGTGAAGAAACGATTGAACGGATCGCAAAGGCGGCCAAAGATTTGGAATTGGTGGACTACCTGAACAGGAGCATTTTCGCCCTGTCCAGCGGGGAAAAACAACAGATTGCCATTGGCTCGGTTTATGCTCTCTCACCCAAGGTTTACATTTTCGATGAGCCATCCGCCAATCTGGATTATGCGGCTACCAAACGGTTGGCCGAAATCATGGGAAAATTGAAGCAGGACGGCTATACCATCTTTGTGGTAGAACATCGCTTCTATTATCTGCGGGACTTGATTGACCGGGTGTTTCTCATTCAGGATGGAAAGATCGAACGAGAATTTACCAGAGAACATTTTTGCACGCTGCCTGAGAAAACGCGCATCTCCTATGGCCTGCGGACAGCGTATCCGGAACGAGATGCGAAAAACTATCACGAAAAGGAACGCCTTTCCGATGGGAAGCACCTGTTGGCGGTGCAGGACTTGGCATTCTCTTATAAGAAAGGGCCTGACGTATTCCAAAATGTCAGCTTTGAAGCCCATGCAGGAGATGTCATTGGGATTCTCGGTCACAATGGCGCGGGAAAGACAACGCTTTTGTCGATTTTGACCGGTCTGTTAAAACAGCGGCAAGGGGAAATCAGTTTTGACGGAAAGAAACTCACACCCCGTCAACGGCGCGCTCTGTCTTACCTGGTAATGCAGGATACGGACTATCAGCTCTTTGCCAGCAGCGTGGAAGAAGAACTGTCTCTTGGAATAAAGGACGATTGCAAAGAAAAAGTGGACGCCACATTGGATGCTTTGGAGCTTTCAGAATATCGGGAGCGTCACCCGGCTTCCCTCTCAGGTGGTCAAAAACAACGGGTCACCATCGGCGCCGCTATCGTAAAGGACAGCCCGGTGATTTACTTCGACGAGCCTACCAGTGGGTTAGATTATGATTCGATGGTGCGCGTCAGCAATCTGATTGAACAGCTTTCAAATTCCGGGGTGATCGTTTTTGTGGTATCCCATGATTTTGAGTTCATTGTCCGTACCTGTACGGAAGTGGTTCAGTTGGATGACCACGGGGCCATACAAAATCACAGGCTTTCACCTGAGATTTTGAAAACCCTTTCAGAAAAATATTTTAACTGATGGGAGGTAAGACTTATGTTTCAAAAAGTATTTGAGTACGCAGGGCCTCATAAAAAGGGGCTCTATGCGGCCACGGCGGTGGTATTGGTCAGCGTTCTGATGGGGGTTCTTCCCTTTGTGCTGGCTTATCAGGTAATCGCGCCGTTGGTCATGGGGGAGGCAATCGACGCTTCTTTTATCATCCTGCGAGTGGTATTGGTGCTGGTATGCCTGGTGCTGCAAGCTATTCTCTATGGCTGGGGGCTGAATATTTCACACAAGGCAGCTTATGATACCCTTCTCCGTTTGCGGACTGCGTTGCAAAAGCGATTTGAAAAGCTGCCGCTGGGTGTAATCGAGGATAAGGGCACCGGCACAGTCAAAAAGCTGTTTGTGGATGACGTGGACAGTTTGGAGGTTCTTTTGGCTCACTCAATGCCGGAGGGGATCGCAAATCTGATGATCCCGATTGCGGTCTATGTAGCTATGTTTTTTGTGGACTGGAAACTGGCGCTCTTGTCCCTGGCATCTATCCCCATCAGCCTGATTGCCATGATGACGATGTATTCTGTCGGCATGAAGAAAATGGGGCCTTACTACATGGCCGGGCAGAAGATGAACAATACCATCATCGAGTACATCAACGGGATGGAGGTCGTCAAGGTATTTAACAAAGACGCTGACTCCTATGAACGGTTCCGCAAGGATGTGTCCGATTATCGGGATTACACCTTGGCATGGTATAAGGCTGCATGGCCGTGGATGGCGATTTACAGCAGCTTGCTGCCCTGCACCATTATCCTTACCCTGCCGCTGGGAGCCTGGTTTGTTCTCTCCGGCTGGTCGGCTTTGCCGGATTTGATTTTGGTGTTATGCCTTTCCCTGAGTATCGGTATGCCGCTGCTCAAATCTCTTGGGTTCCTGCCTACCATGCCCCAGCTTAACTACAAGATTTCTGCGCTGGAGCAAGTCCTGGATGCGCCAGAACTTCAGCAGACAGGTGATACGTTTCATGGAAAAGATGACACCGTTACCTATGACCATGTTACTTTTGCCTATCAGACAATGCAGCCTGGACCCGACGGGAAACCTGCAATGGTTGAGGATGAAGTCC
>URXI01000390.1 GCA_900551775.1 uncultured Eubacterium sp. | reverse complement strand
ATGGCAGGCCGTGTTTGGAAAGCTTATGCGCGCATGACCTCCAAGCCCAAAGCCTCGGCAGCTTCAGCAATTTGATCACCATAATCCCCATAAACAAGAGCGAAATGATGTCCCACATATTTCTGACAGTCGTGGAAATGCTTGGTATCAGCGACCTTGTAGCGGACAGCCAGTTTGCACTCCGGTACGAGGTAGTTGTCACAGCCTGTAATCTCGCCTTTGACGATCATGATTTTCTTCATATCAGGGCTGAGGTTGATTGCAGTGATGGTTTCTCCGACATCCTGCGCAAAATCATAACGCAGCGTAGTGCCCCAACCATCCATTGCAAAGGAAACCAGTTCCACAGGAAGAGCAGGCTTGTCATACCCTTTCATATAACGAGTGGGGACATCATGCAGGGTCCGGACCTCATTTTCTTCCGGATTCCAAACCAAGGTGTTACCCATATATGGAGCCGCGTTGGAGACAGCCATCAAGATGGCTTTGGAGATAACAGACCCGACATCTCCGGCACACGCTGCAGGAATACCATCTTCAGTCAAAATAGATTTGGCAAGACAGAAGGTAAACTTACGGGCATTGAGCTGTCTGGTGGCACAAACTTCAAAGCAGGGGATGGTAAAAGCATTGCAACCATGGTGCGCCATCAGCTTTTTGATTGCAACATAGAACTCCATATCATTTTTCACATATTCTGCCGGCATGTGGACACCTTTTGCAGAGGATACTAGTTCGTCGGCCATGTGAGAAGCCTCGGCTTTTTCTTCCGGAGTCAAGGCGTCAATCTCATCAAAAACCTGCTCTGCATTGATATGGGAAAAACGGGTGCCAAACTGTTGCGTAATACCATCGAGTGTCAGATAGGAACTCTGGCAGCCGAAGGTCAGCTGTGCATTTTTCAGGGGGAAGAAAATCTTCAGGTTCTTCAGGATCTTTTTCACACGGAGAACGTCTACTGCTTTTACGAAATCGTCCATGTAGCGGCAGGGATAAACATCTTTGCGGCCCATTGCCAGAAGATGTGCGCTCATGTCGACATCATCACAGGGAGAGTGGGATGCCTCGTGGGGGACAAAGGCGATTGCTTTGGCGGTACGACTTGCCAACTCCACAGTAAAGTAGCCGGAAATGCGCAAACCGCAGACGAGGTAGATATCCACTTTTTCGTCTTCGGCCAGAGCCTCTTCCCATACATTATCATGGATTACGAAGTCTTCGTTCCAGTGCAGCAGGGAGCCATCCAAGACCTCAACCTTTTTCGGATCTACTGCCTCATGAATGCGCTCAAGGAAGCGATTGTATTCTTTTTGGGCAACTTCCATGTCGGCTTCGGTCGTCAATGCATAACCCTGGCCATACCGGCACGGTCCTTGATATGCATGGATATGATACATGGTCCACAGGATGGGCTTGACAACGATTTTCTCTTCCAGAGGACTTTTGATTTCAGGAACGACGCTCATGATGATATCTCCTTTATTATGTTTTGAATGCGCATTCATTTTGCAAAATAAAAAAATACCGAATCATCCCCTCTGGTATTACGGTATAATTCCATTGATATGCTCGATATCAACAGAAATGACTGCGCATTCATTTCTGGAATAAAATATATACCCCTTTCTCCTTACCTGTCAATATGAGAAAAACGCTGTTTTTGAGGCTTGGAATTTATGCATTTTGCTCGGCTTGATGCTTCCTCATTTGAGTTGAAGTGCGAATAATGAGTTTCATGGGGCGGATGATCTTCTTTTTCGGTGTTTCCGGTTCTGCAATCAATTGGAGCAACATTTCTACTGCGTCTCTGGCAAGCTGCGTAGTAGGCTGCGCAAGAGCAGTCATGGAATATCCCTGAAAATCACCAATAATGGGAGCGTCATATCCAGAGACTCCGATATCGAATCCCAAACGCAGAGATGTCTGCTGCCGGATGGCGTCGATTACGCCGAATCCGTTGATATCGCCACTGCAAAAGATTGCGTCAGGAACATCTTTCTGACTGAGGAGGAAGGTGCCTGCTTCCCAACCGCTCTTATAACTGTATGCCGCCGGAATAATCTGGCATTTATCAATTCCGTGTGCAATTAGCCCACTGAGAAACCCCTCTTGACGAGAGCGGAGATTCAAGTGTGGGCTTTTTTCTGCTGTGACATAGGCAAACCGCTGATACCCCATTGCCGTCAGATATTCAGCCATTTGCTCACCACTGTGAAAATGATTGCTTTGTACCATGCTTACTTCGGCATCTGGGAGATCACTGTTGAAGAGTATTACGGGCATACCCTTGCGAGTCCAGGAACCAGTGACATTCTGTCCAAGAACTGCGGAAGTGACAATTACACCATCAACCTGATATTGATACAGATTCTGCAGGAGATCGTTGATATTATCTGTCGGCGCTGAAGTAAATACCATTGTTCGCAGGTCGTACATTTGAAACACATTGGTTAAAATTTGGAGAATATGATAATGGAAAATATTATAGTTACTTGGAACTACGATGCCAATAATGCGGGACCGTCCGGATGCCATGGTTTGTGCAATGGCATTAGGAACATAGCCGAGCTCTTCTGCAGCCTCAAGCACCTTCTTTCGCGTTTTATCACGAACCAGTAAACGGCTATCCGGATTAAAAACTCTTGAGACTGTGGATTGCGATACGCCTGCACGGTTCGCAACATCAGTGGCTGTAACAAATTTCCCCCCAGTTGCCATTTAGCACCTCTTTTGGTATAGATGTTGTAAAATAATGCATTTCATATCCTTTATCTATATTATCAACGATAAGGAGCCCTGTCAATTATTAGCTAATGATAAATCTGGTGCTAGGAAAGACGATGTTGCTTTTCCAAATTTAGCACCGTAAAATAAGTAACGAGGGAAATAGAATGGCGAGCACCGGAAGGAGATAAAGAGACTATGATTGACGCGAAGAGCTTGATTGAGATGCTGGAGTCCTCTTATGATGGGATATGGATTACGGATGGGAACGGCAGGATTCTCTTTGCCAACTCCGCCAATGCGTCTTTACTGGGGGTGACCAAAGAGGACCTGATGGGAAAGAGCACGGAGGAGCTGCTGGAGAAAAAGATCTTTTCCGACTCTGTGTGCCTTGAGGCCATTGAGCAGAAGCGGCAGACCTCTAAGGTTTGCTACAACTATAATACGCAGCTGACGGTCCTGGCCACGGCCACGCCGATCTTCGGTGAAAATGGGGAAGTGCGCTACATATTCAACAATGTGCGGGATATCACATCTCTGAACAATATGCAGGCCAGCCTCCGGGATAAAGAAGAAATTATACGCAGGCAAAACAAGCAGCTGGAAGATATGAAGATCCGTTTGGGCGTTGGGACCATTATTGCAAATAGCGAGTCGTTCCGAAAGGTCGTTGAACTCGCCCAGCGTGTAGCGACCTTTGACGGCGCCACGGTCCTGATCCTTGGGGAGTCCGGAACGGGCAAGGAGCTGGTGTCCGAGCTTCTGGTCAACAATAGTCCCAGAAAGGA
>URXI01000389.1 GCA_900551775.1 uncultured Eubacterium sp. | reverse complement strand
ACTGATAAAATATTTCTTTTTTTCAAATCACCTCTTGACATTTCTTAGCTGGACTCTTTATAATGCTTTTGCAATGGCAAGAATATCGCCTACGATGGCGCTGCCTGTCGGGAGGGCGCCTGCGCCTTTGCCGTAGAACATCACTTCGTCAACTGCATTTCCTGTAACATAAATCGCGTTGAACTCATTGGATACGCCGGCAAGCGGATGTGCGTTTTCAATTTCCATAGGCTTTACATTGTATTCTACAGAATCGCCGACTTTTTTTGCCTGGGCGATCAGTTTGATTTTGCAGCCTTTGGCTTTTGCAGCCTCGATGTCGTCCATGGTGATCTTGCTGATGCCTACAGTTGGAATTTCTGTCGGTGGAACGTATTTATCAAAAGCGAGAGCCATCAAGATAGAGAGCTTGTTTGCCACGTCGATGCCTTCGACGTCAGCAGTAGGGTCAGCTTCTGCAAAACCTTTTGCCTGTGCGTCCCTTAGCACTTCGTTATAATCGAGGCCCAAATCTGTCATCTTTGTCAGGATATAGTTGGTCGTCCCATTGAGGATTCCCATAACTTCACTGAATTCGTTGCCGGCCAGGGCTTCTGTAATAGCAGTCAGGGCAGGAATGCCGCCGCCGACGCTGGCTTCAAATCTGAATTCTACATTGTTTTCCTCTGCCGTCTTGTGGAGCTTGTCAAAATTTGCTGCTACGGCAGCTTTGTTCGGTGTAACGACTGACTTACCGTTTTCCATGGCAGTCAGCATGAAAGTAGTGGACGGTTCAATGCCGCCGAGTGCCTCTACAACGATGTCAATTTCCGGATCTTTTAAAATATCATCAGGATTCTGTGTGGCCTGACTCTCGTGAAGTCCAAGTGCTTTCAGTCTATCCATATTTTTTTCTAGTACCTTTTCGACTTTGATTTCTCTGTCGATTCTTTTTTCAATCAATTCTCTGTTCATATCCAGAATCTCGTAAGTTCCACCGCCTACGGTTCCCAGACCTAGTATTCCGATTTTTACTGTTTTCATAACAGCCTCCTTGTACATATTTTTACATTGATAAAAATTATATACCAAAATTTCATTTTTGTCTTTAAATTTTAACAAAAAACCTTTATTATTAAGAAGTAAATGTAAGAGAGGTAAATAAAATGTCATTACACATCGTATTTGTAGAACCGGAAATTCCACCTAACACTGGGAATATAGCGAGAACCTGCGCAGCGACGGACACAGTATTACATCTTGTGGAGCCGCTGGGGTTTTCCATAGATGAAAAAGCTGTCAGAAGGGCGGGGCTGGATTACTGGCCTTATGTGAAATTGGAAGTACACGAGAGTTTAGAAGCTTTTATGGAAAAATATGAAGGACGAACCATGTATCTGGCTACCACCAAAGGGGGGAGAATCTATACAGAACCAGAATATAAGGATGAAGACATGTTTCTCTTTGGCCGGGAGACCGCAGGACTGCCAAGAGACTTCATCGAAGCACATCAGGATAAGGCAATCAGAATCCCAATGAGTAAGGACACAAGACTTCGTTCATTCAACCTTGCAAATTCCGCAAACATTATTTTATTTGAGGCATTAAGACAATTGGACTTTCCAGGCTTGAAATAGACTGATTCAATATGGTATACTATTTGCATAAGGAGATAGGAATTATGAAATTAGGATACGAGCTCACAATTGAACAGACCCAGAAACTATCCATGACTCCTGAACTGATCCAGGCAATACAGATATTGCAGTTCAACAACCAGGAGTTAGTTGATTATGTCCAAAATGAATTGCTTGAAAATCCTGTGCTGGAGGCCGAAAAGGAGTATGACACACAGGAAGTCGACATCAGAGAAAAAATCAGAGAAGCTGATTATGAAGAAGAGAGCTTCAAGCAGTGGGAATATTCACCTGATGAAGATGACGACTATACATACGAGCAGTACGTCTCTGAAGAAGATACTTTGACAGATTATCTCTTTATGCAGCTCCAGTTTTCCAGTCTCAAAGGAAAACATGCGGCAATCGGCAAGTATATTATCGAAGCTGTCGATGACAACGGATATCTGACCGCTTCTGTAGAGGAAATTGCCCAGGCTGTGAAAGCCGAAATTGAAGATGTAGAAGATACGCTTAACTTTATCCAGACCTTTGATCCGACCGGCATTGCGGCCAGAAACCTGAGAGAGTGCCTGATCATTCAGCTTGCCTCAAAGGGGCTTCTGACCGATGAGATTGAATACATCATAGAAAACATGTTGGAGGATCTGGCGGACAACAAGATTGCACATATCGCAAAGACCCTGAACATGAAGAACCAGGAAGTCCAGCAGATTGCAGATTTGATTAAGACACTGGAGCCAAAGCCGGGAAGGCTTTTCTCATCAGGTGAGACGACCAGATACGTTATCCCGGACATCTTTGTTGAAAAAATTAACGACGAATTCGTGGTTACCAACAACGACACCAGTGTGCCAAAGCTGATGGTCAGCTCCTACTATAACAAATTGTCGGCAGAAGCAGACAAAGACGAAGAACTGAATAAGTATTTAAATGATAGATTTAATGCGGCAGTATGGTTGATTAAAAGCATTGAACAGAGAAAGCAAACGATTTATAATGTAGCCAGCGCAGTTGTAAAGTATCAGCAGGACTTCTTCGATAAGGGAGAGAAGTATTTAAAGACGCTCACCCTGAAGCAGATTGCCGAAGAAGTCGGCGTACATGAATCGACGGTAAGCCGTTCTATCAACGGCAAATATATGCAGAGTCCGAGAGGCGTTTTTGAACTGAAGTATTTCTTCTCCAGCGGCGTCTCTGGCGGCGATGGTGCCGGGGTCTCCTCTAACAGTGTAAAGTCGATCATCAAAGAAATCATAAATGGAGAAGATCCAAGAAAACCTTACAGCGACCAGGATATGGTAGAAATTCTGAAAGAAAAAGGAATCGATATTTCCAGAAGGACAGTGGCAAAGTACAGAGAAGGGATGAACATCCTATCCTCCTCAAAGAGAAGGAGATTCTAATGGAATTGTCCCCCAAATATGATATTAATTAATTTTAATATATATCAATACAAAACTTTAATTCTTATATAAAAGAGAGATATGGAGGTAAATTATGGCAATTAAAGTTGGTATTAGTGGATTCGGAAGAATTGGCAGAGTAGTGATCAGGGCGGCAATGGACATGCCGGAGATCGAAATAGCAGGGATCAATGTCCGTAACGCGGATATCGATTATCTGATTTACATGCTGAAATATGACAGTACATTCGGAAGATTCCCTAAATCACTTGAAAAGTATGAAAACGGAATTATGATGGACGGTAAAAAGGTTCCTGTATACAGTGAATCTGAAGCGAAGAACATTCCTTGGGATAAATGCGGAGCAGAATACATAGTTGAAGCGACAGGGGCTTATACTACTACTGAAACCGCGATGGATCATATCAAAGCAGGCGCTAAGAAAGTAGTCATTTCAGCTCCTGCAAAAGATAAGACAACGCCTACCTTCGTCTATG
>URXI01000388.1 GCA_900551775.1 uncultured Eubacterium sp. | reverse complement strand
GCTTCACGCTCACTGCAGCAGCTCTGCCAGGGAATCCTTTGGCGTCCTCAGCTTTCGCTTTAAGAGGTACAGACCTTCTGTATCTCCTTTTTTGATGGTGTTAATGCCGCCGTTGCAGCTGAGGGTCGCCTTGAATCCCATGGATTTGAGAAGATCGCGGCTGTCTTCTGTGTAGGCGCCGAAAGGCCAGGTAAAGGTGTTGGGATAGATGCCTGTGGATTCCTTCAGTTTTTCCTGCAGCTGCGTCAAATCCTCCCGCAGGGTCTTTTCGTAAGCCTCTTCGGACTCGCCTTTCATTCGGCTGGCGCCTTTGCGTCCGCCCTTTGGCGTGTGAAAATCCCAGGTATGGTTTTGCACTTCCCAAAGACCGGAGCCGGCCATCTCTCTGATCTGGTCCCAGGTCACGTTACAGTAATCCTCCGCCCGGTATTCTGCGACGCTGGCCTCCTCACAGGCGTGACCGATGACCGAGATCACCGCTTTCATGCCGTACTTCTTCAGCGCTGGAGTGGCGTAATTATAATTATTGCAGTAGCCGTCGTCAAAAGTGATGACCACCGGCTTTTTGGGCAGTGCTGCCTTTCCCGTCTTGTCGTAGACGTAGTCGATCAGCTCCGTCATTGTGACTGCTGTATAGCCGTGTTCTTTGAGATATTTCATGTCGTTTTCGAAGGTAGAAACGGGAATAAAATAATCGTTGACCTGAGATTGCTTTTTTGTCAGGCCGTGATACATCAAAATGGGAACCTGCGCCGCAGCGGCGGCAGTTTTGGCCGTTTCTTTGACCTCCGGGGACGCCCGGTGTTTTGACAGAAGACGGATCAAGGCATAAGTGTCGATCCATATTTCTGAGTTGCATTCTTTTTGTGATTCATCAAAGATCAGCTGCATGCCGAAATGCAGATGAGGAACATTGATGTTGTTGACATTTTCTTTGACGCTGTATCCGCTCTGGCCGGAATAGCCGATAATCTGGCCGGCTTTGACTGTGTCTCCTTCTTTGAGATCTTTTATGTATGGAGAATCTTTGCGAAGGTGGGCATAGTAGTAATAACGAAAACCGTCATGACTTCTGATGCCGATCCGCCAGCCGCCGTACTGGTTCCAGCCGAGAGCTTCAACCTTGCCGCCTTCAACTGCTGCAACAGGGGTTCCGACGCTTGCGAACATGTCGTGCCCAAGGTGTTTGCGGGCAAAACCGTAGCTGCGGCCATTTCCAAAATCGTCACTGTCGGTATACCAATAGCCCTCTGCTACAGGGGAGTAAGCGATAAGACCATAGTTGCCATTTTGATCCAGTCCGAGGAAATTGCCGATTACGGCGCAGTAGGCTTTATAATAATAAGGGTAGGATTTCATATTGGAAGTGATGTCTTCTACCGAACTGCCTTCATTGAGTTTTTCGACAAACCAGTCGATATCCTTGTGGGTATACATGGAAAAGTCGCCGCCATATTTGCAGGCGAGAAAAGCCAGGATGTCGACCCAGCTGACGTGAAGGTCCTGCTCGTAGGTTTCGATGTCTACATTCATGGCGTCTTCCAGCGCCTCGTAGGTGATATCAAAATCAACCCATTTGATGTAATCTTTGTTCGACTTGTCTGCGGCGACCATGAGCCCCTGAAGGCTCTGCTCACTGACCATGACACAGACGAACAGACATATTAAAAAAACAGAGAAAAATTTCTTTGCCATAAAACAATCCTTTCATAACAATATAATGCGCAGGCGGCGAAGATTATTCTTGAAGTTGTGAGAAAAAGGTTGTACTATTTAAGTAACTAGTTAGAGTTACACAATAGAAAGAGGATGTTTATGAAAATCGCATTTCACACATTAGGCTGCAAGGTCAACCAATACGAGAGCGAGGCCATGAAGGAGCAGTTCGCTGCAGCGGGCCACGAAATCGTAGGGGAAGAGGATTTTGCAGACGCTTATGTGATCAATACATGTACGGTGACAAATCTGGCGGACCGCAAGTCGCGCCAATATATCCGCAAGATGAAAAAGGTCAGCCCGGGCGCTGTGGTGGCTGTGACAGGGTGTTATGCCCAGGTCAGTCCCGACGAGGTCAGCCAAATCGAGGGCGTCAACATCGTCGCCGGTACGGGGGAGAAACAAAATCTGCTCAGATACATCGAGGAATTTAAGGCGGTCGGCGAGACCCAGTGTCACGTCAGGGCTTACGAGGAGCTGGACAAGTACCAATCTTCTGGCATCATCACCAGCATGGAGTCCAGGACTCGCGCCTACATCAAAATCCAAGAGGGCTGCAATCGGTTCTGCTCCTACTGCATCATACCTTATGCCAGAGGCAGGGTGAGAAGCCGCGATCTGGCGGAGATCGTAGAGGAAGCCGCAGGACTCATCGAGAAGGGTTTCAAGGAGCTGATTCTGACAGGAATCAATACGGCGCTCTATGGGGAGGATCTGGGTTACGGCGGCATCGAGCCTTTGATTGCAGAGCTGAACGCACTGCCGGGGGATTTTCGCATCCGTCTCAGTTCTTTGGAGCCGACGGTCATCAACGCGGGGTATGTTCAGGGGCTGCTCAAGTATGAGAAGCTCTGTCCCCACCTGCATCTGTCCATCCAGAGCGGATCGGACAGGGTGCTGGAGCTGATGAACCGGCATTATGACAGAGCCGAATATCTCGATATCGTCAAAGTGCTGAAAGATTTTGATCCGCTGTACGGCATCACCACAGACATCATCGTCGGTTTCCCTGGCGAAACAGAAGAAGATTTTGCTGACAGCCTCAGGCTTGTCGACGAGGTTGGATTCTGCAAGGTCCACGCTTTCAAGTATTCACCGAGAAAGGGGACAAAGGCTGCTGCACTGCCTGATCAGCTTTCCGGCGAGGTAAAGAACAGACGCAGCAAGGTCCTGATAGAAAAGGCGGCGGAGGATGCCAGACGTTTTTTCGCATTATGTGAAGGCGCCCAGCGGCGGGTTTTGTTCGAAGAGATGAGCGAAGACGGTCTGCTGACCGGATATACGGACAACTATATCAAGGTCTACGTACCCGGCGGCAGTGAACGGTTAAATCAGTTTTACAATGTAAGACTTTTAAAAGAATATAAAGATGGCATGAAAGGAGAGATTGTTTATGGCTGATTGTATATTTTGCATGATCGGAAGTCACGATATTCCGTCCAACGTCGCCTATGAAGACGACAAGATCATCGCGTTTCACGACCTGGAACCACAGGCACCGGTTCACGTTCTCGTGATTCCGAAGAAGCACATCGAGTCGCTGGACGATGTGAAGGAAGAGGACAAAGAGCTTCTGGGCTATATCATGTTCAAGATTCACGAGATCGCAGCGGATCTGGGTCTTGAAAACGGCTACAGAGTTGTCAGCAACAATGGGGAAGACGCTTTCCAGACGGTAAAGCATCTCCACTTCCACATTCTCGGCAAGCGTAAGATGACTTGGCCGCCAGGCTGATCTACGGTTTTTAGCAGAGAAAAAGCTAATCTATATTACTTTAGCAAAAACGAACTAGTCCGAATTCGGAC
>URXI01000387.1 GCA_900551775.1 uncultured Eubacterium sp. | reverse complement strand
TCCATGCCGTTGATCTCGTCCATCTCCACGTCCAAAAATAACAGATCTATTTCGCCGGGATGCTTGGCCAGCCAGCTGACCGCCCGCTTCCCGGAGTTGAATTCATATACGATTTCCTCGTTTCCGTCAAAGAGTATTTTCTCCAGCTGAAAACGAAGGGCGTCCCTTGCGCCGGTTTCGTCGTCACACAAGGCGATTCTCAGCATATTCTTACCTGCCTTTCAATTTCTATCTGCACAAAATTATATCATAATTTCGCAGAACTTTACATCTAAAGTGTCAAATTTTACATACTCTGCAGGGGCTCTGCCAAAGGTTACATCAGACGTGCAGAAAATGACATGGCGGATTTTCCGCCTGTCTTTTGGTGCTATAGTAATACCATCAAAGACAAACGAAAGGGAGAACGAAAAATGTTATATGTAAAAAACCTCTATAAGTCCTACATGGTGGGACAGGAAAAATACAAGGTACTGAAGGGGGTGGATCTCAGCGTCGCCCAGGGAGAATTCGTGGCTGTCATGGGTCCATCCGGATCGGGTAAGAGCACCCTGCTCAACTGCATCTCCTGCTACATCCCCTTTGACGAGGGAAAGATCATCTTAGGCGGACAGGAGCTGGCGGACATGAGCGAGGAAGGTCTGGCCAAGGTGAGAAACGAAAAGCTGGGCTTCGTGTTCCAGGATTTCATGTTGCTGGACGGACTGACCATCAAAGAAAACATCCTGTTGCCGCGGATCATCAACAGCAGCGTAGACGAGGAGGGCGAAAAGCTGGCGGATAAACTGCTGACCCTTTTCGGCATCGACCACATTAAAGGCAAGTTCCCGGCAGAGGTTTCTGGCGGCGAAAGACAGAGAACTGCCGTGGCGAGAGCTTTGATCAACAACCCCCTCGTCATTCTGGCAGACGAGCCGACGGGAAACCTGGACAGCAAGTCCAGCAGAGCGGTCATCGACTCCTTCAAAGAGGCCGTCGCCAAGCTGGGGGCTACCATCCTCATGGTGACCCACGACAGCTTTTCCGCCTCCTTCTGTGACAGAGTCATTTTGCTGAAAGACGGAAACGTGTTCAAGAATATGGAGAACAAGGGGGATCAAAACGCCTTCCACGACCAGCTTCTGCAGGAAATCAAGGAAATGAGTGGTGAAGTAAAATGATGACGATGAGAGAAGTACAGAAGAAGCTGAGAAAAAACAACAGCAAGAACTACGCACTATATACATTTTGTACCTTTATATCGCTGATGCTGATCACCGCTTACTCTGCCATGATGTTTTCTCCCACAGTGCTGAAGGTGCTGCCGGAGGGCGGAGACAGCAGGAAGCAGGTCATGGCCATCTTTGCGCTGGCCTGCGTGGGCTGCGTGGTCTTCACCATCTATGCGGCGGGATTGTTCTTCCGCAAGAAGTCAAAGGAAATCGGCACCATGATGGCCCTGGGCGCATCAAAGAAGCGTCTTGCCCCCGGCTTGATTTCGGAAACTGTGCTGCTCAGCGGTCTTTCGGCTCTGGCGGGAACCGCAGCAGGCATCCCCTTCGCATGGCTGATCTGGCAGGGGTTCCGTCTCCTGGTGGTGGACAGCAAGGAGATGATTCTGACATTTGATCTGAAGTGCCTGTGGATTTCTGCGGCCTTCCTGGTTCTGGTCTTGGCGGCAGCCATCGTGCTGGCAATGCGTTATCTGGGCAGGACCAACATCATGGAAGTCATCCACGAGGAACACAAGAATGAGCCGGTCCGCTCTGTGGGGAAGGGATGCGGCATTCTGGGCATCGCTTTGCTGTTGTTCGGGGCAGTGGCAGGATATTTTGGCGGCCAGATCTATCAGAGCATCTTTCAGGCTTATGCGCCTGTGTGGATCAACTTGCTTTACGTGCCGGTCTTTATCGGTCTCTACTTGATCCTGCTCCACACCGTAGTCAACGGTTGGAAGAATCACAAAAATCGCTATAAGGGCATCATCTCCAGGAGCATGATGAAGTTCCAAGGCAGGCAGACGGTCAACAACATGCTGGTGGTGACGCTGCTGATTGCGGGCGCTTGCTTTGGTATGTTCTACCTGCCGATGACGGGATCCGGCCAGATCATCGAGGCCAATGAACGGCCATACGACTACTGCTTCCGCTATCCTGCAGGCAATACTTTTGCCAGTGAAAAGAACGTGAAAGCGCTGGCATCAAAAGAGGGTTTATCTATAGATGATTACAAAACGACGACTTACGCCACCCTGGGCATGGATGGCAATGAGGAGGTCGAAGATGGAGACGGCAAGTATCATCTCGAACGCAGAGAGTTTTATGCCGAGGGGAGGTTTCTCTCTGCCAGCCAGTTCACCGATATGACCGGACAAAAGGTTTCTGTGCCGAAGGGCGAGTATCTGGCTGTAGGTGACAGGGATGGCAATACCATCGCCATCAACGACGAGGCTACTGTGCTGACCAATATGACCACCTTGAAACAGCTTCCCGTTAAGTTTAGCGGCGCCGTCGCCTATGGCATGTTGTACGGAATCGAGGAGTACTATGTGCTCAATGACCAGGACTATGGGGCTTTATCAAAGGGTCTTGACGACCAGTGGGTAGAGGAAATGACCTTCTTCAACATCAAAGGCGACAATTATCAGTTTGCGGGCAGCCTCTACCATGGCTTTATCGAATCCATGGACGACAAAGCGCCTGTTGCCAGCTATTATGACAGAGTGTATAAGTATGGGGTTGAGCAGAGGGGAGAAGAGTACTGGGGTGAGACTGCCGCCATGACAAAGCTCAGCTTTGACAACCCGGATTCCTCCGAGTTCCGCCAGTTCTGGTCGTATATGCCGAAGATCAGGGTCATGGATCAAAATGACTTCATGCGGACCTTTGCCGTATATATGATGATGTTCCTCTTTATCGCCATCGTCTGCATGTTGTCCGCTTTGATCATCTGCTACACCAGATGTATGACCATCGCCATCAACAATCGGTACGTCTTCGACGATCTGAAGCGGCTGGGGGCATCGCCGAAGTTCCTCAACAAAGAACTGCGCAGCCAGGCGGGAAGGGTCTTCACCGTACCTGCCATGGTGGGCATGTTCGTGATGTATCTCTTGTACTTCATGCTCATGTACGCCAATGACGGCAAAATCGCACCTAGCGAAATCATCAGCATGGGCGTCTGCTTTGTCGTCGTGGCACTGTTCGCGGCCATCATATACGGCGTCTATCGGGTGACAATTGCTAAGATGAGAAAACAATTAGCAATCGCAAAAGCATAGACGAGAGACAAGGCATACTGTGAGGTGTGCCTCGTTTCGATTATATCAGGATTCTCTGCGCGATGGTTGAATCGGTATTGATGGTGTGGAATTCTAAATGGATTTGTGTAGAGTTAGTCACGGTTTGACAGGGTTTGGGTGCTGTGGCAGTCCGCAAACTGACTAGGCAGAAAAAAAGTGCAGGACATTTTTTGAAAGCGAGGCCATTGCGGACTACCAGGCAGGGTTTGGGTGCTGTGGCAGTCCGCAAACTGACTAGGGAGAAAAAAAGTGTAGGACATT
>URXI01000386.1 GCA_900551775.1 uncultured Eubacterium sp. | reverse complement strand
GCGGCAACGGCGAAGTTGGCGAGGTCATCACAAACAATGCTAAGGTCTTTGCCAACGTACCGGTGGAGATTCCCTTTGACGGACGACTGGTTCTGCGGGGGGAGGCGGTCATCACATACAGCCAGTTTGAGAGAATCAACGCGTCTATCCCGGATGCGGAAGCGAAATATAAGAATCCGAGGAACCTTTGCAGCGGTTCCGTCAGGCAATTGAATAACGAGATTACCGCCCAGAGAAGCGTCAATTTCTTCGCCTTCAGCCTGGTGGAGGCTGACGGCGTTGATTTTGCGAACAGCAGAGAGAAGCAGATGCTATGGCTTGCCGGTCAGGGCTTTGAGATTGTAGAATATAGAGCCGTGACTGCGGAGACGATCATCGAGGCGGTAGAATACTTCGAAAAAGCCATTGAAAATAACGATGTGCCGTCTGACGGGCTGGTGCTGACCTTTGACGATATTCTGTACAGTCAGAGTCTGGGAAGTACGGCAAAATTCCCACGGGATTCCATCGCCTTCAAATGGCGGGATCAATTGGCCGAGACGACTCTGAAAGAGATGGAGTGGAGCGCGTCCAGAACAGGTCTGATCAATCCTGTGGCTATCTTTGATCCGGTGGAACTGGAAGGGACTACAGTCAGCCGCGCGTCGGTACACAATATCAGCGTCATGCGGGATTTGAAGCTGGGTTTGGGGGATCGAATTACGGTCTACAAAGCCAACATGATTATTCCGCAGATCGCAGAAAACCTGACCCAAAGCAACAGCATCCATGTGCCGGATAACTGTCCGGTCTGTCAGCACAAGGCGGAGATCAGAAATGACAACGGCGTAGAGACGCTATTCTGCACCAATCCTGACTGCCTGGCGAAGCAGATCAAGAGCTTTACCCTGTTCGTGTCGAGAGACGCCATGAACATCGATGGCCTTTCTGAGGCCACCATCGAGAAACTGATCGCCAAAGGGCTGATCAAGGAACTGGCCGACGTCTTCCACGTAGAACGGTTCCAGGAAGAGATTACGGAGATGGAAGGGTTTGGCGAGAAGTCCTTTGAGAATCTGAAGGCTTCCGTGGAGAAAGCCAAGGATACCACACCGGAGCGCCTATTGTACGCCCTGGGTATTCCAGGAATCGGCGTGGCAAACGCACGCCTGATTGCGAAAGCCTGCCACAGAAAGTGGGAGAAGATCGTGAATCTGACCCAGGAAGAACTGATCGCCATCGACGGCATTGGGGATATCATGGCAAATGCCTTTGTCGTCTACTTTGGCAATCCGTCAAAGAAGAAGATCGTAGACGACATCGTCAAAGTCGTGCGCTTGGACGAGACGGAAGAAGAGACTGCGGACTTCCTGGGCGGCGTCACCTTTGTCATCACAGGATCCCTCAATCACTACGAGAACAGGGATGCCCTCAAAGCAGAGATCGAAAAGGCCGGCGGCAAGGTAGCAGGTTCTGTCAGTGCAAAGACGGGATATCTGATCAATAACGACTTGCAGTCCGGCACGGGAAAGAACAAAAAAGCGAAAGAATTGAACATTCCAATTATAGATGAAGAGACCATAAAGAGATGGCTGGAAACGGGAGAGATAGAAAATGCTTAAAGTAGGGAAACTGGACAGTAATATGCTGCAGAAGATCGTCATAGATAAGATACAGTATAAGAGGCCGGAAGTGAAAACGAGAGCCGGTATCGGGGAGGACTGCGCCGTCATCGACTACGGAAAATATGAGTGCGTGGTCTCTACAGACCCGATTACGGCTGCGGTCAATGATATCGGCAGACTGGCAATCCACATTTCCTGCAACGATATCGCCAGCAACGGCATAGAACCCCTGGGCATCACCTTGACGGTGATGCTGCCGGAGGGGACGACGGAGGAAGATATTTCGGTGATCATGGGTCAGGCAGGCACAGCTGCCGAAAAAGTCGGCGTGGAGATTATCGGCGGCCATACCGAAATAACTGCGGCGGTGAATCAGCCAGTCATTGTCTCTACCGCCATCGGCAGAGGCTTGGCAGGGGACTCTCAGAGCGCACACGACATGAAACCAGGCGACTATATCTTGATGACCAAGACCGCGGGGCTCGAAGGAACGGGGATCATCGCCTCTGATTTTGAAGAGGAGCTTGCGGGGGTGCTGACCGGTGAAGAGCTGATGTGCGCCAAAACATTGCTGGATCAGGTCAGCGTCGTGAGGGAAGGCATGATTGCCGGTGAGATCGGCACTTCCGGCATGTGACGGAAGGCGGCATCCTGGGCGCGGTCTGGGAGATGTGCCAGATCGCCGGACTGGGCTGCCAGGTGTGGAAAGAGCAGGTGGCAGTTGATCCTGTAACGATCAAAATCGCAGACCACTTTGGCATCGACTGGCTGAGACTGATTTCCAGCGGCTGCATGCTCATCGTGGCGCCAGAGGCAAAGAAGCCGCGAATCATGTCAGCACTGCAGGAGGGCGGTATCGAAGTCAGCTGCATCGGCATGGTCTGCGAGAAAGAAGGGGCTGTACCTGGTCGATGGAGATCGGCAGATCGAGATTGCCCCGCCGGAAGCGGATGAGTTATATAAGGTGGTGAAGTAAGATGTACGAACTAATTCAGGTTGGAGAAAAGACCTACTACATAGAGTGTCCGGCGAAGATGGGACTTTACAGGATCAACGAGTCGGAGGTCTGTCTCATCGACAGCGGCAACGACAAGGACGCGGGGAAGAAAGCGCTGAAGGCCATCGAAGGGCAGGGATGGAAGCTGTCCATGATCATCAACACCCACTTTCATGCGGATCACATCGGCGGAAACCAGCTGCTGCAGCAGAGGACGGGCTGCAAGATTTACAGTGCAGGCAGCGACTTAGCCTTTATCAAAAGGCCTCTGCTGGAGCCGGCCTTTCTCTTCGGCGCTTATCCGCCAAAGGAACTGCAGAATAAGTTTTTGATGGCAAAGGAATGCCAGGCGTTGGAGCTGACGGAGGAGGTGCTGCCGCAGGGTTTATCGGTTATAAGCCTGCCAGGCCATTCTGACGGACAGCTCGGCATCCGCACTGACGACGACGTTGTCTTTCTGGCAGACTGCCTGATGGGGCAGGAGACTCTCGACAAGTATCGAATCTCCCATATCTTTGATGCAGGAAGCTATCTTGAGACTTTGGAGATGGTAAAGGGATTGTCGGCATCCCTGTTCATCCCTTCTCACGCCGCTCCGTGTGAGGATATCGTTCCTCTGGCGGAGGCCAATATCAAAAATACATTGGACATCATGAATGACGTAGAGACACTCTGCGGCGGGGAGGGTCTGACCTTTGATGATCTGATGGCGGCGCTATTCGAGAAATATGATTTAGCCTTTAACCTGGGCCAATACTGTCTCAACGGCTGCACCATCAAAACCATGCTGGCAAAGCTCCACGAGGAGGGCAGGATTGTCATTGCTGAAGAGGAGATGCGCATCAAGTGGCGGAGGAGCTGACACGGCAAACGCATGAAAATCCGATGCTAAACGAAGTCGGCTCCGTTACAGAAGGAATTTAACTATTTGGAGGCCATATTCA
>URXI01000385.1 GCA_900551775.1 uncultured Eubacterium sp. | reverse complement strand
GGGCATTCAGCAAGCATTCTAAAAGCATCATTACAGCGAACTGGTTCTCCGCTCTGCTGGAACAACAGCGCTGGACAGAAGCGGAAGAAACTTTGGAGCAGTTTTTGCATCGAGCAAAAAATACGCAGGATAAACTGGGGTATCACCTGCTTCGTGAAGATTACGCAAGGGCGATCGGAGACACTGAATTAGAGAAGCAGGAACGACTTCTAAGCGAACAGCTAAAAACCCAGCTTGGAAACAAAAAGGGAGAATCAAGAGTACCCGCAAACGCCCAAGAGAGTAAATATGCTTTCTTTTGCTGGCTCTCTTTCAGCTTTGGTCTGGCACTGTTCGGAATCATCAGCAATATAGCCACCGGGAACTCAATCCTCGGATCGGTTGGAGCCGGACTTTTTATTTTGGGCTTGTTCTCGTTCCCAGTCTGCTTGATCTGGCTGATTCTCTGGTTGATCCGGCGCAGAAAGGAGGCTGTTAAATGACTTATATCCTCCCGGTACTCTATGTAATTGTGTCTTATACATTCTTCCTTTTGGCAGGCTGTTTTGACAATGCGATCAAATTGCAGATATTATCGATCCTTCTGCCTTTTATCATGGGAATCGTCAATTTGATTGTTGTGCTGACCGTAGGAAGAAAGTGGTCAAGAAAAACATTGCTGAACTGCACTTTGATCATCAAGTATGGACTGATCCCGTTCTACCTGATCGGAGGGAGCATCACTGTATATGTAACGCTGATGGCATTCTTCCCATTGCCGCTGATGGCGTTGTTCGGACTGGTAACCATTGTTTTTTTGATTTTGGGATACGGGATTCTATTAGGGGCAGCTCCCTATGCTATCGCTTATCTGATAAAGTCATGCAAAGACGGCATACATCCGAAATGGTTGGCGGTTTTAGCTGGAATCTGCCAGTTCTTCTTTTCCTTTGATGTACTTGCAATGATGGTTCTGACATTAAAGGAGCGGCACAGGGTCAAAACGACGATTGCCGTTTTCTGTGCAATGTGTCTTGCGCTCCTGCTTATCGTACTCTATGTGGTCATGACGCTGATCGGAGCATAATCGACCTTTATATAGGATATGAGTTGTTCATACATAAAACAAATTTGATAGAATCGCAGAAAGGATTTACGCTTATGAAAAAACAATGGATTGCTTTACTGACAGGATGTGTGCTGGTATGCAGTATGCTGGCCGGATGCGGCTCAAAACCTCAGACATCAGCTCCGGCAGCTGCGGGCAGCGATAAAGGCTGTACGGATGAGGCCATTCTGTCTCAGCTGAAAAATGACGGGACACCTGAGTTCGTACTGGATGGCACTTACTACACACTTCCTTTGGAAACTTCCCAGCTGATACAGGCCGGATGGAGTTTGGAAACGGAAGAATATGATGCAGCAGAGGTTTCTCTGCAACCCGGCGAGCGTATTTATGGGGAACTTTCCAAAGACGATCAGGAAATAGATGTTGCAATCGTAAATGCCGGGACAGAGCCATGCAAGCCTGCTGAGGGCGGAACGGTGGTAGAACTGGAATACTCTGCCGATAAGGATCAACCAAATCCTGATTTCTTTGTAACGCTCAATGGGATCAACTGTGCGATGTCCAACGCAGCTTTACAAAAGGCGCTGGAAGGTGTAGACGGATATGAACTGAATTCCGCAGGAAATATCGACATCAATCGTACTGTTGATGATGATGAAATTGCTGTTTATAAAGTCATTCTGGATGATGACTACACAGCAATCACGCTTGCTTCGGACAATGTTTTTGAATACAAGGATTATCAGCCGCAAGAGGTAAAAGAACAGGCATCTAATGAAAAGATTGCCGCTTACAAGGATACTACAAAAGCCGAGATGGAGCCGTATGCTCAGGATTTCAATGCGATCATCGAGGGATATGAAGAAAATATGGTCGTTGGATTTTACAGTGAAGGTACTATTTGGGGCGAAGAAGTCGGTGAATATAAATCTATTGCCGGAACGCCGCTCGCTTCGGATGTGTCTCTCTACATCGCAGAGGATACAACCGGCCAGCTCTACTGTATTGCTAACCAGATTTTGAATGAAGATGGTACTGTAAGCACTGCCATTGAGCTTGAGGAAGGCGATCAGGTCAAGGTTTGGGGTTATGCTTCACAGTATCTGGAATTGCAGGAAGGTCTGAAAATCGTCGTGGTTCAGCCTGGTATCATTGAACGCAACGGCGAACTGGTGATCCTGGACAAAAATTTGAAAGTAGACTAATGCTTTTGAACGCCGGGTGCATATATCAAAGGATTGCATCCGGCGTTCTCAACTTAAAACAATAATTAGGAGGAACAATTATGCTTACAATGAATGAAAAAGATAAAAATGAAATGCTGGAAGCCATTTTGAACGAAAACGAAGCCTACCAGTGCAAGTTATGGGCGGTCATCATGGCCGGGGCTGATACCTATGCACTGATTGGAGGACTTTCTACACTGACGGGGGGCGCTGCCGCTGCATTGGGCGCACTGAGCAATGCTTACTGCTATCTGGGAGTTACCGAGCAACACCTGAATATGGTCATTGTAAATTCCGTCAATGTCTCCAAAATTGAAAACCGGCTTTCTCTGCCCCTAAGCAGCATAACAAAGGCAGAAGTCAAGGGTGGGCTGCTGCCCGGAAGAAAAGTCGTAATGCTGCATTTCGGAAAAGAAAAAATGAAAATTTCTTTGATGAACAATGCGATTGGCTCTGATATTCAGGGGCAGAAAGAAAATGTTGAGATGTTCTGCCAGATTGTTTCCAAACTCGGATAACCCGTATTATAAAGCGAGAGGAATCAGAGCATGAAAAAAATCTTAATTGTGTTATTAGCTATGGTGCTGCTCCTTGCTGGATGCGGCAAGAATGGGGCTTCATCGCCACAATCTCCCTCTGATGAATCTGTGACGGATCAGCAGGAACCTTCTTCTTCCGAAACCGAAATATCATCTGAAGATCACGCGATTCCCGGAACTTATACCGTCCCGGAGGGATGGGAGAAATCTGAGAAGCATTCTACTGATTCGCAGATTTTCTACATAGAGGAAGGTCACGAAAATGATGAAAAGCCGGACAACATCTCCATCCATGTAGGAAAGAACAAATATAGTCTGGATGAGCATGAGCAGTTCCGGGATGCGATCGTCCAACAGATTTTGATGCAGCTGGATGGTATTGAAGCACAACTGAACGGGGATGGAACCTATACCGAGCAGGGAGATCTACTGTATATCTTTACTATCGACGAGGGCGATATTGTCACCACGCAATACTATATTGTAAAGGATTACGGGTTCTGCCTGATCCAGCTTACAAATTTCAGCGGATCAGAAACCACCGAACAGGCCGCCAGAGACATGGTAGATAGCTTTGTTTGGGATACAGAAGGATAAATTGACACAGGAACAGTGATTTTATAGGAAAATGATGAAGATGGAGAAACGAAAACTTTCAGGAAAAACAATTTTGAAGCTGGTAGGGGCACTTTTGGCTCTGGCTTATTTGGGATTCTATTTTTATGTAGGTATTACAGGAAAA
>URXI01000384.1 GCA_900551775.1 uncultured Eubacterium sp. | reverse complement strand
GCGCGGGGCGGGTTATATATTGCTATTTGTCGAAAAAAACGGTATAATGGTTCCGAGAATCTAACGACGTTGTCGCGAGGAAGGAACCATTGAATCATGACGTGCGATTCTATTTTCAAAGGTATCGTCATGGTATAATGGTTCTGAGAATCTAACGACATTAAGATAAAGAATTGGAGATTAAAAGGGGACAAGAAGAGTGAGAAGTAAGCGCTACAAAAAGACATATGAATTCAAAGACGAAAAATACAGCCCTGAGCTGATTCGTAAATACGAGGATCCTGAGTATGCCAAAGCCGCTGAAAAATACGAAAGGCAGGCGCGCAGAAGGAAGGCAGGTAGCAGCAGAAAACAGTATGCGGCCAGGGACGCTGCCGTACCGCAGAGCAAGGGAAAACGCGGCAGCAGCAAGACAAAGAAGAAATACAGGTGGAACAAGAAAAAAATGTTCCGCAACCTATTGACCTTGGTCCTATTGCTGGCAGTGGTCGGTTCGGGCCTTTTCTTTTTCCTGACGAGGAACTTTGACAAGGTGGATACGTCGGGGGCGGATTTTGCCATAGATGATCAAGTGGCAGATGATTTGAGTGGTTACCGCAACATCGCCATACTGGGATCAGATGCCAGGGCGGATGAAGGTTATGATGGAAGCAGGACTGACGCGATCATCATCATGAGCATCAAAAAATCCAATGGCAACATCAGACTGATTTCCGTAATGCGAGATTCTTATCTCAAGATGGAATATCTGGATGGCAGTATGGTTTTGGACAAGATTACCCATGCCCACCATTACGCCGGCGGGCTCAATACCATCGCCTCGCTGAACCGGAGCCTGGATCTGAATATCAAGGAATTCGTCGTCTTCAACTGGAAAGCGGTTGCTGACGCGGTGGATTGTCTGGGCGGCATCAAGATCAACGTCAGACCGAACGAAATTAACGATATGAACAAGTGGGGAAATGAGACTGCGGTCAATGTTGGCGGTACATACAATCGCATTACAGAGGCTGGCGAACAGACCCTGGACGGTGTCCAGGCTACCACTTACTGCAGGATCAGAAAGACCAGCGGCGGCGATGAAGGCCGCAGCCGAAGATATAAGAAGGTTGTGGCGGCTGTGATGAAAAGGGCTATGCTGCAGCCGTGGAAACTGAACGAACTGTCTGAGACCGTGTTTCCAAACATCAGGACAAACATGAGCCAGTTCAAGATGTACACGGCTGTCATCAATGCGCCGCGCTACGATTTTGGAAAAAGCATCAGCTGGCCAAAGGATTACTATGCCGGTTATCTGGGCGACATCTCTTATGTGGTGCCGCGGACACTGGAGTCCAACGTGCAGAGACTGCACAGGCTGGCTTTCGGGCAGAAGAATTACACGCTGTCCGATACGTGCAGGCAGATCAGCCAGGAAATCATCGACGATACGGGAATATATTAATAAATAGAACGGCAGCACCAAGACAGAAATGCCTGGGGCTGCTGTTTTTTTGTTCTAATAAAATTCTTTTAGCTTCATGATCTTATAAAACAGATAAAGTGTCTGCTGAAAACCCATGTTATTGTCACCGTGAGGGATCAGGCTTTTGACTTTGCTCAGTCTGTACCGTACTGTGTTCTCATCAGCCCTTGTTTTCTATTTCGTTTTGATCCGCTTGCTCTTCGTGTAAAAGCTGTGAATTTTATCTCCCTTTACGATCCTGTACGTTCTCATCTTGTAATAATAGGTTTTCTTGCTTTTTAATTTCGTGCTAGTGTAGGAACGCTGTGATGCTTTGGCGTCTTTTATCAGCCGATAAGTTCCGTTTTTTGAGGCCGCACGGTAGATCTTGTATCCACTGGCACCGCCAACGCCTTTCCAATTGACGGTCAGCTGATGATCACCGGCTTCTAATGTAAAGGAAGGCGTTTTCGGGCGGGGTACGGTGGAAGCAACTTTTGTAAATTTGCTGTAATGCTTCTTTCCATTGACCGTTCTATAAGCTCGAATCTTGTAATAGTAACGCTTTCCTGTGGTCAGCTTTATATTGGTCAGCGTGGTTTTGCTGGTGGTAGAGATTCTCTTATATGGACCGTTTTTGTTTACAGACCGATAGACTTGATATTTCTCTGCTCCTTGCACTTTGCTCCAAGAGAGTGCAGTGGAATTGTAGGTTTTTGACGCGACGTTCAGCTTGGCAGGAGCCGGCAGGATGACGCTGCAGCTGACCGTTGCTGCTGCTGTTTTACCATATCCGTAGGTAATGGTTACCTCAGCGGTATATGCACCAGGTTCCAGATCTGGCTTCGGAACGATCTTGTAGGTTGTATTGGTCTCGTTTGCAGCGACATAGTTGTCTGCTCCAGAGGAATCGATCAGGAAATCATCACTATCCAGTTCTACTTTGGTAATTGCAGCGCCCACGTTTCCGTCACAGTGGATCCGCAATGGGAGGGCTTTGGGTCTGTTACCGTAATCATAGGCAGGAAAGACCAGATCGTCTGCTGTCAGGGTATAGTAAGTGGTAATGTCCGGCGGGCGATAGCCATGTTCAACCGTAATATCAGCTGTCCGGCCATAAGCCTGAATCGACAGAGGTCCTGTTTCATCGCCGCCAATGTGCAGAACTCCCAGATCATCGATATAGGTATCAGCAGAGCTGTTATTTACCAGACCAAAAGGGACCATAACGCTTGCAGCTGTGCCAGCGCCCGAGATATTGGAATAGACGGTATCCGCAATCTCTAAACCGCCAGCTAAGTTATAAGTATCACCTTGTTTCAGGGTCAGGCTGACCGCATTCGTGCTGGCGAAGGAACGCTGAGCGCGATACCACTGTACACCAGTAAAGGCGTTTGTAATCTTTGTGCTAACGGTTTCTGCTGATGGATCGGATTCATACATGACAAAGACTGCGGCATCTGCTGCAATCTGGTTAAATGCCATAGTACCGACTTTTCCTATGGACCCGGGAATGATGATTTTTTTCAATTTGGTACAGTTATAAAATGCATTATTGCCGATAGAAGTGACACTGCTTGGAATTACTACAGATGATAGGTTACTGGAGTAAGCAAAAGCATAATTTCCAATAGAAGTCACAGTATCTGGAATTACAATGTCGGATAAACTTATACATCTATGAAAGGCGTAATTATCTATAGATGTTACACCGTCTGGAATCACGATGCTTTTTAAACTTCGGCAGTCAGAGAACACATTATAGGCAAGGGTATTAACCTGACTAGGTATGTTAGTTTTTGATAAACGGATACATGACCAGAAGGCGTATTCACTGAGGGTCGTAATACTTTCCGGCAAATAGACTTCTTCCAGATAGGCACTGTTTTGGAAACAATGTGCGCCGATGGTTGTAACCGTATCGGGGATATCTACTTTCGTTAACTTATTGCACTTGAAAAATGACCAGTCTCCAAGTATTTCAACACCCGTTGGTATGGAATAGCTGGAGTCACTTTTTTTAGGCGGATAGGCGCAGAGTTTGTTGGCTGCTTTCTCAAATAGTACGCCATGGTCAGGCCGATAAGACCAATTTTGAATACGATCTGACAGGTGATAAACT
>URXI01000383.1 GCA_900551775.1 uncultured Eubacterium sp. | reverse complement strand
TTTCATCAGCATTTTTCTCAAAGAGAACCTCGCCTGTCTTACCGTCGATCAAAATCGCCTGCTGCGCGCTGACTGATGGCGGTGTGGGCAAGTCTGCCGCAGTAACCTTGCTGCCCGGTTCCGATAGGTAGCCGAAAATCATCAGCCCAAAGGCAAAGGCTAAGATCACGCAAATAATTATCAATACTTTTTTCATAAATAAAAAAATCTCCCTTATTAATATATTTTTATAAGGGGGATTTATGAATGATTTTTTGGTTTTGTGGGGCAGGGATTTCGTGGGACGGAGAAGGCTGCGAGAGATGGGGCGACGAGGCTGTCGGGTGCAGGTGGTTCCGCTGACTTTTAACCCCGGAGAGCCGAATTTACGTTTTTGAGTATAATTTTTTGGTAATTATTGTTAATTATCACTAGATACGGGGCTGTTTGCGCATCTATTTGACAAATTATTCCATTTTCTTATACTCAAAGAGCAGCAAACTGGCTTCAAAAGTTAAAACTGCAAAGGGAGTGCAGGAGGCAATACAGCCCAAGTTAGACAATCGATGGTCTGCTGCGCCACATCCTATACTTTTTTCTGTAAGAACCCCATCAACCCTTGAAGTCCCGTTAGAATATCCTTATAGGTATCGTCAAAGTTCCCCGTATACCAAGGGTCAGCGATGTCCCGATCCTGCCCCGCAAAGTCAAGCAGCTTATAAATTTTCCCATCGGGATCTGCTTTGATGATGCGCCCGAGCCCGCGAATATTTTCCTGATCCATGACGATGAGATAGTCAAAATCGTCATAGTCCTCCGGCGTAACCTGCCGCGCGCCGCGGCGTTCAAAAGGAATGCCCGCCTCCCGCAGCTTGGCCTTGGTACCGCGGTGAATGTCGTTGCCGATTTCCTCACGGCTGGTCGCAGCAGATTCGATATGAAATTGGTGTTGTAAGCCCTTGCGGGCGACCATGTCCTTTAACATAAATTCCGCCATGGGTGAACGACAGATATTGCCGTGGCAGATGAATAATATTTTTGTCATATCTCTAAAACTCCTTAAAAATACTGGTTTCACTTGATTTTACGCCGCTTTTCGGCATTTCTACGACAGTGGAATCTAACTATAACTTGGTATAACTAAGCATAGATTCGCTTGTTTTTGCCGTCATTTGTCGTAAATTCTGTCGTAAATTCAAAAGATTTACGACACGCATACTTTATGGTGCGTTGTCTATTTCTTAGAACCTGCATCTACTACTCTCTGCATTTCTTCCTCTGCATCATCGTAGTTTAGATGCGTGTAGGTATTCAGCGTTACGCCGATGTCACTATGACCCATAATATATTGAAGCGTTTTCGGATTCATGCCAGACTTCGCCATATTACTACAGAAGGTGTGTCTACAAACATGAGGCGTAATTTTCGGCATCTGTATCCTGTAAATCTGGTTGTACTTCTCACGGATATGCTGAAAATACTTCTCCCAATGAAGCGCCACCATTGGTCTGTCGTTCTTGTCCAAGAACAAGAACCCGCTGTATCCTTCTACCATAGGTTCAATCTTCGGATTTTTCCTGTTATTAACGATACGCCGGAAACATTCCTTCACTTCTGGTGTCATTGGCACCATTCGTTCGCCACTCTCTGTCTTAGTATCTTCAATCACATACTCCATATCTCTGGTTCTCTGAAGCTGATGATCTACGATGATTCTGTTATTTCTAAAATCAAGGTTTTTCTTTGTCAGCCCTACAAACTCAGAGATACGAAGCCCTGTCTTAAACAGAATGTAGATAGCGTCATAGTACTTACAGTAATGTTTATCATTCTTTACAAACTCCAAGAAATCTCTTTCCTGTTTTCTTGTGATAGCTTCTCTTGTCACACTATCGTTCACAACAACCGTGTTCAGTTGAAATTCAAACGGATTCTTTACCAACAAATCATCATCCACCGCCATCTGAAAAGCAGGTCTTACAACACCTCGGATAGTATGAATGGAACTGTAACCACGTCCATCCACCTGTTGCATTTTAATCAACCACTCTTTTGCATCCGATGGTTTAATCTTATCAATGCGTTTTTGTCCAAAAGCTTCCTTTTTAATCACATTAATCACAAAGTTGTAATTTGACTTTGTATTGTGGCGAACACCTGTCTTTTGGGAAATATACTTTTCCAAAAGTTCCAGAACCGTGAAATTACCGCCGTTTGATACGATATTACGGTTTAAGTCCTTCTGAATCCGCTTTATTTTTTCTCGCAGGGAGATATCATCACGTTTTCCTTTCGGAACTCGATCTGTGGGAGTCAGCTTCCAACTGTAAACCGTCGTTCTCTTTCCCCGTACATCCTGATACTTGTATTCATATTTCCCATCTTTACGTTGGCTCTCTCCATTGAATAACTTTCGACCTTTATTGTCTCGCCTTACTTCTGACATTCGGTTTTTCCTCCTTCTATCAGCCTTACTGTCATAGAAAAGAGCCAAGCTATGATATTTTTATTGTAGCATAAACTTGGCTCTGAATCTATCATGCGTTTACCATTTTTATATGGCAGACAATTTTTCATCTATAAATTGTTCAAATACTTTTCGCTTGATCTGAGGTCTTGAGCCATTCCAGAGAATAAATTCTGCATCTGGATTTTCGTCGATCAGTTTTTTCAACTTCTTATCGCCAATTCGAAAATACTTGGATGCTTCATGCACACTCAAGGTGTATTTTCTCCACACAGGAATATCACACTTATCTACATTCTGATTCTGTTCTTTCGCCACAGTCACTTACCTCCATGAAAAAAACTTGCAAAGAAAAATTTAAATAATGCGGAGTAGGCAATAGTCAAAACCAGACCTCACTCCACAGTAAGTACAGGTTTCCTTGTATTGTTGGTTCTGATCAATCCGCCACACCCTATTCTTTGGGTCTGCTCTAAATTGCGTCAGGCATTTTGGGCACAGCGTCATTTCTAACGGACAATTCTCTGTCAGCCCCACTCTGCATTCCAAACACCCGTCAACCTGTTTCATTACATCTGCATCGAGATGCCCTATCCGTTTGCAAAGTCTAACCTTATCTATAGTTTTAATCTGTTCCAGCAATACAATGGAATTGTCTGCAATTCCATTTTCACCAGTAAGTTCTACATAAGCCGACATGTTAGGCTTTTTTCGTCTAGTAATAGCCGCAACGATCGCCATGGGACTATAACGGTTGCCGATATTATTCTGTATGATAAGAACAGGCTTTCTGCTGCTCTGCTCACACCCTACAGGCTCAGGCATCTGTGCAATACATATATCGCCCCTCTTGAATCTCACTTTTATCACGACCTTTCTCTTCATTTTTATGTAAACGTCATACAGGAACGAACAGTTCCTGTCCACCTGTATTGGTGCAATGACGCTTTCCAATACAAAAGCTGGCAATGAGGGGCTCACTGCCAGCCACTGTTCATTTTTCCTTATTTTGTCCACGACACCCCAAGGCAGGAAATCATCAGGCGGCAAGCAGCGTACTTGCTCCACGGGAATCTAACCCCAGCTGTGGTTCACACAGAGCCGCCCTCATTGCGTGTTC
>URXI01000382.1 GCA_900551775.1 uncultured Eubacterium sp. | reverse complement strand
GCCTGTCAACGCCCAGCGCGGCAAAGTCAGCTTCTTTCGTTGTATTTTGAATGAGATCAACGATCTGGTTGGTCAGCCCGATCTGGGCAGAAATATCCCCGCCGTTGTCCAGCACGTTATCCAAGCCCTTTTGAACCACATCCGCCAGATACTGCGCCAGCACCTTGGAGGCTTCCGCCTTGTCAATGGGCGCAACAGACTTGCGGGCCTCCGGAATCTCCGCAAGCTCGCCCGTCAAGGCGTTGTTGATGACTTGTTCATATAGACCGGGGTGTAACATCAGTGTCCCCTCCGTTGCACTACAACTTTTTGAAAAAGAATATTTTTAGATCATACGCACTTGTCCCGTTTTAAGTGCATCATTTGTCGGCGCACTACCTACATTAACTAACATTGCGCTTAGGGCTCCAACTTTCAATTATGTCACTGTTAAACAGGTAATAATGTACCCTTTCATTGTATTCCAAGTCTCTTGCAGCAGCAGGGCATCTACCGGTTGTTCGTTATGTATGTATTGATTAAGCGTGTCTATAAGCTTTCTTTGAGTTACGGTATCTCTCCAAGTTCGAATGGTTTTGCTATGTAATTGCTTATTTGTTTTGCACTGATCTCCAAAATAATTCAACGCACTGACAACGGAAGTCTCCAACGCTTTTTCGTTGAATTGGACTTTAGTTTGCCGTCGAGACAAATACTTAGTAGTGCTTTCCAGCAACGCTCTAAAAAGATATGCGATAGCATGTCTATGAACTTGAAGATCTAATTTGTACAGTTCAAACACCAAATCATGTATTTTATTACATAAATCATCTTGGCCAACAAGGGCATCAATAATCTGTCCTTCAACTTTTGTAAAAACAAGGCTTTTTTGAGTTAGCTTTTTGGGCGAATAAGTTCCAGAAGGTTCATATGCACTCGAATCAGAAGCGGCCTGAGTTTTGGTTGCTGTTGTGCTATTTCCTGAAGTATCACCTGCTGGAGTATTACCCGTGTTACCCGTGTTGTCTTTTGTTCCCTTTTCGCCTTGTTTAGCATCATCGTTTGTATTTGTGCCGTCGTTTGAATGCGGTGTAGGCTCAGCATCAGCCTCAGTTTGATGTTCTTGGCTTTTATATTTTGGGTTTTTGTCAGCGACATCTATATTGAGAATCATAAACATGACAACGCCTTTTAGCAAATACATAACCTTGCTAAAAGTCAAGTCCTGTATGAAATCTGCACGCTCGTTAGATATGCGCAAAGTTTCCTCATTCTCATCAAATTCAGGAAAATTAACATATCCAAATACGTTGTGAGGTTTTAAACGCGTCACTTTTTTGCGCTGAGAGTAGTCTGCTAAACCGAGCCAATCATTCTCCTCTGCGAGATAGTTGTATAATGCAAACTCATTTACATAGACATTGACCCCAGCACCGTATGTTTTCAACTGGGCACCTGCCAAACTTTTCTCATATACAAGGATCTGCCCTTCGAATGTCGGAACAGAACTGAAATCACTAAGGAATAAGTCGTTGGTCCGTGTCGGTATAGTCTCTTTGATACCATACTTCTCAAGCATAATTTTCTGTAAATCAGCTAACGCAAAATCCGTGAGAGTAATTTCATCGCTTGTAATTTGTTTATTGGTGGAATTACAACAAAAACGAAGAACATTAGTCTTTTTTGAGTAACCAAAAGTTACGTCATAAAGCATTGGTGGGAAGTCACATGTAAAATTAATATTATGCCGAGAATCTACTTGTTCATTAATTATGTGCAACTGCATTTGAGGGAACGGGACATCTCCTCCTTTGTAAAGGCTTGTGCAAATGTGACGTAATTTGCGAACTTCTGCTTCAGAAGACAAAAAAGAAATGATTTCTTTGCTTACATCCCTTAAAATAACTTTTGTGTATTCTTTTGGGGAATTTTGTTTTAACGTTAGACTTTCTATCGCACCGGTCTTTTTGTCAAAAGTTATTTTATGTACGCTGTGGTCTGATGGAGAGGTAAATATTTCTGCTTTATCACAAAGCAAAAAAACTGAAAGCAGACCCAATCCTTTGCTTCCGGTCAGAAACATACCTCGTTCATTAGTCAAGTTTTTGCCTTTCTTTTTCGCGGAAATGCCAGGTCGAGAAAGATTTTGAATTTCTTCAAAAGTAAAACCTTTATAATCATTTTCGACAGTTATGCTTCTGGAGTCAAAGTCGTAATAAATGTCTATATTCTCCGCCGAGGCATCGACAGCATTTTTTAGCAATTCTGAAATTACAATGAGGGGGCTGCCAACGGTTCCCATTATTTGGGCAATTTGAGCCGAATCCATTTTTAACTTCTCTTTAGCCATGCTCATATCCCTTTCTGTATATTTTGACATACTCCTTGCTCATCGACTTTACAGCGCCAACTTCTTTTATGGAAGATACTTTTGTAGGCATTCGTTTACCGATAATATTTCTTGTAATTGTAGAATCTAATTCCATACCATATTTCTGAGCCAACATATCATTAAAGACATCAAAAGCAATTTCCTTATTATCAACTCTCCGATTTCCCAAAGTCAAAACCAACAATTTCCCTGGCTTTAGAACCCTTGCCAACAAACTGAAAATTTTTTCGTAGTCTTCAAGAAAAGCAATAACCTTCTTTTGTTTTTCCAAAGATATGGCCCCCACAAATTCACTATATGGATGTGCAGTTACAGGCTTCCTTTTAACCCGTCCTCCCAGACTTGCACTGTCTATTGCCGTGAAGGTTTCCAATATGGTGTCATCCCATATGTGTAAATCTTTTTTATCTATCCACAATAAAGGAAGTATTGAAAACTGTCCATACGTCACGGTGGTATGATTATCTCCATAGGGGGGAGAAGTACATATTAAATCAACAGAATCAGCAACCATGGCGGCCAAATGTTCTTTTGAATCTCCACACTTTATACAAATAGAACTCGTGCTATCTTTGACGTATTTGAGATAATTGTTTTGTATATGTTCCTTGAAAAAAGTGATGGTATCATCGACTGTTGCTTCAATTTTGGATTGTTCTTTTATATGAAGTTTAAAGGTCGATGTCCGGGTATTGCTGAACTTTTTCACCGTTTCTGCAAAACAACACCAAAAGAACCGGCGCATCCGCTCATTTGTTTCCTCAATTATCGCTTGTCTAATGACACTTAACGAAACAATAATATCGTCGTTAAACCATTTGTTAATATTCTTAAAAGCGTATGATTTTACATTCCCGTTAAGCATGGTAAGTCGAGTATTAATAGCATTAATGCTTCTAACTGCACAATCTTCGGGAATTCCCTCCAATTGCACTGTCGCAATTAGCACAGCCATGGGATTAATGTCAAATCCCATAACATTCAGCCCCAATTTTTGCCCCTCGCACAGCACTGTCCCAGAACCACAAAATGGATCTAATACTGTTGATGTCGTAGGGTCGGCGTTGATGATTTCTTTTAGTATACACGCTTGCATGGGTGCAACCATTACTGCGGGGTATCTAACAAGAGGCGCGTCATTTCTATATTCAGAAAAGTCCCAATATTTTTCATCATATGTGCTTAGCTTCTTTACG
>URXI01000381.1 GCA_900551775.1 uncultured Eubacterium sp. | reverse complement strand
CCCCATGCCGCCGGTATTGAGGCCCTTGTCGCCGTCCAGCGCCCGCTTATGGTCCATAGAAGATACCATCGGAATCAGGGTTCTGCCGTCGGTAAAGGTAAGGACGGAAACCTCCGGTCCAGTGAGGAATTCCTCGATGACCACCACGCTGCCGCTCTCGCCAAAGACCTTGTCTTCCATCATATCTCTGACTGCTTTTTTCGCTTCCTCCAGTGTCTCGGCGATGATGACGCCTTTGCCCAGGGCAAGTCCGTCAGCCTTGACGACTACCGGAATCTTGCAGGTGTCCAGGTAGCAAAGCGCTTCGTCCATGTCGGTGAAGGTTTCGTACTCCGCCGTTGGAATGCCGTACTTTTTCATCAGATCTTTAGAAAAGGCCTTGCTGCCTTCGATGATGGCAGCGTCCTTATTTGGCCCGAAGCACGGAATGCCCTCTGCCTGCAGCAGATCCACGAGGCCCAGGACTAACGGATCATCCGGCGCGACGATGGCAAATTCGATTTTGTTTTCCTTTGCGAATTTCACGATATTTTCAAGGTCTTTGGCTCCGATGTCTACACAAGTCGCATCCGCGGCGATACCGCCGTTTCCCGGCAGCGCGTAGATCTCATCGACTTTCGGACTCTTCTTTATTTTTTTGATGATGGCGTGCGCTCTGCCGCCGCCGCCAACAACCATTACTTTCATTATGTACCTCCTACTTGGCGTCAATTAAACATCTGCTGTGTATATCCTTTTTTGCAAAACCAAACAAGTCCTGATTCGGACTATTTCAGATTTGCTGACGATATATATATCAACGAAAGGTCTGTCTTTCCATTAGTGATGGAACAGTCTCATGCCGGTAAATACTGTCACCATGCCGTACTTGTCGCAGACTTCGATGACATTGTCGTCCCTTACACTGCCGCCCGGCTCTGCGATATAGGATACACCGCTCTTCTTCGCTCTTTCGATGTTGTCTCCGAACGGGAAGAAGGCGTCGCTGCCGAGGGAGACGCCGCTGATGGAATCCAGATATTCTCTCTGCTCTTCCTTTGTAAACGGCTCCGGTTTTTCTGTGAACAGGGTCTGCCATACGCCGTCCTGCAGGATATCCTCGTACTCGTCCCCCAGGTAGACGTCGATGGCGTTATCGCGGTTCGGCCTGGTCACATCCTCTCTGAAAGGCAGGTTGATCACGATATCCGCCTGTCTCAGATGCCAGTAGTCCGCTTTGTTTCCCGCCAGCCTGGTGCAATGGATCCTGGACTGCTGTCCTGCCCCTACGCCGATGGCCTGTCCGTCCTTTGCATAGGCGACCGAGTTGGACTGGGTGTATTTGAGAGTGATCAGGGCGATGATCAGGTCGCGCTTCGCCTCCTCCGGCAGATCTTTGTTTGCCGTAACGATGTTAGTCAGCTGATCCGGCGTGATCCTGTAATCGTTTCTCCCCTGCTCAAAAGTAATGCCGAAGACCTGTTTCGTCTCCTGCTGCATCGGTACAAAGTCGGGATCGATTTTGACGATATTGTAATTGCCCTTCTTCTTCGTCTTCAGGATCGCCAGGGCTTCCTCTGTGTAGTCCGGCGCGATGATGCCGTCAGAAACCTCACGCTTCAGAATCGTCGCCGTAACCGCATCGCAGGTATCGCTGAGGGCTACCCAGTCGCCAAAGGAGGACATTCTGTCCGTTCCCCTCGCTCTGGCATAGGCCGTGGCGATAGGAGAATCGTCCAGCCCTTCGATGTCATCGACAAAGCAAGCCTTTTTCAAAGTATCACTCATCGGTACGCCTACGGCAGCAGAAGTAGGACTCACGTGCTTGAAGGAAGTAGCTGCCGGCATGCCCAGACACTCCTTCAGTTCCTTCACCAGCTGCCAGCTGTTAAAAGCGTCCAGGAAGTTGATATATCCTGGTCTGCCGTTCAAAATCTCTACAGGCAGCTCGCTGCCGTCGGCCATATAGATCTTCGCCGGCTTTTGATTGGGATTGCATCCATATTTTAATTCAAATTCTTTCATGATTCTTGCACCTCCAATTACGCGTTCTTGTTGATCATTCTGTTAGTAGCTTTACCGGTTTCTAAATCCACGTAACGCACGTACAGAGAAATCTTGTTATCTGCATCCAGATGGTTCCAGATTTCTGCTGTAAAAGCGTCGATATCGTCAGGAATTTCCACTCTTTCCGGCTCGCCGCAGAAAGTCGGAAGCGGATTTCCATCCTGCACATAAGTGTGAATAAAGTGACCGAGACCTGCCAATGCCGGATAATTGTAATAGTATCTGCTGCAGACAGAACCTTCCGCATCAGCGCTCTTGAGAATGCTCATCTTATAAGTCAGTTCCTCGCCAAAGGTAAACATGCCGCTGATTCTCGGCGTCCAGTTTGGACCGTCCGGTTCAAAGCACCTGGTGTCCAGAGCCTCTTCAAAGGATTTTCCTTCCTGCAGGTGTTCATAGATGGTATCTGTCTGATCTCCGTTGGTCACGATTAACTTGTCCTCATGTTTTCTCATGGGATAATAAATGATCAGAGACGGGTCCTCTACCTTTGACTCGTCAAAAGGTTTGATCATCACGTTTTCTCCCTCTTCCAGGAAGATCCGGTTTCTGCTGTTCTCACTTCTTCCCATGATGAAGTAAGCGCTGACAGCCTTCTTTCCGTCTTTCGATCTGCCCAGGACGATGCCTCTTCCTACGTAGGAATTCCCCTTTACGGCAGATTCCATTGTCTTTATCTCATAAACGTTCATCGGTTATTTCTCACCTCTCGATAATTTTTCACTAATTTCTTCTACCGCCTTCGGCAGCAGTACCCATTCCGCCTGCTCCATGACTCTGCGCTGCAGAGTCTCCGGCGTGTCTTCCGCAAGGATTTCCACCGCCTTCTGCGCGATAATCTGGCCGCCGTCAGGAATTTCGTTGACATAATGCACTGTCGCGCCGGTCACCTTGACCCCATATTCCAAAGCCTTTTCGTGGACGTGGAGCCCATAACAGCCCTTTCCGCAGAAAGACGGAATCAGGGACGGATGGATATTGATGATTCGGTCCTCATAAGCGCTGATAAATGCCGGACTCAGAATCTTCAAGAAGCCGGCAAGCACCACCAGTTCGATGCCCTCTTCTCTGAAGATCTGAAGCAGCGCCTCTTCACTATCCATAATCACAGCTTTGATGCCGTTGTCTTTTGCCCGCTGCAGAGCATAAGCCGTTGGATTATTGGACGCCACCAGAACGATCTCGCCGCTTTTGATCAGACCGCTGTTCTCTGCATCGATCAACGCCTGCAGATTGGTACCGCCGCCCGAAACCAGGACGGCAATCTTTGTCTTTAGCATAGTTCCACGCCTTCCTCAGATTTTACCACGCTGCCTAATATGTAAGCGTCTTCACCGCCAGCTTTCAGCACTTCCAGTGTTTTGTCCGCGTCTTCTTTCGCTACGATGACGGTCATGCCCACGCCCATGTTGAAGGTGTTGAACATGTCCCGCTCCGGGATGTCCCCGGTCTTCTGGATCAGATCGAAGATGGGCAGGCGGGGGAAGGTGCTCAGGTCGATCTGGGCGGTGAGCCCCTGGGTCATCATCCGGGGCACATTCTCATAGAAACCGCCGCCGGTGATGTGA
>URXI01000380.1 GCA_900551775.1 uncultured Eubacterium sp. | reverse complement strand
AGGCACAGGGCGATGGCTGGGAGAAGCAGTATCAGTACAAGGTGGGCAAAAAGAAGGTGTATATGACCCCGTCCGCAGCGCAGGCGCAGGGCTATGAACGGGTATCCAAGTACCCCAAAAGCACCAAATTCGGCAGGCAGAACCCCATCACGGAACGATGGAACAGCGACGAGCAGCTTGTCCTGTGGCGGGCTGCATGGGCGGATGTGGCAAACCGCTATCTGGAGCGCACCGGACATGAGGAACGCATCGACCACCGCAGCCATGCTGAGCGTGGCCTGCTGGAGCGGCCTACGGTCCATGAAGGTGTGGTTGCCAGAGCCATGGAGAAAAAGGGCATTATCTCTGACCGGTGCGAACTGAACCGGCAGATCAAGGCGGACAATGCCCTGCTCCGGGAGTTGAGGGGACAGGTCAAAAAGCTGGCGCAGGCAGTCAAGAATACCATTCCGGCGCTTGCCGAGGCCATGGAGAATCTACGTAAAAATCTGCTGCTGTTCTGTTATCAGCTGGGGTATCTCCGCAAGGGCAAGGAGCGTCTGAACACTTCGCTGAATACGCTGCGCCCTGCCCTCACACAGTACAATCAGCTGGCAAAGGACATCCGAGATAAGACGAAGGAGCGCCGCAGCCTGCTTACCGAGAAAAAGGCGCTCTCTGCTGTCCATGTATTCCGCCACCGGGAGCTGGCCGCAAAAATTGCGTCACTGACAGAGGATTTGGAAGAATTGCGTTCTGAGAAAAATCTGCTTCTGGCGTCGCTGGCATATACCGAGGAAGATGCCGCCGATAAGTTTCCTAAAGACATTGCAGCCATGGAGCAGAGTCTGAAACGGTTGGAAGAACAGGAGCAGAAATATTCTGCCGAGCTGGACGCTGCCCTGACTGAGTATGCCGGGCTTCGGGAGCAGGCACAGAGCGTTGATCCGGTGCAGCTGTATGAAGCAAGACAGGCCATCCGCCCCAGCAAGGAGCAGGAAGCGGAGAACCGGGCGCAGGAGGTTTATGGCGAGAAATACAGCCCGCTTCTGATGTTTGACAGTAAAAAGGCGGTTTCCCGTATGCTGCATGAGGATATGGAGCGGCAGGCCGTGCGGAGGATGGTGCAGCAGGTACAGAAGGGACAGCGGATTTTCCAAAAGAAAAAAGATAAGGGGCAGGAACGGTAATGCCGTTCCTGCCCTCAGCCTGTCGAAAAAGGTCACCGAAGGGAGAGGCTTCGTAAGGAAGTTCTCTCCCTTTGGCTTTTGTAGTCAGCCGGAATGATTGGATTTGTAGGAAAACAATCATATTTTGGGGATTACAAAATGAAACAGCATTACATTGACGAAAAACAGGTATCAGCTATACTTTGCAAGGCGACTATTATCTGGCAGACCGTTTACCGACTCCAAAATATAACGGAATATCGGCGTATGGGAGCGGCGGCACTTATCGTAATCTCAAACAGTGCCGCAAAGTGCTTTATATTAGCCTGTTGATAAGCGGCAGACGGAACTGTTATCTTACCGAAATGGATAAGCAGTCGAAAGATTTATTTTTTCAAATGGTAACGTAGATTGCAGAGCGTGATGGTATCGCTGAAGCGTTCAAGGTGAAAATCAAATGGAATGGATTGGAAGATGAAATCGATTTGCCACTGTATAATAAAGATTATCGATATGTAATGATTTACCGATGATAAAGGCAGGCAGAGCTTTCAAACTCTGTCCGTCTTGTCATTATTCGGTTTGTCACAATGGGCAAAATAGCTGAGGTTGGTAAGAATTACGTTTTAAATCCGCAGGACGTTTTCGCCTCTTTTCGCCTTTACATAGATTTTATTTGACGAATAGTATATCGCAGTGCTATACTAAAATTGATATATAGCAGTGCGATATATATTGCCAAGAATATCAGGGAAGGAGTAGAGGAAGTGGACGCTCATATTCTGAAAGTATATGTCCCGATGACGGAGACAGGTTTTTACATCTTGCTGTGCTTTCGGGAAGAGTCCCATGGCTATAGTGTCGTCCGCAAAGTGGAAGAGCTTACCGGCGGCGAAATCCGAATCAGCCCCGGGACGATGTATGGCAGTCTGTCCAAGATGGAAAAGGATGGGTTGATCCAGTTTGTGCGGGAGGAAGAAAAGCGGAAAATCTATTGCATCACAGACCTGGGCCGAGAGGTGCTGGCTCTGGAAATGAAACGGATCGAAAGACTGTACCAAAACATGATGGAGGTGCGCCGAAATGAAAACGAGAAAAACTGAATTGCGTATCTTTACAATCGCGGATTGGGAGAAAGAAGAGCGGTATCTTCAAAAACGTCACCGGGAAGGGTGGAAGTTTCGGAGGGTAAACCTGCTGGGGATTTATCATTTTGAGCGATGTACGCCTGAGGATGTAGTTTATCAGCTGGATTATAACGAAGAAGGGCTGAAACACAAAGATGAGTACGTCCAGATGTTCCAGGACTGTGGCTGGGAATATATGCAGGATTTTGGCGGAGACAGCTATTTCCGCAAGCCGGTTTCAGAGATGCAGGGGGAAGAGAAAATCTTCTGTGACGATGAATCCAGACTGGATATGATGCGGCGGGTGTTTGCAGGCCGGTATCTGCCGATCCTTATTATTCTTGTATTGCTGATCCTGCCCAATCTGTTCGGACAGTTCCGCAGCCAGGATGCAGACGCCCCCGTCCTGCTGGTGCTGTTTCTGATTCTTCTGGCGGTTTATGCCTGGGCGGCCGTGTCTTTCGGCTATCGCTATTGGAAATTAAAAAACCGGCTGAAAAAATGATGCCCGGGCTGATCTCCGCAGAAAGTATCGGCAGGGATTGCCGGACGGGTCGCGGGCCTGTTGCCGGTTTTCTTTCGGACTGCCCGGCAGCGGCAGTCAGCTCAAAAAACGCAATGAGAATTGGCCCTCCAAAGAAGCGGCTTTGCATCCTTGGAAGGCCAATTCTTGTGCGTGATTTTTTCTGAGGTTATTATGCAAAAGCCTCTTGTTAAGCTGCTACTCAGATACCTCGTCAACCGTGGTCTTTTTGAAAATCAGGATACCTTTGGATGAGGGCATGATTGAACAAGAAACCAGCTCAAATCCCTTTTTCTCCATTTCGTTGGCTGTTTCTTCTACTTTAGAGGCCATTTCTCTCGCCTTAGGCGAATATTTAATTACCACCGTTTTGTACATAGAATTCACCTCCCTCCCTTGAAAACGAGCCTGCCTTGCGTCACGCTGCGCTATTCACGGCAGATAGCGACGCAGCTAACGTGTTTGCTCCATTTTAGCACGCAAAAACTCCACCAGGACCTGTTCCTGTTCTGGCGGAAAGGTGCGGGGAAGGTGTAATGTTTTCGTGAAAGACCCCTTACGGTGAGATCCATAGGCGTCCTTTGTCTTTTTGTTGAACTGCCCCCGGATGCATATGGATCTATTCCCAACATGGCAACCTTCCAGCTGAAGCAGGGTAAAGACAAATTCCACGCGCTCCTCCATGCTGCCGCTGTAACCGGTATAGTGTAGCTGGCCTTGCGCAAGATAAACCCGCTGCACCAGGGAAGTCCCCGAGCAGTTCATCCAATACATCAGCAGGGGGATGAAGGAGAACATGGCCGTCGCCATCACCACCAGGACCGGCTGG
>URXI01000379.1 GCA_900551775.1 uncultured Eubacterium sp. | reverse complement strand
TTGTACCACCAACTGCCTGGCACCGCTTTGTAAAGTGCTCGAGGATAATTTTGGGATTGAACAGGGTCTGATGTCAACCATCCATTCTGCTACAGCAAAACAGAAAGTTGTTGACGCTCGATCCATGAAAGATTGGAGAACAGGAAGAAGCGTATTCGGTAATGTGATTCCTTCCACAACTGGTGCAGCAAAAGCTGTAGGACTGGTTATTCCTTCCCTGGCAGGAAAGATGACAGGAATTTCTTACAGAGTTCCAATTGCAGACGTTTCTGTAATCGATCTGAACGTGGTATTGAAAAAATCCGCATCCTATGAGGCTATCTGCAGAGCAGTAAAGAAGGCTTCTGAGACGACTCTGCACGGCGTCATTGAATATGTCGATGACGAAGTAGTATCCGGTGATTTTGTTGGAGATGCGCACACTTCCATCTTTGACGCAAGAGAAGGCATTGAGTTAAATGATAAGTTCTTCAAGCTGATCGCTTTCTATGATAATGAATTTGGATATTCCAGCAAGACATTAGAACTCATTAAGCATATGTACGAGGTAGACAACGCAAAATAATGAATACGAGAGGAATACCGGCCAAGCCGGTATTTCCTCAATATGAAACAATGAGGGGTCTGAAAAAATGAAAAAAACAATCAAAGACATCGATGTCAAAGGAAAGAAAGTTATTGTAAGATGTGACTTTAATGTACCACAGAAGGACGGCGCAATTACTGATGATAACAGAATTAGGGCTGCGCTGCCAACAATTACCTATTTAATGGAACAGGGGGCAAAGGTGATTTTGATGTCTCACCTGGGCAGACCAAAGGGCGAACCAAAGATGGAGTTCACACTGCAGCCAGTGGCTGACAGACTTCGTCAGCTCATCGGAAAAGAAGTCAAATTCAAAAGCTGTCCAGAGGTGATCTGTGATACGATCAAAGAAATGGCAGATTCTTTGAAAGATGGCGATGTGATGCTCCTTGAAAACGTGCGTTTCAGAAAAGAAGAAACTGAAAACGGTGCAGAATTTGCAAAAGAATTAGCCTCTTTAGGAGAAGTCTTTGTGCAGGAAGCTTTCGGCACAGCACATAGAGCCCATGCTTCTACAGCGGGAATTGCAGACTATCTGCCAGCAGTATCTGGCTTTCTGATCGAGAAAGAAGTGAAGTTCCTGGGCGGTGCAGTAGAAAGCCCGGAGAGACCGTTTGTCGCGATTATGGGCGGAGCAAAAGTTGGTGATAAGATTCCAGTCATCGAAAACCTGCTTAAAAAAGTAGACACTTTGATCATTGGCGGCGGCATGTCCTATACGTTCTTCAAAGCCATGGGTCTTGAAATCGGCACTTCTATTTTAGACGGAGAGAACATCGGCCTTGCCAAAGAATTATTGGAAAAGGCAGAGAAAGCAGGAGTCAAGCTGCTGCTGCCAGTGGATGTTGTCTGCGCAAAGGAATTTGCTAATGAAACAGAAACTGTAATTGTTGATAAAGAAAACATTCCGGCAGACATGATGGGACTGGATATCGGACCTAAAACCATTGATCTCTACAAAAAAGCTCTCATGGATGCAAAGACAATTGTATGGAATGGTCCAGTGGGCGTTTTCGAAATGTCGTCCTTTGCCAAAGGCACAAGAGCGATCGCGGAGATTTTGGCCGAAAGTGATGCCGTTACAGTGATCGGTGGAGGCGACTCTGCAGCGGCGGCAGAACAGTTCGGTCTGGCAGACAAGATGACCCACATTTCTACTGGCGGAGGAGCGTCTCTGGAGTTTCTGGAAGGCAAAGTCCTGCCGGGTATTGCAATTATAGAGGAGAAGTAAGAAAATGAGAATTCCGTTTATTGCAGGAAATTGGAAAATGTACAAGACGAAAAAAGAAGCGTTGGAATTTGCGGAAAGCTTCAAACAGCTATATAAGGATACCGATATCAGAGCGGCAATCTGTGCGCCATTCACCCAATTAGATACACTGGTAGAAGCATTCAAAGGTACTGGTATCGGCGTGGGAGCACAAAACGTTCATTTTGAAGAAGAAGGAGCCTATACGGGAGAAGTTTCTGTGGCTATGCTGAAAGAAATCGGGGTGGATTACTGTATCGTCGGCCATTCAGAGAGAAGACAGTATTTTGCAGAGACGGACGAAACTGTCAATCTCAAACTGAAAAAGCTTTTAGCAGACAGTGAAATCAAACCGATTCTCTGTGTCGGAGAAAATCTTTCCCAGCGAGAAGCGGGTAAAGAAAAAGAAATCGTTTCACAGCAGATCAAGAAAGATTTTGATGGACTTACGAGAGAGCAGGCTATGAAGATCGTCGTTGCTTATGAACCGATCTGGGCCATCGGTACGGGAAAGACAGCCAGCGCGGAGCAGGCAGAAGAGATGTGCGCTTTTATCAGAAAGACCATCGAAGAGTTGTACGATGAAGATACCTGTGACAAAGTAATCATTCAATATGGCGGCAGTGTAAAGCCGGAAAATGCTACAGAAATCATGAATATGGATGAGATTGACGGTGCGTTGGTCGGCGGAGCCAGTTTGATTCCTTCTAAATTTATGGACATTATCAACTTTTAGTGTCAAAAATACTTGATTTTTACCATTTCTTATGATAAAGTTAAATGGTTGAAGTTTAAGCAGTCAACCCTTAGCTAATCGGGTTTCACGCAGTGCGCTTGCTCGTTAAGCGGAGGGTTTTGCATACGGCAGTTTTATAAACTGTGACAAGTCTATTAAGGAGGGATAAGATGAAAACCACTCTGATGGTACTATTAGCAATTGCCAGCATCATCATTATTGGCAGCGTGCTATTACAATCGAGTAACAGTGATGGATTGTCTGGTTCTATCGCAGGCGGCGCGGAACAGTTGTTCGGCAAAAAAAAGAGTAAAGGTTATGAGGCTATTTTGAGCAAAATAACCGTTGTATCTGCAATCTTGTTTATCGGTCTTTCACTGGCGATTGTAGCTATTTTTTAATGTGTTTATAATTTAATTTTAAATATTCGCTTGATAGTAAGAGGTGCTTGTATAGTGCCTCTTAAACTTGTTTCATAAGTAAGCGAAAGAGGAGGTATTATAATTATGGAAAGCTTTACAAGCTTTGTTGCTCCTATCGCAGCTATCGTTGGTCTAATCGTTGCTTTTTGTTTGGCATCATGGATCGGCAAAGCTGATGAAGGAACAGACAGGATGAAGGAAATTGCAGGCTTCATCAGAGAAGGTGCTATGGCATTCCTCAGAAGAGAGTACAAGACGATGGTTATCGTCATTGTCGTACTGTTCTTACTGATCGGATTTGGTCTCGGAAATTGGACAACCGCCGTACTATATGTAATCGGCGCCCTGTTATCCGTACTGGCTGGATTCTTCGGAATGAATGTGGCTACAAAAGGTAATGTTAGAACAGCATGTGCTGCCAAAGATTCAGGTATGCCAAAGGCTCTGAAGATCGCTTTCAGATCAGGCGCAGTCATGGGACTTTGCGTATCCGGCCTGGGACTTCTGGGTCTTGGCGTCGTATTCTATGTTCTGGACTATGCGACCGTGCTGGAGAGCGTCACGGGCTTTGGTCTCGGTGCATCATCCATGGCTCTCTTCGGAAGAGTCGGCGGTGGTATCTACACAAAGGCTGCAGACATGGGGG
>URXI01000378.1 GCA_900551775.1 uncultured Eubacterium sp. | reverse complement strand
CTGTTGTATATGTGCATACTATCCTACGCTTACTGGACAACATCAAAAAACCTAACTTTATTGTAAAGAATGGTCGAGCCATACCCCTATACCGTATACGTCACGCCAAGTCCTCGCATCACATCTTTACCGAACGATTACCGCGCCGATTCTCTCCATGTCTTCCATGTTGACTCGCTGGATTTCTTCTGTATTAGAAGAGCAGCACTTCTCGATGACGATGGTCTTGTAGTCCAAAGCGATGGCGTCATAGCAGGTGGTGCGGACACAGTTTGGCGTGGTGGTGCCGATGAGCACTACGGTGTCGATGTGAAGACGCCGCAGAATCAGATCCAGTTCTGTCTGGAAAAAACCGCTCCAGCGAGGCTTGATGACGACGTAATCGCCAGGCTTGCGCGCAAGTCCTTCTGCCTCTTCTGCGCCGCCGATGCCTTTTGATCCGTGGGCAAGGGGCCTACCGCCCTCGTCCCAGGTCTGGTATCTGGTAAATTCCACATCGCTGCCGTCCGGTCTGTAGTGGCGCTTGACCCAGAAGACAGGGCTGCCCGCCTCCCGCGCCTCTTCAATGGTCCTTGCACAAGCGGGCACGGTGGCCTTTGCCCCTTTGACACAGAGGGGTGCACCCGGTTCTACAAAGGCTTTCTGCATGTCGATGATGATCAAGGCTGTGTGATTGTTGAATAATTGCACGTTTTTCCTCCCTTTCCCAATTTCAGGACATTATCTATCAGCTGAGCCCTTGCTTTCCCTGTAATGCCGCAAACTGCTTCATCACCTGGGGGATCTCGATTTTCTGCGGGCAGTGTTTCAGGCAGGTCCCGCAGTCCAGACATTGCGCCGGTCCCTTCGACTGTGAAAGACCGGCAACCCTCCAGGTCTCCCCGCTGACCCGCAGTTCATTATATCCTTTGATCAGAAGAGGAATGTCCAGTTCAGCAGGACACGAGGCACAGCAATACCTGCAGGCAGAGCACGGCACACCCAGATCTTTGAAGAACACCTCTGCCGCCTGTTCCAATGCCAAGGCCTCATGACGGCTCAATGGCTCCTGCCTCTCAAAGATATCTGCATTTTCCACCACCTGTGCGGCAGACGACATCCCGCTGAGCACCATCTGCACATTAGGCAGCCCCATGAGAAAGCGAAAAGCCCAGGATGAGGGAGATTGCCCCGGCGCCGCCTCTTGGAGAATCGCCCAGGCCTCTTTACTGAGGTTCATCAGCCTGCCGCCCTTCAAAGGCTCCATGACCCAGATGGGGATCTGCCTGTCAGTCAATATATCGTACTGGGCTTTTCCTTCCAACAGCGTCCAGTCTACATAGTTGAGCTGAATCAGTGCCATATCAAAATCATCATACCAGTCCAGAAAACGCCGCAGCGTTTCCGGCGCACCGTGAGAGGAAAATCCCAAATAACGGATACGGCCCCTTTCTTTCTGACGCCGCAGATACCCCAGAACGTCCTTTTGGGGATCCATGTACGCATCAATGTAATTTTCATCCATGCCGTGAAGAAGATAGAAGTCGAAGTAATCCGTTCGGCAGCGCCGCAGCTGCTCCTCGAACATTTTCTCTACGTCAATGCCTGCAGCTGCGTAATATTTTGATGTAAGATAATAGCGGTCTCTTGGATATCTGGACAAAGCCTCTCCCAGAAACTTTTCTGAATCGCCCCCGTGGTAGGTATAAGCGGTATCGATGTAGTTGATTCCCCGTTCGATGGCTAGATCAATCACATGCTGTGCCGCCGCCCGGTCGATACAATCAGGATTTTCTGCCACGGCGGGCAGATGCAGGGAGCCAAGCCCCAGGGGAGGTAATTGGATATCTCGAAAACTTTTGGTATACATGCTGTCATTTCTCCTTCCATGGTTCCATGATAACACAAAAACCGCCTGAAAGCCATCCTACAGCTTCCAAGCGGCCTGCTTCTTCTCTATTTCCAAAGGTCAGTGTTGTGAAGTCCGATGCTTGCAGCCTTGAAGACAGGGTTTCTGCCTTCCCGCTTCTGGCTCACGTAGTCGTCCAGCGCCCTGATGGCGATACCGCCGAGGCAGAATATGGCAATGATGTTCACCAACGCCATGCCGGCCATCAAAATATCCGCCATATTCCAGGCGATTTCCAGGTTTGCATTGGCGCCGACAAATACCATCAGCACCGCCAGAATTCTGAACACGGTGAGAAACGCCCTGTTATCGCTGATAAATTTGATGTTGAACTCCGCATAGAAGTAATTTCCGATAAGTGATGTGAAGGCGAACAACGCCACAGAGACCGTGATGATCCCTACGCCTACCTCGCCAAACATGGACTGCACAGACTGCTGCACCAGGGGAATCCCGTTCAGTTCGCCGCCAACCGTATACTGCCCTGTGCATAGCACGATAAACACTGTCGTAGAGCAGATGACAATGGTGTCGATAAATACGGAGATGACCTGAACCAGGCCCTGTTTTACAGGATGGCTTACGTCCGCAGAAGCCGCAGCATTTGGCGCGGATCCCATTCCAGCTTCGTTGCTGAATAAACCTCTCTTCACGCCCCAGACCATGCAGGATCCGGCAAAGCCGCCCAAGATGGATTTGAAGTCAAATGCTTGTCTGAAAATTTCGCCGAAAATTCCCGGCAGGTCTGCCACATGGGCAAAGGTGATGATGAGCCCGATGATGATGTAAATGCATGCCATGATCGGTACAAGAACCGATGATACGATACTGATTTTCTGCGCGCCTCCAAAGAATAGAAATGCAGATATCACAGCCAATACGGCGCCTGCAATCAGCGCTGCTGTCTGATAGTTTCCACCTACGTAGTGCTCCAATGACGAAGCGATGTTATAGGACTGCAGCCCGTTGAATCCAAAAGCAAAAGTCAGAATCAGCAGTATGGCAAAGACGACGCCCAGCCATCTTGCCTTCATGGCTCTCTCTATATAGTAGGCCGGTCCGCCTTTATAGATTTCTCCTTCTTTCTGCTTGTAAATCTGCGCCAGGGTCGATTCGATAAACGCAGATGCAGACCCGATGACCGCCATGATCCACATCCAGAATACCGCTCCGGGACCGCCGGCTACGATGGCCGTCGCAACGCCGGAAATGTTGCCGGTACCCACTCTGGAAGCGGTAGCGATCATCAAAGCCCTGAAAGACGAGATGCCGCCGTCATGGCTCTTTTCCGTCAAAACCCTGATCCCCTCGGGGAACAATCTGAGCTGCACGAACTTGGTTCGCACTGTAAAAAACAGCCCAGTTACAATCAGCAGCCAAAAAAGCACGTTGCTGTAGATCCAACCGTCTACCTCTCCCGACCACGCCGTAAAGGCTTCAATAAATCTCTCCATATAGTTTGTCCTCTCCTCATTCCATTCTAAATACAGACTAAGTATGTTGTGAATCACTCTATAACGATTCTGTCAAAATAACTCGATAATTATACCATGTGCAATCCTCTGCATATAGAATCGTAGCACATGATTCAATGGTTCCTACCTTACGGCAACGCCGCACAGATTTTGGAACCATTATACCATAAAAATGTCTCAGAATTCTCGCTGAGCAAAAAGAAACAGATGCGTTGCTGGAAGCCTCTCGGCAAAGAGATGAGTTGTCAGTTTTCGCAGTCCGCAACCAGCCAATATTTAAAAAATGTTTGTGACATTTTT
>URXI01000377.1 GCA_900551775.1 uncultured Eubacterium sp. | reverse complement strand
GGAGACCGGCTACATGGATGTGATCCGGGACAGCATTGAAAACCGAGCGGATGATGTGTGTAAGGTTTTGGAAGAACAGCGGTCCATCCCTCTCTATCTCCATTCTGCCGCCTATGCGTCCCAGCATGGGGAGATGGCACAATATAACCGCTCTTATCAGGCAAACTTTGACTGTAAAGAGGCCATTGAACACGCCATCAGCGCCCACTATGCGGATAACCGACTGGATACGGAGTCTGCGGTTAAGGCGGTGCTGGAAAAGTTCGGGTCGGAACGAGTACAGTTCATCCTTGCCAACACCATCCAGCATAAGGACAGCGACGGTCGCGTTTCCCGTGACAACAAAGCCTGGGCAAAGACCATTCCCATGCCGGAGGACAGCGGCACTTCGCGCCACTGTGCTTATCTGGTTGTGGATGAGGTCAATCTTGGTCTGACCGATCTGTTTACACGGCAGGCACGAAAAACGCTTCAGGAACCGGAGAAAGGCTCTGTCTTGCAAAAGCTCAAACAGGAGCCTACCACCCACAAGCCTGCTTTATCGAAGAAACAGGAGCCGGAACGATGAGCGCCAAAAAGCGTAAACGGGATGTGCCGGTCCTGTTTTGGGTTTCCGATGCGGAGATGGAAGCGATCCAGCAGAAAATGGCACAGTTCGGAACAAAAAACCTGAGCGCCTATCTGCGGAAGATGGCTGTGGACGGCTATGTGGTACAGCTGGACTTGCCGGAGCTGAAGGAACTGGTATCCCTGTTGCGCCGAAGCAGCAATAACCTGAACCAGCTCACCCGACGGGTACATGAAACGGGGCGGATTTATGATGCTGACCTGGAGGATATAGCCCAACGGCAGGAGCAGTTATGGGAGGGCGTGAAAGAAATCCTAACCCAGCTTTCCAGGCTTTCGTAACAGGGATATATGCCCCAACTGCGGAGGGAGGAACGGCGTTCTTTTCGCCGCGCCTTCCTCCGTTTTTTCTTTTGCCCATATCCTTGTCTTTTTGAAATGTTGGAAGGATAATATGGGTAGAAAACAGATTGCCGCAAAGGAGTTGAGAATAGATGAAAACCTTTGAGAAGGTGTTGGAGATTTTTCGTGAGTATTTGGACTGTGATCTAGAGGAAGAAGTCCTCCCTTGTCGAGAAGGTTATCTCCGCGTCACATGGAATGGAGATTCCCGCTACTGTGTGGATGGACTTCTCAGCCGGACACCGGACGAACTATTCGAGGTGCTGTTATCTGATTATCGCAGCTATGAGGAACTGCGGCTAACCAAAGGATGCCGAGAAGTGACGGAAGAAGATGAAAGACAGGCAGAAATTCTCTGTCAGAGCTTTCGGGAACGATGGAAGGAGGAAGAAAAATGAGGGCGATCTGGTTCATTCTGAAACTGCCGTTGAAGATTTTAATGGCTCCGGTGATTCTGTCGCTGACCCTGTTCGTCTGGATTTGTGTGGGGATTGTCTATGTCTCCGGTTTGGTGCTGGGGCTTATCAGCATGGTGGTTGCCCTGCTGGGTGTGGCAGTTCTGATTACTTACTCCTTGCAAAACGGCATTATCCTGCTGGTGATAGCATTTCTCATTAGTCCCTATGGTTTGCCAATGGCTGCAATCTGGCTACTGGGCAAGGTACAGGACTTGAAGTTTATCATTCAAGATTTGGTTTATGGATAATATGAAAACCTCCGACGAATTTCGTCGGAGGTTTTATGGTTCTAGGTTATCTTCTTGAAAAAGCGGCGATGCAAAAAAGGTATCTATCCCAATCCCCATTCCTTGGCACATCTCATGAATGATCCGTAGCTTAACCGAATCATACGAGCAGTTGATGACATTTCCAATCGTAGACTTGGGAACACCGCTTTTCATATACAGTTGATATTGTGTCATTTTTCTTTCATCTAGTAATTCTAACAGACGTTTGCTTACCGCCTCGTTTAGCTTCATTCTATACACCGCCCCTGTGACTGTACTATATTTAGTATATGGGCAGTTTTGCTAAAATTGGTCCCTGTACCTGTACTAATAGAGCTATTTGCAGTATGATGGTAATAGGGGTGCCATCGTATGAACGTAACTTTTTGTGGCCATTCGCAAATCACAAAGGCAGACAATATTGCGAATTGGCTTCGCAATGTAACACAAGACCTAATTGAGCAAGGAGCAACAACTTTTTATCTTGGAGGATATGGAGAGTTCGACAGTTTAGCAGCGTCTATTTTACGGGAACAAAAGAAAAAGTATCCGCAAATCGAGCTGGTTCTTGTATTGGCATATTTGAACACTGGCCGGGATGTTTCTGGCTATGACAGTACCGTGTATCCACCGCTGGAAAACGTACCGCGCCGTTTTTCGATTTCTCATAGAAATCGCTGGATGGTAGAGTCCGCCGATGTAGTGGTGGCCTATGTTCTCCATGATTGGGGCGGAGCAGCCACAACGTTACGGTGTGCCAAACAGAAAAAGAAGCAGATTATTTCATATCGTGATGAAATGGGCAGCTGAGGTTGTCTATTTTGCTGCCACTTCATATTTCCAAAACTGTTGAACGTTAAGCTGTCGGTAAAATTATGCCGAATTTTCATCACTTTACTTTTGAACTAATATTGCTTATAATATTAGTGTGAAAGGAAGTGGTACGGTGGGACAATTTGAACAGCTGGATCAGCTGCTGGAAACACAGGATGGGATGCTGCGAACAGCTCAAGTAGTATCTGCTGGTATTTCTAAGCCTGTTTTTTATGATTATGTGCACTCACGGGAATTGGAGCGGGTCGCGCATGGAATTTATCTTTCCAAGGATGCCTGGGTCGATGCCATGTACTTACTTCATCTGCGGGTCGAACAGGCAGTGTTTTCCCATGAGACAGCTTTATTTTTTCACGATCTGACAGACCGCGAGCCGCTGGAATATACGGTCACAGTCAAGACCGGATATAATCCCTCCAAGCTGAAAGCAGAGGGCGTACAGGTATTCACCATTAAGGCGGAACTGCATGGGGTGGGCCTGACAACGGCTCAGACACCATTTGGGCATACAGTTCCTGTCTATGACCTGGAGCGCACCATCTGCGACCTGCTCCGCAGCAGGAACAACATGGAGATGCAGACTTTTCAAGGGGCATTAAAGATGTATGCCAGAAGAAAAGACAAAGACCTGCGGACATTGATGCGGTATGCCGGTATGTTCCGGGTAGAAAAAATTCTGCGGCAGTATTTGGAGGTGCTTTTATGATAAAAACAGCAAGGCAGTTGAAGGATCTGATCCGCAATCTTTCCAGAAAAAAATCTGCGGACGCCCAGCTCTTGATGCGGAACTACATGATGGAGCGTTTTCTGGAGCGTATCTCCCTTTCTGAATATCGTGACAAATTTATTCTGAAAGGCGGTATGCTGGTAGCGGCTATGGTTGGTCTGGATGCCCGTTCCACGATGGATTTGGACGCTACTGTAAAAGGAGCCAATGTCAATGTGGAGGACATAGAGAATTTGATTTCCGCTATTGTGAGTGTCCCGCTTGATGATGGCGTCAAATTCCAGCTGAAAAGTATTTCGGAGATTATGGATGAGGCGGAATATCCGGGGATTCGCGTAAATATGACTACAACCTTTGACGGTGTGGTGACGCCTTTGAAGATTGACATTTCCACAGGGGATGCCATTTT
>URXI01000376.1 GCA_900551775.1 uncultured Eubacterium sp. | reverse complement strand
AAAGCCGCAGATGAAGCTATCCACAGAACGTTGTTCTATCATCAGGTTCTGGGCGTCAATGATCCGCAGCACCAGTTTCCGCTCCGGCTTGTCCAGTCGTTCAATGAGTTGCCGGTGGCAGGTTTCCACTTCCTGTTCAGATTCCACCATAGATGGAGAGGTGTAGAATCTATCGTACAGCAATCTCAGCGTTTCGTTCATGTACCTCGCCTCCTTGTAGCAAGACACAATACCATAGATTAGGGGAAATAGCCACAACATTATTGCCTGTCAATCATTTTCAATTATTTGCTTTGTTGCAACGAGTTTTTGATCGCTGTATGATACAACATCGCGAATTACCAACTTTTGAATGGCAGAAATGAGATTGCTCATAAATTCAAAATTGATTTTCCCATCTTTGACGGGTACTTGAATATATTTGTTTTGTACTACATTCCAGCCCCCCAGTTTGTTCTTATAAGAGTATATCGGTAAATCTGTCACTTTGTTGATGCATGACACAAAAAATAAGTACTGTGCGTTTGCAATATTGCCTCCAGAATTCTTCCATTGGATGGCATAAGCATCAGACAAAACTGTAAACGCTTTGGGTTGGAAATACGCTCGATATACATCGCTGTTGGAAGGAATCGATATTACATTCTGTAGAACAGTTGCTCCGTCCATCGGTACATAATAGTTTAATCCTTGGTTCTGGAAACTTGATGTCAAACAAGGTAGCACATATTTTCCGGTTGCCGTTTTCGGAAGATCTTTTGCTTTATAGCACAGTTTTTTGGTTTCAACCCTATGAAATAAAGTGCTCATCTTATATGGCCGCCATTCCGTTTTATCAAAATCCTGCAGTGCCTGTTCCTCATCGGGCGACAAGTGCGTATCTTTCAACCCGGTTACAGAGAGATACGCTTCCAGCTCAGCGTATCGCTGTGCTTCCAGCTCAGCGATAAAAGTTTCCATAAAGACAAAATTAATTTTTCCGTCTTGTGTGATGGGAATCTTTACAGAAGCTTCTTTAAATGTTTGATCAACATTGCGTACAAGGACTGATCGCATTTTTGTTTTTTGTTTATTGAGGATGGCCGTAAAAAAATGACTTGCTTTTTCGGAAATTTCTATTTTAGGAATAATTTTTCTCACAAACTGCCCTGCATACCAGGGTTTCTTTCTATAGAAAAAATCCATTTGAAGCAGGCCTAAACTCCAAGTGCCCGCATTGTTAATGTTTTCGACATTTACAAAACCCGTGGTTTTTAAGATTCCCTGATTCAGGGATGTCCTTGTTACATAATCATATTGATCTCCCTCTGTAAGCATATCAGTGTTGAAACTCGAGGTGTTTTCAATTTCAAACAAATCTCCTAGCCTGTACTCGCCCCACTCAACTTGGCCCAACTTTTTGTTGAGTGAGGCATTTATTTTTTTAGGCAGTCATCCTCCTGATTCTGATTTTTGAGCAGTGTGGATACTTCCCAAGCCAAATAGTCGCTGACCGTCTTTTTAAAATCTTCCAGAGTCGGTTTTGTATCGATGGGTGCCGTTTGGTTCCAATCTTCTCCGCTTTCCGGGTCAATATGTCCCTCATAGTATTCTTTATCAGTGAGTAAACGGAGTTTTCCTTTCCCATACCGTACAAGGTCAACGACTTCCTGGTATCGTTCCTTTGCATGGTCTGTGTCGCGCAGATTTACGCTTGCCTTTTTACGATTTGAACGGGTGTAGCCGTCATTGGAAAAGTCAATAAACTTCACCACATCATCCTTTTGGTGCGCCTCACCAACACGGAATACATAAATATTGGTCTGGACACTGGATTTACCTATGAACAGGTCAATTGGCATTTTGATACTGGCAAGCAGAGTATTGTGCATTAGAATCTTCTTATTGTATTCTGTTGCTTTACCAGAGCCTGCCGAGTTTTGGATAATGATAGCAGCATAACCACCGCTCATCATGGACAGTGCTCGCTCAACAAAAATCATGCCGTTTCCCTTGGCGGAGTACGGCGGATTTAGTACAAATGCAGTCGCGGGAAACTTGTTTTTGCTATTTCCATAACCATAGTTGCCGTTGAAATCGGTAAGGGAGTCTTTATTCAAAATATTAGAACTTCCGTCTCCCATAAGAATCATGTTCAGGATAGCGAGCATGTAAACGCTTGACAAGATCTCAAGGCCCAACAACTGATTTGCTTTGATTGCAGCTGATTTTTCTGCGAGTTTTTCAGGAGATTTGATTCTTTCCTTAGCATCGATCAGCATCTCGTTCATTGCAGCAACAAGAAGACCAGCGGAACCCGTTGCAAAATCCCACACATATGAATCCATATTCACACGAGCGAGCTTAACTAAAAATGTTGCAACATAAGAAGGTGTCAGTACGACATCATTTAGTTTGTCCTGGGTAAAACCAAGCCAACTATACATTTCATTGAAAAGTTTCCCAGTAAAGTCTGTAGTCAGACCAATTTTATAATAAATACCAAGGTCATCTACGATTTTTGTAAATACGCGTTTAAGCTGGCTTTCTCCATCCGTGACCTTATTAATGTTGTCTGTTGTCAGGGTGTTCTGTAGTGTTCTTAGGATAAGCTCTTTCTTCTCACGAGGTAGTTGTTTCTCATTTAGGAACGCCTTAATTTTTCTTACGATAATATCGCCATCGGTATTCCCTTCCTCAGAAGAAGATTTCAGATCGTCTTTGTCAAGAGGTGCAACCTTTCCTGGAACACCAAGCGTTGCAATAATGGAAGCGGCAACGAGATAAACACGATCATTTTCACCCAAGCCCTTTTCATTTTGGTAGATGTCGTTATTTAGTTTTACAAGGCTTGCGCTAATTTCTTGCTCACGTTTTTCTTTTAGTCTATCCAGTTCTTCTTGTGTCAACTGCAGCGTATTTATTTGATCAATAAATGAATCAAAGTTTTCCTTCTTCAGAAAAGAAAGATCGGTATATTCATCGACTTTTTGCCCTACGCCAAGATTTTTCTTTGATACATAATAAACGCCAATAGAGTATTCAAGTTCTCCGCACTCATTCTTAGAGCCTGTTACACCAATGGCAATAATATCTGTATAACTTGTATGGTGAAGAATAGCATTAGCGTAATGCACAGCCCCATTTACAGCATAAGCATTGATATTTTTATAGTTAGGTTCATTTTTTGCAGTCCTGTTCTCTACCCGGCCATCAGCATCAAGCTTTATGAGTTTATCTTTGTAGCCTTTATATTCAATCAGAATAGGATACTTGTCGAGTTTACTGTCCATCAAAAGCAACTTGACATCAGGCCTGTTTCCGCCAGCACCACCATTTTTGGAAAAGTAATCGTTCAACGCCTTGTCAATCTCTGCATTTAACGACTCTTGTTCCAATTTATAATCGAGCTGGTATGACTTCAGCCATCCGTTTACCAAATCAGCGATATTCGGCTCAACGGATTGAACGGTTTTTCTCGCTGCCATATTTTTCTCCTTTCTCTAATTAACCGCTTTTCCCTTATACTTATTTTTAGATAACAGGGGCAATATCAGCAATTTGCACTCTATTTCCTATTGCGCGGTTGCCCACTTTCCTTTTCTCTGAACACCTTCACATTATAGTAATTTCTGCACTTAGTTCCGCAGAATTCGCTCTTTGCGTGGGTGTTGTAGTACACCTTCCCGCAG
>URXI01000375.1 GCA_900551775.1 uncultured Eubacterium sp. | reverse complement strand
ATTGCCACAGCCCTCTGTCTGTTTTATTAAGAGAACGAAATTATCGTTTTTTCTCGATTACTGCAGAGTAGGCAGCTCTGCAATATATTCTTTGACCAGTCTCACTGCCTCTTTTAAATCCTCCATAGAGCAGCAATATGAAATTCTGATATAGTCAGTCCATTGTTTTCCAAAAGATTCACCCGAAGCCGTTGCAACGCCTTTTTTATTTAGCAGTCCCAGGCAAAAATCCGCCCCACTCTGCCCTGTTTTGCTGACATCGATGAATACATAGAATGCCCCTTGTGGTGTATAGAAGGATAATTCATCAATCTGACTGAGTTCCCCGATGATGTATTCCCTTCTCCTCTTATATTCAGCGACCATATCCTTCGTCTCCTGCAGTTCTTCTGTATATGCAGCGATGGCGCCCTGCTGGGCAAAGGACGTTGGGCAGATCGCCAGATGTTCATGGACATTCTGCATGGTCTCTATAAACTCTGCTGGAGCAAGTACATACCCTACTCTCCAACCATCCATGGAAAACGTCTTTGAAGTTGAGTTGACTACGAACGTACGCTCTTTCATGCCCGGAAGTGTTGCGATACTCTTAAAATCGCTGTTGAAAACAAAGTGATCGTAACATTCGTCAGAGATTACCAAGAGATTATGTTTGATGGCGAAATCTGCAACAGCCTGCATTTCTTCATCACTCATCACATATCCAGTCGGGTTATTAGGCGAATTAATCATCAATACCTTTGTCTTATCTGTGACTCTCGCTTCAAACTCTGCCATGTCGTACTTGATCACCCCGTCCTTTAGAACAGGCACTTCAATATACTTCGCATCTGCCGAAGCAACCTGATATACATAAGAGCCGTAGTAAGGGCTCGGAATCATGACCTCTTCATCATTGTCTAAAAATGCGCTCCATACCAGATGAATGGCTTCACTGGCTCCAACGGTAATCAGACATTCTGACTTTGCGTCATAATCTAAGCCATATCTCCTCTTTGACCATGCGGTGATGACCTCCTTCAGCTCATGGATCCCTCCGGGAGGCGCATAATGCACGACGCCGTCCCGAATGGCACTGATGCCCGCCTCTTTGATCACACGCGGCGTATCAAAGTCAGGTTTGCCTATCTCCATATGTATAATCCTTTTTCCTTCTCTTTCTAATTCGGATGAGATTCCGAATATGGCGAAGAGTCCTTTATCGCCTGAGAAGACCTCCATCTTGGAGCTTAAATATTTATTCATGGTTACCTCCATTCAATATGTGCTCACCCAACCAGTAAGAAGATGTAATGAGCAGCGACGCCTGCGCACAGTCCTGCTACCGTATGAGAAATCAGTGCGGAAGGGATTAATTCTCTTCTGCCGAGGGCATCCATCATGGACACATGTGTGCTTAAATAACCAGACCAGCACATTCCCATTGCGGTAAATACTGCGATTTCGTTAGCTCCTGCAAGACCATTTGCGATCATCTGCGGAATCATGCCGATTGCCGCACCTACAGCACCCAGAGAAGTGATTGGCACTACGATATTGCTGCCATCCTGAAATCCGAAGAGCACTTTCGTCACTGGTGAAATCAGATCTCCCAATTTAGGCAGGATTTCGATACCTTCATAAGCTGCACCAGTGTAAGCGGCTACACCGTCTTCACCTGTTCCCGGACCGAAGGTCAGAATCATAACCAATGTACAGATACAGATGACCCCTGGCGTCGTCGCAAAACAGATCTGCCATCCCAGCTTGCCGCCCTCCAGAAGACAGTCCATAACTCTGCTGAAAAGACCTTTTTTCTTCTTATCCTCTGCTGCCGCATCCGTTACCGTCTGTTCCTCTGGTGTATCGAAATCTTCCATTTCCAGCATTTCTTCCCAGACACCCTGTTTCACATAGTGACGCTTAGTAAAAAACTGCATCAGTCTGGTGGAGATGATACTTCCAATGACGCATCCTCCAAGTCCTGCACCAACGGCTGGCAGGAATTCCGTTCCAAGTCCCAGCATGAATGTGCAGACAATCATGCCCATTCCAAAGGCCGTGCCCAAGTTGCAAAGTGCAGGCGTCTGATACTTCTTAAAATATTTGCGGGTCTTCGCATCCTGTGATAATGCCAAAATTGCCGGATTATCAGAAAGGAAGGTGGTTACAATGCCGAGGGACGCTGCACCAGGCATATTATATAGCGGTTTCATGATCGGATTGATCAGCCACTGTGCAAGTCCGACCACACCGAACTCTGTAAGCAGCGCTGATATCGCTCCCATGATAACGCAGATTGCACAGATATAAAGTACAGTTTCAATCAATACGCTGTAAGCCGTATTCAGCAAAGTTTTGAACATGGGACCGATGCCCATGACGGAAGCCATGTAAGCGATGGCTCCAATCAATATGATCAGGAAGATAAAGGTTCCTACACCAAATTCTCTCTCCCGTTTTTCAGGTATTTTGCCTGTATTCTTTTCCATATTTTCCTCCGTAATTGTATAAATATCGACTTTTATTTGAACTCAATATCCCACGGCTGCATTGCTCCACCTTCCCCAGCCGGTCTGCAGTTTTCCGCATAGATGGCCAGAAGACCTGTCTTTACTTTTGGCTCAGGGCAGACCCAGTTCTTTCTGCGCTCAGCGATGACCTCTTCGGAAACTTCAAGATTGATTGTGCCTTTGACCGTATCGACTGTGATGATGTCGCCCTCTTCAATCAAAGCGATCAGACCGCCTTTTGCAGCTTCTGGCGTCACATGGCCGACGATTGCGCCATAATTGAATCCTGAAAATCTAGCATCAGAAATCAGACCGACACTCTTATCCAGTCCCTTTGCAAGAAGTGCATCAGTAGACGACATCAATTCTGTCATGCCTGGTGCGCCGACACATCCTTCATATCTGATGACGATGACGTCTCCCGGTTTGATTTCATCACGTTCAATAGCATCCCAGGACTCCATGTCACTGCTGAATACTCTGGCTCTACCGGAGAATTGTTTCATCTCTTTCGGCACGCCTGTAGGACGAACAATGGATCCGGTTGGTGACAGATTTCCTTTCAGGATCTTCAGACCTGGCTCGTTAAATAATGGGTTATCCAGGGTTCTGATGATATCTGAACTCTGCACCTGGATCTTGTCCAAAATCTCTTTCCATGTGCGGCCATCCATAGTCGGTACATCCGTATGCAGTTCTTTTTCAATCATTTTCAGTACCGCCAGTGGACCGCCTGCATAGTGGAAGTCTACTACTGTATACGGACCGCTCGGTATTACGCCAGTTATACAAGGGATTCTGCCTGCATATTCATCAAAGTCGTCCAAGGTGATTTTAACCCCCAGCTCATTAGCGATGGCGATGAGATGCAGTACGATATTGGTCGATGCTGCGGTGGCCATAGCAAAAGCGATTGCATTTTGGAAAGTCTCCTTTGTCAGCAAATCTGACGGTTTACGGTCTGCAATGGTCATCTCTACGATTCTTCTGCCCGCTTCTCTGCATTTTCTCAGTTTCAGGTTGTCAATGGATGGAATCGTTCCTGTTCCTGGCAATACCAGATTGAGGACCTCTCCGGTCATCTGCATGGTGTTGGCAGTACCCATAGAAGGACAAGCGCCAAAGGATGGGCATACGCACTCTTCCATTTCTCCCAGCTCTTCTTCACTTTCTGTGCTGAGAGCTGCAACGTCAAGCTGTGCCTGTACCATCTTTTCGCTTTTGTA
>URXI01000374.1 GCA_900551775.1 uncultured Eubacterium sp. | reverse complement strand
TCCACCACTCCCGTGGTGGTCAGCCACATGCGGATGGAGACCTCGCCGTCCTCGGTCTTTTTCTTCAAATCCTCTATAGAAAAATTCTTGTAACTGACCTTTGTCGTCTCGTCGCCCTTCTCGTCAACCGTCGTATCGATTTTCTGCAGGAAAACGTCTACATCGTCCAGATACAGATATGTATCGTTACCTGCGTTACAGATCAGATTGTGATCTTCTACACCTGCGCAAGTTGCCTCCACATCATAGCTGTCAGGGTCCAGTCCTTCAAGCAAGTCCTCGCCTGAACCGTTCTGGCTCCACAAATAAATCCCCCCTGCGACGACGACCAAAATCATCAAATAAACAATCGTTCTCACATTCTTCTTCATAGCATAACCTCTTCCCTTTTTTAGTAATACACCTCTTTTATCTTTCTATTGCTTATATAATACTATCCTTATATCCCATATTGCAACCCCCAAATTGACCTTTTTCGACTTTATTCGCCAGTAAGGTGGAGGACTGCGACCTCAGGCCTGTTCAGAAATCGAATTGGAACCGGAAAATTGCCCAATCCGCTGGAAACAAAGAGTTTCTTGTCCCCCATTTCGTACAATCCTTTGACGTATTTCTCCGCCCCGTCCTTTAATTCAGGGAACCAGACACCTCCATTGTTAAACCCGCCCACGAAAGGCAGCCGCACCTGGCCGCCGTGGCTGTCTCCACAAATGGAGAGATCAATGCCGAAATCTGCAAAGGCCTCAAAATTAGGGATGTGTGCCGTCAGAATGTTAAAAACATCTTTGTTCAGGGTGAATTCGTTAGAAAGGTCAAAGGTACTGCTGTAGTACACATTGCTGATTCCATATAAGCGAACTGTCGTCTGCCCGACAGTGATATCTCTGCTCTCATAATCCAATACATCTACGCCTGCAGCCGTCAGCTGTTCGTCATAAGTTTCACTATTGTCGTGTTCTCCATTGACAAAATAGACAGGGCTGTATTTGACCAGGTCTGCCATCAGATCTACTGCAGTCTGCCTCCCTGTCTCGTCTCCCGAGGAATACATGTCGCCAGTAATGACGATAAAATCGGGTTTGGCATTCTTTACCCGTTCAATAAGCCGGCTATTATCTTGACCAAAGGATGCACCGTGGAGATCCGTCAGCTGCACGATAGTGATATCATCTTTGATTTTGCTGCTTTCGATGGTCACCTCTGTGGTTTTTAAAGTAAAGGTTCCGACATACCATATGGCTGTCAGAATCAGGCAGTAAATGATAAAGTTTCGTATTCCATGATGTCGCTTTTCTCTTCTTTTGCTCATTTTATTTTCAGACTGCGCAGATAGTCCTTCGTCTCCTTGTCAATTCTATAACTCTCTATGGCCTTTTGCAGGGATTTGTTGTGCACCCACTTGTCCAGCCGCTTTTCCTCAAAGAACGGAATCGTGGATTGATATTGTTTGATCAGTGCAAAACTATAATACCAGGCGATGGCCATATTGATGTAATACTCTTCTGTATGAATCTCTGCCATCCTGTCCAGCATCTCCACTCTGAAAGCATCGTCCAGAAAATACTGCAGCTGGGTCACGATACCGTATCGCACAGTATAGACGTGAGAGCTGTTCATCCACTCCAGCGTTTTCTCATATAGCGCATCCAGATCTTTCTTGAAAGCTTTCGGCGAAAAAGTGTCGCAGGTCGCCCAGTTATTTATATAAGGAAGAAATTCTTCTGTCAGCCTCAAAGCGTCGTCAAAATTCTTCGCGACGGTTTCGATCAGATAAGCGTGCAGATTGTTTTCCTCATAATATTTATGCGGCAGTTCTTTGAGAAATTCCTCACAAAGTGGGTCCTTTGCCAATTCTTTTGCCAGCTTGCGCAAGACCGGCGTGCGCACGCCGATGACCAGTTCCTTGTCGTGGTCGGGCATCAGCCTGGAGTGAAAATCTCTATATTGCACATCTTGCAGGGCAAATAACTTTTCTTCTATTATTTTCATAGCATCCTCTGTTTCATTCATAAAATTTCTTCTTCATCATAGCACAGATGGCCGCCCGATAAAAGAATTTCTTTTTTCGCAAAATACCCCTTGACACATAATACTATGTGATGTATAGTATGACGTGAAAGGGGGTATATCAAATGATAAATCCACAGATGAAGAAAGGTCTCGTGGAAGTGTGCATCTTGTCCGTGCTGCAGCGAGGGGACTCTTACGGCTACAAGATGATCAAAGACCTTTCCGAATACATCAAACTATCAGAATCTACCCTGTACCCTATCTTGCGGAGATTAGAATCATCGGGCTGTCTGCGGGTCTACACCGTGGAGCACAACAGCCGCCTGCGCAAAATGTATCAGCTCACATCTGAAGGTACAAAGCAGATCAAAGAATTCCTCGTTGGCTGGGAAGAAATAGAAGCCATCTACCAATATATTAAGGAGGGCATCCGGGATGAATAGAGAAATATTTTTACATCAACTGCGCATCCGGCTTTCACAGCTGCCGGAACCGGAAATCGAAAAAAGGCTGGAATACTATAGTGAATTAATTGAAGATATGATGGAAGACGGCATGAGCGAAGAAGCCGCCGTAGCCAGCTTTGGCGATGTCAACCAGATCGCACAGGGCATCATGGAGACCACTGCTCTGTCTACTCTGGTCAAAACCACCGTCAAGCCGAAAAACGGCTGGTCCACAGCGGCAATCGTCATCGCCATCGTAGGGTCGCCCCTCTGGGTTCCGCTGCTGCTGGCATTTGCAGCCGTCATCGCCTCGGTATACCTGGTCATCTGGGCTTTGATCATATCCATCTTTGCCGTCGTGTTATCCCTGGGTATCCTCGGCATCTATTTATTCTTCAAATCCTTCTGGCTGCTGGGCGCAGGCTTCCCTACGGTGATCTACACCATCGGGTCCGGTCTGGGGCTTATGGGATTCTGCCTGCTGGCATTCTTAGGCGCTAAGGTTGTCATCCTGGGCCTCATCCAGCTGACACGCTGGATCTTCGTCCAGATCAAGAGTCTGTTTATTAAAAAGGAGGCGAACTAAATGAAAAAGAGTACCAAAATCATATTGATGGCTTCCGTCTGCCTGATTTCCGTGGGCATCGTCTTCTCCACGATTGGACTCATAGCCGGTGCCTCTCCCAGCAACATCATCTTTGGCGGACTTTGGAATGCATCCTTTCATTACGGGGACGACTTTGAAAGTGACTTTGAAGAAAATAATACTTACCGTGTATCTGCTGCATCCGTAGACGCTTTGGACATCAGCTGGGTCAGTGGAAGAGTAACCGTAATTCCTTACGACGGCGATGACATCGTCATCAGAGAAAAATCAAAGGGCAAGATCGACGAAGAAAACTGCCTGCGCTACCGTATCAAGAACGGCACCCTGGAGGTCCACTATTTCCGCGAGACGGAAGAACTCAACTTCTCCGGTCCCATCAACTTCAGCAAGCAGCTGGAGATCAAGGTTCCATACGCCCTGGCCAACGCCTTGGAAGGACTAAATTTTGACGCCGTCTCTTCCGATCTGCATATCAGCGATCTGCAGATAGCCTCCCTGGATGTGGATACCACCTCTGGAAATCTGTCGGGCAAAGACATCCACGCCGGTTTCGTAAATATGAGCACGGTGTCCGGAGACATGAAAGCATCCTTTGTAAACTGCCCGAAGGAACTGAACATGGACTCCACTTCCGGGGACTGTATCATCTCCCTGCCGAAGGGCAGCGATGTAACGGCAGCCCTTGACAGC
>URXI01000373.1 GCA_900551775.1 uncultured Eubacterium sp. | reverse complement strand
TTGTAATTCAGTGCTGAAATCGGAATCTTTTGTGGTGATCGTCCATGGTTTGCTCAACTGAGCACGGATTTCCATTTGGCGCATATGAGAGCGTTTCAAGTTTTGTGTAAACAGAAAAAACTGATATAAGATATGTCATTAGTTATCGAGGACAGAACCTGTTTTTCAGGCTTCTGTCCTTGTTTGTATTTACGTGATCATATGAAAGGACGAATTGATTATTGTATATTAGAAATTTTAAAACAGATAAGTTGTGTTTTGTTTAACACAATTACAATGTCTGATGCTTTGGCAAAAGTTACAGAGGTCTTGGATTTTACAGAAGAGAACATTGTGGATATATTATCCGATAATCATAAAGTATTGGGATTCTTTGCAAATAATGATTTAGAAGAAGTGAAAAGAAAGAGTGAAGCTATTTTTTCTGCAATTACTACATCAAATGTATATCAAGTCGAATGGGCAGTTTTAGTATTGGAACTGATTGACTGGGTAGGCAAGTTAATGAAATTACAAAAGATGATATAGATTCATGCTGTATAAGTGGAGATAATGATAAAAACGACTGAATATCACAGCGCAAGGGCAGTTATAGACCGTAAAAGTTTGTAGCTGCCCTTTTTGCGTTTACGGAACTTTTGGACAAAATGTCCAGAAGTGGAAGGAGAGCTTATGAAGTATTTACTGCACAGGCTGTATGTTCCACTATAGCGGAATTACAGCTACAAAAAATCAAGGAGGAAAACCATGCAGGAGGAAGTTACACAGAAAACGATTGCCCTTGTTTTCAAGTCCTCAAGGCTGACTGCCGATGTACTGAAAAAAGCCATGAAGATGTATCTGGAGCGCCGAAAAGCCGGACAACAGGCAACACATGGAAAAATGTCAGTGAAAAAGCTGGTCGGTCAAGGTATGGGAGCTTCGAGTATTGAGGTTACGGATAACAACATCAAGTCCTTTGAACGAGTGACAAGGAAATACAATGTTGACTTTGCTGTAAAAAAGGACAAGACGGTGGAACCGCCGAAGTATATGGTATTTTTCAAGGGCAAGGATGCCGATGTGATCACACAGGCATTTAAGGAATTTGTGAAAGTTAATGAAAAGAAGCGTGGCAAAGTATCCGTAAAGGAGAAGCTGGCAGAGTTCAGGGAGCTGCTTGGAAAGGACAAGAACAGGGAAAGAGCAAGGGAACACCAGAAAGACAGGGGGCAGTCGCTATGAGTAAGATTATAGACGGTATTGTCAAAGACTTAAAAGCCATTCCCGAAACGCTGAAGGCTAAGACCGCAGGCGTGGATAAAAAGAAGCTCATTCTTATGAATCTCCCGTATATTCTTGCAGGGTATTTTTGTGACAAGATAGCGTGGCTGTGGCGTGTATCGCCGGGGAGCAACGTTTCCGATAAGATGATGGCAGCCATGAACGGGATGAATGATTTGTTTTCCAATCCGTTGCCGAGCTTTTTCCCGAAAGATCTGCTGGTCGGTATTGTGGGCGGCGTTGCGCTCCGTATTGTGGTGTATTTCAAAGCTAAGAATGCCAAGAAGTTTAGGCAGGGTGTAGAGTACGGTTCCGCAAGGTGGAGTGCATAATTTTAAGTGTAAATGACACATACATGGACGCACAGGAGGTTATGCACATGACTGATTATAGCAAAATTACAGCCCTTTACTCCCGCCTTTCCGTGGGCGACGAGGACAGGGACGGCGGCGAGAGCAACAGCATACAGAACCAAAAAATATTTTTGGAGAACTATGCCAGAGGGCAGCACCTAACCAATATCCGGCACTACATCGACGACGATGAAAGCGGCAGATTTTTTGACCGTTCTGCCTACTCCCGCATGATGGACGATGTGGAAAACGGCAAAATAGGTGTCTGCATTATGAAAGATCTTACCCGCTGGGGGCGCGACTATCTCCAAGTCGGCAACGCTATGGAGATATTCAGACGGAACAACGTGCGCTTTATCGCGGTCAACAACGGCATTGACAGCGAGAAGCCCGACACATTGGAGTTTGCGCCCTTTATCAACATCATGTCGGAGTGGTACGCAAAGGACATCAGCAAGAAAGTGAAAACGGGCATTAAGACCAAAGGCATGAGCGGAAAGCCGATTGCCACCGAAGCCCCCTACGGCTATGTCAAAGACCCGGACAACAAGGATTTTTGGATAATCGACGAGGAAGCCGCCGAGGTTGTGCGCCTTATTTTCCGTCTGTTTATCGGCGGGAAGAACCGCAACCAAATCGCCGTATATCTGACGCAGGAGCAAATCCCTACCCCCACTTTCTACATGAAAGACCGGGGACGGGGAACGTGTAAAAACAAGGCGCTCAATGAGGATAACCGCTACAAGTGGAACAAAGCCACCTTGACCCATATCCTCACGCGGCAGGAGTATTGCGGCGATGTAGTCAACTTCAAGACTACAAAGCATTTCCGGGACAAGCGGAACCACTATGTAGACCGGAGCCAATGGCAGATAACCGAAAATGTGCATGAGCCGATTATTGACCGCGCCGACTTTGAAACCGCACAGCGGATTTTGGAAAACGCGCCCGTCAGACGCCCCAACGGGGACGGGGAAATCCACCCTTTGTCGGGCTTGCTTTTCTGTAAGGATTGCGGCGCAAAAATGCACATCCGCATAGATTACAGGAACGGCGGCAAGCGGCACGTTGCCTATTGCAGCGAGTACCACAAGGGGAAAGCCAAGAACCCCAAATGCCATTCCCCACACATCATTGACGCTGACTTGCTCATGCAGACCGTCGCGGAAGTGCTGAAGAAAATCGAGGACTACTCTATCAGCAACCGGGCGGAGTTTGAAGCCTTAGTGAAAAAGAACCTTGCCATGCAGCAGACCGACCAGACCAAAAAGCAGCAGAAGCGTATTCCGCAAATCACGACGCGCCTTGAACAGATTGACAAGGTGCTGAACAAGCTCTATGAGGACAACGCCCTCGGCACGATCCCGCAAGACCGTTATGAGCAGATGTCGCAGAAGTATTCGGAAGAATACTACACGCTGAAAGCGGAGCTTGCCACGCTCCAAAAACAGCTATCCGCTTATGAGAACGCGGGAGGACGGGCGCAGAAGTTTTTGAAGCTGACGGAACGCCATGCCGCCTTTACCGAGCTTACCCCCGCCATTCTCAACGAGTTTATCAGCCGGATTGAAGTGCATGAGCGCGACCAGAAAAGGGCGAGATACGCAATCCAGCACATCAGCATATATTTCAACTATATCGGCAGATTTGAGAACGAAGTAACGCAGCTTGCAGAGCCGACCGAGCAGGAAATCCGGCAAATGCGGGAGGAAATCGAAGAAGCCAAAAAGGAAAAGAGCCGTGCTTACCACCGGAAGTATTCAAGGGAGTACCGGGCGCGAAACCTTGAAAAGCAGCGGGAGTATGACCGTATCAAGGCGCGGGAATACCGGGCAAGGAGAAAGGCGCAGACCGCCGCCGCACAGCCCGCACAGTAAAACAGAATAACCGACAACCAAGAGGGATTTTCCGAACTACGGGAAATCCCTCTTTTGCGCCCGGAGAAAGGAGCCGCCTATGGCAGAACAGACCCCCGACAGTATCATCACGACCCAGAGGAACGGGCAGACCATTGTTGCGGAGTTATTTTTCAATCACAGCAGCACAGAAACATTCCGCGACAAGCTGCTCAAACTGGTGCTTGCCGACAGTTCGCGTTTATCCGCGTTTGACGGTCAAGAACCGGAAAAAACGGAAATCT
>URXI01000372.1 GCA_900551775.1 uncultured Eubacterium sp. | reverse complement strand
TTTCTGGTCGAGAGCGACTTCTGCTGCGTCGGTCTTGATGACCACGTCAGCGTCGGTCTTTTCCACGATGTCCTTGATGGTCTCTGCCGGAAGCTTGACCTCTGCGGACTTGCCGTCACCCTTTGTGGTGGACGCGTCGATGACGATTTCCTCTGACTTGTTCTCAACAGCCTTGTCAACGATCTTGTCAGCTGTGGTTTTGTCTACAGTGGCCTCAGCTTTGCCGTCAGTGGTTGTCGTTGTGTTGACATCAGCTGTGGTGGTTTTGTCACCGGTGTTGTTAGTTACGTTGTCCGATGGAGTCGGGGTTGGAGTTGGGATGTAAGGTGGGTTATAAGTCACTTTGCCTGTGTCATCCTGAGTGTAATAGCTATTAGGAAAATATGCTGATACGTCATCTTTCTGATTAGCAGCAGTAAATGTACCACCTGTTACAGATATCTTGTTATCTGACCCATTACCCGTACCTTTGCCGCCATTTGCAGTACCGATATAAAATCCATCAGAAACTGTTGACGCAAATGTTCCTCCATAAATATTACAATCAATCTTTGTGTCTTTGTATGGAACAGATACTGCATATTTTCCGTTAAAGGTTCCTCCATAGATATTCGCTTTTCCATCACAAGCTAAATAAAGAGGTGTCTGCCATTTCTGATGGCTTGGAGTTTCATTTGTAAATGCACTTGAATAGTTGCCACCATAGATTGTAAAGTCTGCCGTAGCTTTAGTATGATTAGCGCCAAGTGCTGCCATGTAAGTATTGATACTTGGACCTTCTGTAGATCCCTGTTGTCCTAAGATCACCCTGCCTCCGGTATTGCAGTAAATGCCATACATACCACAGTCAGGGGTTGTGCTTTCCGAAGTTGTAATGGTTCCTTTTTTCATCTCCAAAGATGAATTTCCATTAACTGCCACCACGACTCTTCCATCCAATTTTCCAGAATCCGTTGCAGTACCAGTAAATGTACCATCCTCGATTATTACAGTGCCGAGATTGGTGATGGTCTGATAAGTCGCACTTTCATATGAACCGTTTTCAACTACCAGTGTTCCATTTGCGTTTACTTTAAAAATTCCTACATAATAATCATTTGCAGATGTAATCGTGTTATCATTAAAATCTATAACACCCTGTTCCCATACTGCAGTTGATTCCATGGTTCCATTGCCGGTGACCTTCAATGCTCCTTCAACTATGAACATTACTTGGCCGCCTTTTTTAATTTCTCCATTTGAAATCGTCTTCCCGTTTAAATTCAATGTGATATTTGCACCTACAGGAACATTAAGCGGCTCAGCTAAGGAAATGTTATCCCCTAAGGTTACAGTCACATCACCACTAGCGCTGTTTATCGCGGTTTTAAGCGCATCAGCCGTGGTAATAGCATCACCATCCTCTGCAAACGCCATCATAGGCATGTAGCACATGACCATGATCAGCGACATCAGCATGACCGCTGCTTTCTTCATTTTTGTTTTCATCCCCTCGTTTCCTTTCTTATTAAATAAGATTTATCCCGCTTGGAGTATTCCGTACAGGATAGGTTGGTACTGTCCCATTCGGGACACACATCCGCGCACAAAATTCAGCTGCCCAGCGCACAGATGTTTTACATATATATTATACCCCCCCCCCGCATATTTTTGACTATGGTCAATCTCCTGACTATAGTGTCCTTTGTCTCAGCGATGCATCTCCAAGAAGGGACGGGGGAGGGGGTATTTTGCCGTGGATGCAGACGGTGGCCAGGAAGCGGGAAGCTTTGTTCACAATAGAAAAAGATGGCATCTCTGCCATCTCATCATCTCTACTATTCACTTTGGCGTCTATGGACGGGCGGTCACGTTCTGTCGTAGCGGCTCGGTCTTGTGCCTGATATCGTCGGCAAGCTTCTGCGCTTTGCCAGAGGAAATCCCCGCAGCTTCCGCCACAGCAAGCACTTCCTTCATTCCCGGATTTTTCCCATTGCCGTCCACGCAGGTGGCATGCTCGCCGTTGATGGAATTGCTATAAGTCAGGTCATAGGCAGGCGACAGCATCCAGCTTCCCGACGGTTCATCATAAAGATAGGCGAAATTCTTGGAATGATCGTCGCGGTTATGGGCAAATACATTGAAGCACATCAGCCTGTATAGCTGTTCCACTGCATCAAAGCTTTTTGTCAGCACAGACGTCAATTTCATCAAAGTATGATAATCCAGATTGGGGATGCGATGACTGCTTTCAAGCAAGCCCCCTGCCGATACCATGTGTACACGTCCAGCGCTGTCTTCGCCATGGGCAGCAATTCGGTCAAAGCGTTTGATACCAAAATACCCATTGCACTTCTTTGATGGAAAAAGCTTCGTCTTTGTCATCTTGATTCCGCACGCCTTTGCACACTGAGAATATTCGAATTCTAACAAACCGATGTCCTTGTGGTCACTCGTAGAAGGAAACTTGATTATCCAGTCCTCCCCATTATATGACGTCAAAATCTTTGGCCGCGCTCCGCCAGAAGATCCTCCCATCTCGAACAATTCGTCCAAATCCTCCGAATAGTCAGTTTCCAGCATCTTACGGCATTCATCTGCAATCTGGTCGAGATCACACAATTGGTTTTTCTCCGTCAAAGTAATTTCCGGTTCATATTCCAGCGCGCCCATTCCGCTTCGGCCTACAATGGCAAGGCGCATGAGCGGATTGACTGTTGCAGGTGAAATCTTCTCTCTTAACAACATGCGATCCACTAACAAACGGCCCCATCCGTCAGGCAGGCTGTCATCAAAGACACCAAAGAGGCCTTCGAAGGGCAGATATTTTGGAAAAAACACTTCTTGGCGCAGTGGCAGGCTCAAAGGGCTGATTGAAAAGCCGTCCAAAATCCATCGGTCGTCGTACTGGAATGCTGTCACATGGTCTTTGGCGAGAGCCAAAGTGCCAACGGTTCTGCCATGGTATTTGACTTTGAGGCTATTGATTGTTTTCATTGATGATCTCCTCTATGGACCGATATTTCCGCTCCGCAAACAATTTGAGAAAGTCCTCTTCATAGCCTAATGCAAAGGCAATTTTGATGAGGGACTCCAGAGATATTTTCCCTTTCGTTTCGAATCGTTTAAGGGATCCAAGACTTACGCCTGATTTTTTGCTTAATTCCTCCTGGGTCAGCTTGGCTTCTTTTCTCCTGAGTCTGGTCATCTTTGCGACTTCCCATTCGATTTCTCTAGGTGTTTTTACAAAATCTAAAATGTTATTCATAGATAACATTTTAGCCTAAAAGCATCAAAATGTCAATTTTAGATAATATTTTAACCTTTTATGAAAGTGCTGATATTGATAACATGTCGGGTGTGGGGAAATTTTTCCAAAATGCAAAGGGGATTGAAAAGCGAGAATCTCTACCCATCGATCATCCCACGATGTTTTTATGTTTTTGGAAGATAACAGGCTAATTTGACATAATGCACAGTGCGGGAATATGTCCGTTAAGAGCAGAAATACAAGGTACGGGTAGAATTTCGAGTATATTTTTTGTAAATCGCTTGCTAAACCTGTCTGGCGAACAGCCCAAACACCAAATTCTCCAGCGATTTTGCAGCTTCACATCTCCAGCAATGGGCATAATTGTCCATTTTTTCGCAAGCCATTATGTCAGATTACCAAAAAAGTTCTCAAAAACATAAAAACACCGTGGAAGGAATTGATTCATTGCCACATAAAGCAGCAAAAACCCGGGATTTCTCCCGGGCTTTCTGTCTTGCTTGCTCTATGTTATTTTGCGATTCTGATCGCCTTGTTGGAC
>URXI01000371.1 GCA_900551775.1 uncultured Eubacterium sp. | reverse complement strand
GGCGAGCCGCTGAACTTATCGGACAGCAAAATTGACATCCTCTGTGGAGGCTCTCAAAAGGCGCTGTCAGCCCCTCCGGGTCTGACTATGCTCTGGGTCAGTGACAGGGCTTTCCGTGCTATGGAAGCGAGAAAAACGCCCATTGCCAGCTTCTATGCCAACATCCTCCTGTTCAAGGACTATTACGAGCAGAAAGCGTTTCCTTACACCATGCCCATCAGTGATATCAAGGGCCTTCGCGCAGCCCTGGATAACTTCTTAGAAGATCAGGAGGTCTATCAAAGACATGCCAGGATTGCCGATGCTGCAAGAAAGGCTCTGACTGCCGGCGGCATCAAGCTGTATCTGGAATCGGGATGGTCCAACACGGTAACCGTTCTGGAAGTGCCAGAGGGCATCACGGATCAGCAGCTTCTCTACGGCATGGAAAAGGACTATAACATCATGATTTCAGGCTGTTTTGACGTGCTGGCCGGAAAAGTGGTGCGTATCGGCCACATGGGGGAGAACGCTGATCCCCAGAAGGTATCGGAAACCCTGGCAGCCCTGCAGGGAACGCTGGAAAAACTGGGTGCTCAGGTGAGCTGTGATATGGCTGATGTGTTTCAACAGGCAATATAATCAAAATCTTAAGAATTTTTAAGACGCAAGTGGAGTTGAATCCCTTGCGTTTTTTTGCTGGAGTTGGTAAGATAGAAGTATGTAAAAGACTGGGATTTTTGTCCGGTATAGAGAGGAGGACAAGATGACGCGGATTTTTATAGGCATCTTCTTGATCGTGATCAATCTGGATGTCGGACTATCAGGATATTTTCTGCCTGCTCTGGGACTCATGCTCATCTATACGCGGCTGCGCAGCTATGGACGGTTTGGCAGGACTTTTGTCATGGCCGGCAGCTTTGTCAAGGCGCTGATGCTTTGCGAAGTGGTCATCCTCTTTGTGATCGCAACGCCTCTGAACTTGTCCGACATGATGAACAGCTGTTTCATGGTGGTGTCCACGACCCTGCAGACTTGTTTCTACTTCTATCTGATGGAAGGCATTCAGGAGCAGTATCGCAGGAGGGGGGATTCGGCATTCAGAGGTTCCCCTGTCATCGGGCTGGCGGCCAGCAGAATCATGCTGATCTTCTTTCTGATTACGGATTTTAAATTAGGGGCTGGTATCTGCGTGCTGGCTATTTTGATATTTCTGGCAGGCGTCTTCCGGCTGTTACGGCAGGCCGGTCGCGACCTGGGTTTAGATGGCATGGCCTCCGTGCCTTCCGCCGTCAGCAGCAGGATGCTCTGGGGTGGTTATATCCTCGTAATTGCCATTGCTGTCTTTGGCGGCATGTTTTTTGGCGGGATTACGACCAGCGGGATGGCGGTGCACGGCGACGGATCCGAGGCTTTGGCAGATCAGCTGATTCAAAGGGGCATGCCAGAGGCTTTGGCGCAGGATCTGAGTTCTGAGGATGCAGAGGCACTGGCGGATGTAACCTCCTTTACGGAGATCAAAGGCGAAGGCGGCAAAAGTACCAAAGTCAGGCTCATTGCAGGCATGACAGGTGTCGATTCCTATAAGCTGGTGCTGTGGTATGGAGATTTGGGCGGATCGGAGGGTTCAAAGTGTCTGAGCCGTGAGATCATAGAGGTAAGCCGCACAGAACCTATTACTTCCTGTGACGGGGTGGTGCACTACACGAAAGACGACAAGGTGTTTTCTGAAAGGATTGTCGCCTCAAAAGTCTCTCTGAGCGAAGGGAAGATCCTCATCAGGGAACCGAAGGAAATGGAAACGGCAGAGACGCTCTATGCGGAACTCTCTCTGCGCTATGGGGCAGATCAGGTGCGGGGATATCTGATGCTGGACGGCACTTTCGGTGCAGAGGGCGTCAGCAGTTCTGTCTACACAGAACTATTCGATGCCAAAATTATTCAATTTCCTTATAAGAATGAGAAACAGACTGCCGTGCTCCATGGAGGCAATTCATCGCATCGCAGCTGTACTTTTGTGCTGCCGTACCGATTGCAATAGAATGTGGTTATAAAAAGGGGAGAGGTTAAATGAACGGAATTTTTTGGGGAATATTATTACAATCATTATCACTGAACGTTTTATATTTAAACTACATCCTGCCGGCAGCGGGCGCCATGGTGCTCTATCTTCACCTGCGCAAGTTCAGTCAGGTAAACGAAGCCTTTCGTAAGGCGTTTCGCTTCTCTGTGGCGCTGGTCTTGTATCAGATCCTATCCTTTGGCTTCTGTGCGACAAGATTGGCGGGCAGTGACACTGCACTGCTGGTTCTTATATTTATAGAAACGGTGCTGCTGTCAGTAGTCCTCCTGTATCTGCAAAGCGGGCTGACGGATGAATACCAAAAGGCAGGCATAGAAACAGGCAGCAGTCACTGGCTGATCTGGCTGGTTGTATTGAAAGCAGCAACCTATGCGGCACTGCTTGCCCAATTAGGTGTAGTGCTTTTAGCGGCATCGATTGCCCTGATCGTGGTTTTAATCGGTGTCTATTGTTGTTTTCGGGATGCAGGGAAAAATCTGTTTTCTGAAATGCCAGACCGGAAAGTTCCCGCCAGAGGGTGGCGGCCGCTGGTTCTCTGCACTGCATATGCCTGTGCTATTCTTTTGGCAATCATCGGCGGTGCCTTTTTGGGGCAGCCCGGCTCGCCGGAGCTGGCGCCGCTGGAAACTGCCTACAGTGAGGAACTTATCGCAAGAGGAATGCCGCGAGAAGTTGCAGCGCGCCTATCCAAGGAGGATATCGACCTGCTGAAAGGGGCTGCGTATTTTCAACAATTGCAGCCTTATGAGAATTACGGCAGTGCAGATACCAAGGTGATTACTGTAGCGGGATTTACAGATTACGACCAGTACATCACGTTGGTGTGGTTCAGCAGGGACAACAAAAAACAGTTTTCGAGAGATGTGCTGACCCTAGAAGGAGATACGTCAGGCATTTATAAAGGAAGGTTTATCTATACTCAAAGTGACGGTAAAGAGGTTTGCCGAGATATAGACGCGTCAGAAATAGGGAATCTGCCAATTCCAGAATATGCGGATGAATTTGATGAGGAATATTTCCCCGGAGCTTATTTGGAGATACCGGCCCTGCGCTCTGCAAAAAAAGTCAGCGGCTATCTGCTCTTTGATGCGGGACAGTACATGGAAGATGACGAAGGAGATTTGTCAGAGGAAGTGGGCGGTCAGATTGATGTGGCCTGGTATGGCCTAAAGCGATTGCAATTTCCTTACCTGTCAGTACCCCAGGCGCTGGATCGACAGGCCTATAGCAGCTATGTGGGATATTTCTACGCGCTCGACGAGAACCTTTATGACATAGAAAACTGGGATGATTCTGAATAGAGCATCGTTAACGGAGGGATTGATTTCACTCCGTTTTTTTGCTGAAATTCATGTGATGCGTTTTTGAAATACTGATTATCTATTATAAAGTGAATCGCCTGCCAGTATATAGGGGTAGGGGGTATGAGGGGCGCATTTTCTACGATAAGGTTATGCTTTTTGATGCTGTTCGAAAGCTTTGGCATAACTCTATGACCATATGAGAATCCATTCGTCTGTAAATTAGCCAGGACTACTTACCGAATCTGTGAAAGTGCTGCATTCGGTTATTTTTTTTGGCTTTGATCGGCATTTAAAACAAAGAAATCTGTACGAAAAGTAACCGAAATCGGAGATACCCCCCTGCGAGAACCTTCAAATCGTCATTCCGTTATGCGAAACTCTTCAAATCCCGTAAGCGTAGGATAGTATGCACATATACAACAGATG
>URXI01000370.1 GCA_900551775.1 uncultured Eubacterium sp. | reverse complement strand
AACTCCACAGAGATCTCTCCCTTCAATAGCAAATCCCAAAGGTACTGCATGCATATTTCTTCAAAGACTTTTCCCATATAGGTGGATAAGTGCGGCTCAATCCGTTTATAAGCAAGGTCTGCAGCATTCCGTGCGATGATGGAGTTATTCTCAGGCACAAACCGATACCAAAACCGAAACATATTATCATCAATCAAATAAACAGATTTGCGAGAAGCTTTCTCGCCATATGGTATTTCTTTTCGAATCAGCCCTAGTGACATCAAATTCTTTAAATAAGTGGCACATACGCTGGTATCTTCCCCGACCTTTGTCGAAATTTCAGACATACGGGAAGCTCCAGTTGCAATAGCCGTGATAATCGCATTGTAAAGCGCCGGTTCCCTCACCTCCTGCTTCAGCAGGTTCTCTGGTTCCTCAAAGAGTGAGGATGTCGGATTCAGAAATGTGTTCTTGATATTATCCTCAATGCTTAAACGGTCATCCATCTGCAATAGATATTGCGGCGTACCACCTGCAATTCCATATACGAAGGCCTTATCCTCCCCAGAAAAATTCTTGAAGTACCGACAAGTGTCTGCAAAGTCAAAAGGCAAAATTTTCATCTGCGCCGTCCGTCTGCCGTAAAGCGGCGCTTTATATGCTAAAACTTGATCTTCCATATAAGATATGGAGGAGCCACAAAGAATCAGCATCAATTTAGAACGATCTTTGTGTTTATCGATCAAAAGCTGCAGCGTGGATGCCAGACTTTTTGATGACCGAGCCACGTAGGGATACTCATCAATCACCAAAATCAGTCGTTCTTTTTCCGCCAACTGAAAAACATGCTCCAAGGCTGCCTGAAACGAACAAAAAGCCATATCAGCCTGAACGCCTGCACTGTACTCTAAAACACTTTTGCTAAAGTTCTCCAAATTCTGTTTTGCATTGCTCTCCACACCCATAAAATAGATAGCATTTTTGTCTCGGATAAATTGGTTAATTAGCGCAGTTTTTCCCACACGACGGCGACCATAAATCACTACAAATTCAAACTTATCTGATGTATATAATTTATTCAAAGAAGACAGTTCACGCTCTCTGCCGATAAACATATTGATACCTCCACTTCATGATAGCTATACTATATCATCTAAGCCGAATTTAGTCAATTACGATTTACTTATTTATAATTTACTTTTATTACAAAATAGTAGTGTCTTAAGTGAATCTTATGATTATATCCCACATATTCCTACATCAGGTGCACCCTTCGGCGAAACGCCGTTTACCGTACTATCATCCAATACATCCATGCATATGTCTTCACCTAAGTGATTCAGAAATGAGTATGTGCTTTCATAAGTATATAATTCAATACCATCTCCAACTAAAATTATATAACATCGTACGACTAAATTTTATCATTTCCCCTCATTTTGATATAATTAAAATTGCAATGATGAAATTAAAAACCAACCATCATTTCCCTTTCACACTTTATATCGCGGCACCGAATCGTAACATATCTCACTTTTCTAGTAGAAACCAAAAAATGAATCTCATAGCTTCCATCCGCCAGCAGATACACTTCATCATGGACATACGTACAATTTGAAGTGCGGCGCCCCTGGTCTTCATAGGTACGTATATACAGCCCCTTTTCCCGCTCAAAAGAAATCACGCTCGTGAATACAATCTTACGATATGGACTGGCGCCTTCCTCACAAAAACCATCTTCACGAATCACCATGACAACGTCTTTCCCATGTCGTCTCAGGGACAATATGCAGCTATCGTGCTGCGGAAGAGCCTCATAAACACTTCCGGGAATTTGCTCTCGCTGCTTGCTCCATTCTCTTTCTGCCCTCTTATTGATGGCTCTCAATGCCTTCTGATTCGCCCTTTCCTCCATCTTTAGCAGCAAGTAGACGCTCTCAGGCAGCAAGTTCAGCGCCAGCAAACGCCTGTCCACCTTTTCCAGCACCCATCCCGGAAATCTGCTGCCGCCATACTTCATGCGGGTTCTGTAGCTTTCTTCAAACAGCCGAATCGTCTCCGAGGGGTCAAAGGGTGGGCGGTTCTCATATTCTGCCTGCGCTTCCATCTGTTCTTCTTCCAGATGAGATTTCAACTCCTCATAGGACTTTGGTCTGGTAAAGGTGCCCGTTTCCTCATCGACAAAGATCCAGTCCGACAAATCCGTATCGCCGGAATCAACGTCCGACGCGTCAAAAAGGAAAAAAGGCGGATCATTATAGAATTTCTTTTCTTCCGCGATCTCTTTTTTCAACGCCTTGTCATAAAGCGCTTTAACTTCTTCATTGGAATAATCCTGGTCGGGAATCTTCTTCATTCCGAAAGTATAGTTGGTTTTCTGCATCAAGTCATACCATTCTTTTGTATAATATCTCATTACAACTTCCTCCTCATAACCTTTGAAATGCTGCCAATTCCGCCACCGCCAAAATGCACGGGTTATCGCTTTTTTTCCAAATCAGGTTTTCTTCTTTTTTCGGCGCGTCTTTCAGCGGAACAAAGACAACCCCATCTCCCTGCAAGGCTTTGTGCTCTTCGGTCAAAACGGTCACGCCCCGCTTTGCCGCAACCATCATCAAAAGCTCTGGAAAAGAATTAGCCTCATAGTTCAAGTTGGGCGAAAGGCCTGCCTCCCTTGCAAGTTCAATGATCAAATCGTGCTCCCTGCCAGAGACCATGTAAGAAATGGCGAGAAAGCTTTCGTTTTTCAGCTCTGCGAAGGAAATCTCCTCCCTCTCTGCCAGCCTGTGATCCTTTGCCAGAACCGCACAGTTGACGCTCTCGCAGACCCGAAGAAACGCCAGATTTTCCGCTCTGGGCCAGTCGCAGGAAAAGATAAAGTCCACGGTATCGTTATCCAAAGCCCGCAGCAATCCGTTGGGCGGGAAGAACTTCAGATCTGCCCGTATGCCCGGCTGCTGCTCGTTCAAGACAGAAAGCAGCCTGATTGCAGCGACATCATAGTGATCAGAGGGCAGACCGAAAACCACCCTGCCGTTCAGCGTGCCCGATGCAGATTTTGCGTTATTAATCCCATGGCGCAAAGTGTTCAGCAGTTCCCTGCAGGTGTCCGCAAAGGCGATGCCCTCCGCCGTAAGGGTCACCGTCCTGGTATTTCTGTGCACCAGGTCCAGGTGCAGTTCCTTCTCCAGCGCCTGAATGCTCTTGCTCAGCGCCGGCTGTGAGATGTAAAGCTGATTTGCAGCCAGTGTGTAATTCTTGCACTGCGAAAGCGCATAGAAATGTTCCAGTTGATCAATGGTCATGACGCACCTCCTTAACCATACTATACCAAAGCGGCCGCAAGCGGGCAAGGCATTTATTCCAAACAGTTATTAATTTTAACAAAAACGATGCATTTCACTTTTCAATGGACTTTGTATATAATCTAATCAATTGAAGAAAGGAATCCAAACAAATGAGAAAAAATCTACGAACCCTATTAGCAGAAAACGACCATCTATTCGGTTGCTTTGTCCAGATCCCCTCGCCGGAAATCGTCGAGATGGCGAGACACTTTGATTATGTCATCATCGACGGGGAGCACGGCCACATCTCCCATGAGCAGATGCTGTCTATGGTCCGTGCGGCAGAAGCTGTTGACCTTGCCGTCATGGTGAGGATCTCTGACATCGAACCCGTCCTGATCAACCGGATCTTGGACATGGGCGTCACCAGCCTCCTGGTGCCAAACGTCAGCAGCAAAAAAGATGCCATGGCCCTTGTAGAAGCAGCTTATTACCCGCCCCTTGGCAGCCGCGGCGCCTGCCC
>URXI01000369.1 GCA_900551775.1 uncultured Eubacterium sp. | reverse complement strand
TTCTTTGCCGGCACTGCGATCTTCGCCCCCGTCGCAGCCTCTGCACCGAAGTTAAAGCTCGGTGCCAGGTCATAGGCGAAGTCGTAGCCATAACGCTGCGGCTGATATTTCTCAATAGCTCCGTAGGTGTCCTCGATCGCCTGGCAGAAGTCCTCTTCGTTTTCATAAGGCTCGCTTTGGAAGTAGAGCATCGTGCACTCGCAAAGTTCTGCACTCTCGTAGCCCTCTGGCAGACTGCACTGGCAGTCTAAAGGCACTTCGACCCCGGCTGCGATCTTAGAGAAGCCCGGCTTCACTAGAAAATCAGGCAGTTCAATCAGCGCTGCCGTGTCAAATCTCTCGTTGATACTATTTAGCAGACCTTCCCATTCGCATCCCATTTCCTCGCAGTAAGATAGATATTCTTCCGCCTTTCTGGATGGCAGATAAATTAATTTTCTCTTCGGTCTGTCTTTTGGTGTAACCATACATACGTTTACATTCTTGTCCATTCTCATTTCCTCCTTGTAGTTTACCAATGCGTGATAATGACTGACAGGATATTGGATAAACAGCGGTATGGCCCGCTCACCCCTTCTGTATTCCCGCGGTGATGCCCGAAACAAGTGTTTGAACGCTCTGGAAAATCCTTCGTGGGACTGAAAGCTGCTGTCCAGGGCAATTTCTAAGACACTATCCGTGGTAGCAGCAAGCTTTGCCGCACCCTTTGACAAGCGAACTGCAGTGACATACTCCTGAGGCGTCTTGCCCGTCAATTCCTTGAAGATTCGATCGGCATGACGTCTGGAGTATCCGGCGCACTCATAGAGGCGATCAAAATCAAAATCCTCCGACTCTGCGCAGCGGGTGATGTAGTCCTGCATCCTCTGCACCGCCGCTGTTTTTTCCTTCTCTCTTTCCTGTTGCATCAGTTTACCTCATTTATACAAAAATATCTTGACCGAAATGGACAAGTTGCGATTCTATATTCTTATGTACCACATACTGACCTTTTTAATCGGGCAGCAAAATGTGGTACAATGAGTGCAAGGAGGCCGAGGGTATGTCAGCGGCTACAAAGAAAATTAGTAAAGAGCATCAAAACGGGGACGTCATCTGCCTGATGAAAATCATCTCCACGGTCAGATCTGGTAAGCCCGTGATAACATTCCACTTAAAAACTGCCGGCACGCGGCTGGCAGTTTTGTATCTTATTTGCTCGGTTGATAATACAGATCGATGGTTCCAGTGTCAAACACCGTTCCTATATAATACGGATTCCGGTCTTCTGTTGCACTGAATCCAGCGCCGGTAAGCAGCTTGCCGACCTTTGCTGAGACAAGCTCTGTGGTACAGAGGTTTGTCGAATAATTAACTGGCCCCATAGAAAGCTCTGAAAGAGCCGCTCTCATAAAAATCCACTTGGATCTGATACTTGAGCTTCGCGACTGTTTCGCCCGTCTTTCTGTCTTTCATCTCCATTGTCCTGGTGAAAATGGATGGGCGGATGCCATTGACTTTTGCTGGCGCTGTCGAAGTTTTGGCTGCGGCAAAGTCCACGCTGATGGTGTCGACAATGTATGGCTCCGCATTGTGATGGAGTTCAAATTCGGCGGTATTCGCGCCGTTCTCACCTGCGCCTGCAAATACAGGTATCGACATCGCCATCAAAACAGCTGCAAAAATACAAAAACCTCGCTTCATGATTATCACACCCCTTTTTGCATGTACGAACATATCTTCAAAACACGTCGTTTAAATTTTCTGATTATTTATATTATAGCAGTTTTCATATACAGAGTCAATGCGCATTACCTATATATATTATGCTTTATACCGTGGAGTGCTGTCTTATGGTGGTTTTATCTGTGTTATAATAATTTCAATAGCTGTATGATGAGGACATGGTCACAATTGGTTTTAACTTTTCAACCTGTGATTGCAAATGCAAATAACGTCGTAGCACCAACCTCCTCCCAATCTGCAGAACATACTGCACCAATCTCTTTAGCTCAATCTGAGGAAAGTATTGCACCAGCATCTTTGGCAGCTATTGGAGTATTTGTTGCAAGTATTTTAGTATGTTGGATGGCAGACAGACTCCTTATATATTCAACGAGATATAGTGGTGCAGAATTAAGTAAAAAAACTTATCCATCAATACGTATATATCTAACTCATTTAGTATCCTCTATAAATTGATAGTTTTTTAATTGAATAAATTGTAATGTATCTTTGAATACTCGTAAATGTATTTCCTTTTTTGTTGACCTTTTAACTTCTCTCGATATTATGCCATGCTGAAGTATTGCCAGTAATACAGTTTGTATCAGAATAAAAATGCCCGCAGCTAATGTTGCTTTAAATATATTATTAACCATAAAACAAACTTGAATAAGCAGAGGTAAGATATAGCTTTCAATGTTTTTCTTTAAAGTGTATTGCCATGACTGCGTAATTTCATTCTCACAATATTCCTCTAAAAAGTCAATCAACCTTTGATAATCATACCTACTAAAGAGGAGTTCCTCATCTATTATTTTCAAAATGAATAAAGCTCTTGAAGTCAGAATATTTTCTGATTCATTAATATCTTCTCTTATTGCGTCAATATTACCACGATGATCTTTATAAACGCTTTTATCGTAAAATATCATATATAGAGCCCATAAAAGTTCTGCTCCCCAAAGTATGTTTAAAGAGGTGTCCCATGAAATAATATTTGCTAATTTTAACATCCCTAGTGAAAGAAATACGAATACCATATATAATGATACAGATTTGCCAAACTTTTTAATTTCTTTAGAAGTATACCTATGCTTTCTGTTTGACTCTTCAAATTTCAACGTGCTCATTTTACGCTTTGTTTTGTCTTCAATTTTCTTATCGTACTCTATGCAAAATTCCAAAAAAACTAATTGAAATATTTTCTCCGTATCCATTGTTTTAATCACTCCTAAATTTAATCATAAGTAATTTCCTAATTTACATAAAAAACACTGTGATAAAAATTATAGCATGACGTATAGTAAAATGTCATCAAACAAAACATAAAATTTTCTTAATAATCAGATCATAAAATCAAACATCATTATAGGCTGTTTCTCAAAACCGAGGATATTAAATAGGTAATTTATAGTCATGTTAATGTCCTCAGGGGCTTCGCAGTGTTGCTTCCGCAAGCCTGCCCTCCTGCACCTCTCCTTTCGGTCGGTTTGGACCAGAGGCTATTCGAGAATTCACCGGATTCTCTCATTTTACGCCTCTGCCCTTTCGGGTTCTCGCCCCTGCGCCCGATTATACATAAATAAAAATAGGACATACTCAAAAGTATGCCCTATTTCTATTTGGTACACCCACAGGGGCTCGAACCCTGGACACCCTGATTAAGAGTCAGGTGCTCTACCAGCTGAGCTATGGATGCATATTTTATTGTGATGCTCGCAAGCACAGTTAATATATTACCATTTCGTACTTGTGTTGTCAATAACAATTTAACTGAAAATATGTTTTTTATTTGCAACAAGGCTGACGATTGCCACACATCTGGCGTAACGCAGGTGTACCCCTCCCCTGTATGCAGCCCTGCCAGTCCAGAAAATCCGCCTTATTTTCCAGTTTTTAACCTAATTATGGCGATTTTTTTGGTTTTCAGCGGCTCACTTTGTATGTGCGCCTTTTTCAAAATGTGCTGTCTAGCTCAACCTGCATTCACTTACTTTTTTGTCTGCGCAGATGTTCATATACCCCCTCAATCATTCAAAATCTGCCATACCATCCCCATTTTGATGCCTTTTTAGGCAGAATCGGCGGTTTGCCCGT
>URXI01000368.1 GCA_900551775.1 uncultured Eubacterium sp. | reverse complement strand
CCGCCATACCAGAAAGTTCTATGATGCACCAGTTCGGGTCGATTTCCTCTTCAATTTCCGCTAAAGCGCTGATCAGGTTCCCCACCAGCTGACAGCAGACGCAGCCACCGGATATGCCAGTAATACTGAGCTGATGCTCGCTCAAAGTGGCGCTGTCAATGGACTGTTCACCAAATTCATTCTCTATGAGCGCAAGACGCATGCCCATCCCTTCCATCGACGGCAGCAGTTTCGAAATCAGGGTCGTCTTACCTGCCCCCAGAAAACCTCCGACTAATAATAGTTTCATTTCTCACATCTCCTCATTTCTAATACCCACATTGTAACATGCAGTAAATTCTGAAAATGATAACTTTTGGTTATGCAACCATAGGAAGTTGCGATTTTACTTCATTGAACACTCTGCCCTATAATGGACTCAGACGAAAAAAGAGGAGGATGAAAAGATGAATTCTTTTGAAAAAGTACAAAACTGCTTTGACCTGAAACGGCCGGCAGATCGAAAAGACATTCCCGTCTATCCGATGATGCTGCTGTACCCCGGCCGGGTTGCAGGTTTCACCCAGCAGGAAATCTGCGAGGAACCGGAGAAATGGCTGAAAGCCCTGGAAATAACTTTTGACAGGGTAGGCTGCCCCGATCTCTGTCAGGGGAATCCCCCTGGGGACGTGCTGTTTCTTCACGGTCTGGAACCGCTGAGGCCGGGCCACGAGCTGGGACCTGACGAATCCTATCAGCTTCGCGAAAGCCGCCGCATGGAAATCGAAGACTACAAAGACATTGTAGAAAACGGATATCTACAGTGGTACAACCGCTACCTGTGCACCATTCAAAAACCACCGATGACACCACAGCAAATGGGCGCAAGATGGGGCCTCGTCGGTCAAAATGCCCAGTTAGTCGGTCAGTGGCTGGGTCAGCATGGCATTGTCCCCGTTCACGGTACCGCTTCTGGCGTGCCTTTCGATACCCTGGCAATGGTCAGATCCTTTACAGATTTCTGTTACGATCTATTTGACCAGCCCGAACTGGTAAAGGCTGCCATGGCAAAGGGTACTCCAGAAGTCCTTGGCAATATTCTAGGCACACTCAAATACAGTCCTGTCAAAAGGGCATCACTTTACGCCATGCGCTCTGATGCCAATTCCATCTCTCCCGATATCTGGGAAGAGTTTGTCTGGCCGGAATTGAAAAAACTGATCATGGGGTTGGTCGAGGCGGATGTACAGGTGGTACTCCACGCCGACGGAAATTGGCTCCCGATGCTTCCATCTTTGTTAGAGATTCCAAAGGGAAAAATGCTGGTAGAGCTGGATGGCGTGACCGATATCGAAAAAGCCTATGACATTCTGCACGGCTGCCAGGCAATCAAAGGTGATGTGCCTGCCACAATGATGGCTTTCGGTACGCCAGATGAAGTTCACGAATACGTTGAAAAGCTGATCAGTATGGCCATGAAGGGCGGCCTCATGGTAGGTTCAGGCTGTGAAATTCCACTGAACTGCAAATTGGAAAACTTAAAGGCGATGATGGACGCCGTCCGCAAATAGGATAGAAAAGGAGAATTGCAATATGAGCAAAATATTAGAACAGATTTCTGAAGAGCTGCAGGAAGGCAACAGGGATGAAGTTGTAACTTTGGTAAAACAGGCTCTCGATCAAGGTTTTAGCGCCGGAGAGATTCTCAATGAAGGATTGCTGAAAGGCATGGATGTGGTCGGAGAACAGTTTCGTGACAACGAGATCTTCGTCCCACAGGTTCTGATGTCGGCCCGGGCCATGAGCGCAGGTGCAGAGACCCTGAAGCCTCACCTTACCGGCAAGGTCGCTGAGAAAAAGGGGAAAATCTGCATGGGCACGGTAAAGGGTGATCTTCACGACGTGGGAAAAAATATCGTCATCATGCTCTTTGAAGGAAAAGGGTTTGACGTAGTAGACCTGGGTGTGGATGTTCCTGCAGAAAAATTCGTAGAAACGGCCATCAAAGAGAACTGTGACATCATCGGCTGCTCTTCTCTGCTTACGACCACCATGCCAATTATGGGTGAAGTCGTTGAAGCGGCAGAGAAAGCCGGTATTCGCGGAAAGGTAAAGATCATGGTCGGCGGCGCCCCTGTAACGCTGGACTTTGCCCAGTCGATCCGTGCCGATGCGTACACGCCAGACGCAGCAAGTGCCGCAGACACCGCACTGCGCCTCATAGGCTAGTGCTGCTAATAAATAGTTACTCCAGATACGGTAAAAGAGGCAGCATCACACTGCCTCTTTTATCATATCTATAAAAAGTTTTGCTGTCGGATTTAAATTATCAGGGCACCAGACCAGGGAGGTTTCTGTAGTCAGATAGGTTTCATGACGCAATAACACGATGTCCGGATTCAGCGTCAGATAATTCATCGAGTCCACAATGCCGATACCCAGTCCCGCTTCTACCCAAAGCATGACGCTTTCCAGCGACGGGGCGAAATCCACCTTCGGCTCAAAATCCTGCCGCTGGCATTCCCCGATGAGCATCTTGCTCCCTGCTCTGGAATCCTTTGCACTGATGACAATAAACGTCTCCTCCTTCAAATCCTCCCAGGATGTCTCATATTTTTCCGCAGCAGGATGGTTCTTTGCTACCGCTAAAAACGCCTCGCTTTCGGCCATGACGATATAGGACAGATCTTCCTCCTCTGCCACGTCAAAACTCAGGGATACTGCAAGGTCGATATCCCCTCTGCGCAGCTTGTCCTGTAGAACAGAAAAAGAACCTCTTTCTAGCTGAAAGTTGATGGTTGGATACTTATCTATAAACGCCTGATAGGTTTTGATAAAGATGTCTCCCAAGCGCTGCCCTTCCAGCAGACCGATCCGCAGAATTCCCGTGCTTCCCTCATTGGCCATCTTCGCTCTTCGAAGGATGCTGTCATAAGTCTTATCAAAGTCCCGCAGTTCCTCATAGAGCACTTTCCCTGCCGGGGACAGCTGCATCTTCTTTCCGCTCTTGACAAACAACTCCATGCCCAATTCGTTTTCGATGGTATGAAGCTGCTTGCTCAGCGCCGGCTGAGAAATATAGAGTTTCTGCGCGGCTTTGGTGATATTGAGATATTGCGCCGTCATCAAAAAATATTTAATCTGTATCGTGTTCATACTGTCACCTCGACATAGAGTTTACACTTCTCTTCTAGCAGTTTAAAATCACAACAGCGGTTTTGTAATAATTCAGTAGGATGTTTCTCCATCAGGTCATAAAGCCTGGCAGCTTTTTTCATGATACTTTCGCTGTTGCTCTGGCACCATCGATATTGATTGAGAAGCAGTTCTTTATACTGTCTTTCTTTCACGGTTTCACATGGCAGCGTATCAAACCTCAAAAGATTTACAGAGGATGGACCCACTGGAATCATGTTATTCAAATTGATAGCGCCGTAATCTCCCCCTCTGATTTTTACAAAGTCAACCTGGTTTCTCATATGCCGATGCTTGGGTTTAGGGCTGGTTAAGGGCGCATAATACTCAGTCCCGTTGATGGAAAGTAATACGCCAACAAAGGGTCTGTTGGACTTTTCATCCTCAGTCGTCATAATCCTATCGTCAAATTGCACAAGATAGTGATAATACCTTGGATCCAGGGTGTAAAACTTCAGCTTCTGATTCATCTCCACCCGCCTTTCCTTATACTGAAAAGAGGAGCCAGCACTATGATACAATCACTGCACTGACTCCTCTGACTTTTTTCGCTCCCACTTTCGGCTGGGTACACCGCTTTTTTCGCTCCCACTTCCGGCTGGGTACACCGCTTTTTTCGCTCCCACTTTCGGCTGGGTACACCGCTTTT
>URXI01000367.1 GCA_900551775.1 uncultured Eubacterium sp. | reverse complement strand
TACAACCTGCTGGTCCAGCGCAGCAATCTCCTCCGCTGTCAGAATTTTGTTTTCCAGAAGAAATGTCTTAAACCGGGGGATGGGATCTTTTTTCAGCCAAGCCTCCTGTTCTTCCTTGGGCTTGTAGTTGCCGGGGTCGCCCTCAAAGTGGCCTCTCCAGCGATAGGTCTTGCACTCCAACAGCGTGGGGCCCTGGCCTTTCCGGGCACGCGCCACCGCTTCGGCGGCAGCTTCATTGACGGCCATGACATCGTTGCCGTCCACGGCAATACCGGGAATGCCATAGGCCGCGCCGCGATCCGCCACGTCTTTGATGGCCTGATGCCGGGCCTGGCTCATGGAGATACCGTAGTTGTTGTTCTCACAGACGAAGATGATGGGCAGCTTCCAGATGGCGGCCATATTCAGGGACTCATGGAAAGTCCCTTGGTTGGTGGATGCATCACCGAAGAAACAGACGCAGACCTGGTCCGTACCCCGGTACTGGGCGGACAATCCAGCCCCCACAGCGATGTTATGGCCGGCACCCACGATGCCGTTGGCACCCAGGATGCCCTTGTCACGATCCGCGATGTGCATGGAACCGCCCTTGCCCTTGCAGTAGCCAGTAGCCTTGCCGTAAAGCTCCGCCATCATGAACTTCAAATCGCCGCCTTTGGCCACGATATGTCCATGGCCGCGATGGGTGCTGGTGATGTAGTCGTCATCCCGCAGGCACTCACACACACCGGTGGCAACAGCCTCCTCGCCCAGATACAGATGTACGAAACCGGGGATCTTGCCGTCGGCAAACAGGCTTTGCGCCTTACTCTCAAATTCACGGATGCGCACCATCCGCAGGTACATGTCCTTCATGGCTTCCTTGGATACTTTCATTAAATGACCTCCTTATAAATTATTTAAGAACGGCGTTCCGTTCCGGGATTTCAACTTCTACCGCTGCGACAGCCACCTCAATGCTGTCATCTTTGTCGCCAAACTGGGGCAGGTACAGTCCAGGCAGATGCAATCCGCCATTTACTGCCCGAACCTCCGCACTTCCAATAGGAAGGCATTCCGCTACCAGTTTGGGATTCACCTCCTCCGGCCTCGGCACCGCCACAGTGACCGTGATCTTGACCTGATTCAAATCTTCCAGTCTCAGTACTTCGCTCAGACCACATAGACAGCTGCGGGAAACAGCATCCTTAACCGCTTTGGCAGCGGCCTTGCTCACATCCTGGCCGTGGAAATCTGTCCCCATACCGAACTCAATGATATAACGACCCATATTTCACCCCCTTGCAGGCTTATCCGTATTTGTGGTTGCTTTCACTTAAATATATAGCAATTTTCATGCCATTTCTTTTGCCTATATATAATTTCGCTAGCTGCGACAAAACTCTGGCTATTCACTTGTGAATTTATCACCATAAAAACTCTGGTTTTCCTTAAAAATAAGTAAAAAGTCCGCGGGACTGCCGAGATTTTTCTCGTGGCAGTCTCACGGACTCTGATATTTTCTCAACAGGGTGAGACAAATGTGAGATTTTTATTTGACTTTCTTGGGTTCTATGCCATACCGCTTACACATGCGATAAAATGTGGCTCGACTGATTCCCAGTTTTTGCGCAGCAACCTCCGCGCGGCCCTCTGCTGACCGCAGCACTGCCAAGATTTCTTCCCGTTTATTTTTCTGCCCACAGTTCTCCTTCTTGTCCGAAACTGTCATACCCGTTATAACAAAGCGAAAATCATCTGCCGTCAGGACATCCGTATTACAGGCGTAAAAAGTCCGCTCCATGCTGTTTTGCAGCTCCCGAACATTGCCAGGCCAATCATACTGCTGCAACGCATCCAGATAATCCGGGGACATTTCCTTTCTTTGCTCAGGATATTTTTGGTTAAACCGCTCCAAAAACGCCTTTGCACAGAAGCCAATATCCAGAGGTCTCTCACGCAACGGCGGGATATCCAATTTTAAAACATTGAGTCGGTAATAAAGATCTTGTCGGAACCGTCCTTGCTCTGCCTCATGCCGTAAATTGCGGTTAGTCGCAGCAATAACCCGCAAGTCCAGCTTCCTCTCCTGAGTTCCCCCAAGACGCCGGATACGGAGGGATTCCACTGCCCGCAGCAGCTTTGCCTGGAACTCAAGGGGCATTTCTCCAATCTCATCCAAAAACAATGTTCCGTGATTGGCCAACTCAAATTTTCCTGGATTTCCCTCCCGCAAGGCTCCGGTAAAAGCCCCCTTTTCGTAGCCGAACAACTCGCTTTCAATCAAATCCCGCGGTAGGGAGGCACAATTTACTGCCACAAAGGGCCCTTTAGCGCGGCTGCTTTCGTTATGAATGGCCTGTGCAAACAGCTCTTTACCCGTTCCGCTCTCGCCCTCAATGAGTACCGCGCCATCATAGTGGGCATATTTTTGTGCTAACTGTACGACTTTTTTCATCTGAGGATCCTGCGCATAAATACTGGAAAATGTGTAATTTGCTCGATTTCCTGAAACTTTATTTACAGAAGCAATCAAATGTTCCTGCTGCTTTAAGTTAACAGTGAATGTTCGCCTGTTTGCATCAAGTGTCGGCGTGATGACCGCACTGCAATCATAAATACACTTGCCAGTTGTAAGCCTGGTATCATTGGTAATATACTGTCCTTTTTGGTTCCACTGCTGCAGCTGCCCCCAATCGACATCGGGCAGCATCTCCCGGAAATCAGCATTTTCCAATTCGTTTATGGAGAGCCCTAAAAATTTTTCTGCCGCCTTATTGATCCAGATTGGATGGAATTCATCATCCAGAAGAACAACGCTTCCTTCGCTGCCATTTAGAGCTTCCCGCATTAGCCGTGTACTCTGCAGGCGAATCAGCATAGTTTCAATACTGAAAGCTGCTGCGACCACCAATCCCAGAGTATGGAGATGCGCGCTGTGGACATCGCCGGACAAATCCAGACAGCCGATCACCTCTCCACTTGCGCCGTGGATAGGCGCAGCAGAGCAGGTCCAGTTATGGTGGAGACGTCCATAGTGTTCCGGGCCAACCGTTTGAATAGCCGTATCATAATCCAGAGCCATGCCAATAGCGTTGCTTCCTACTTCTAAATCACTCCAGAGAGAGCCTTTTAAAAATTGCAGATCGTTTGACTTCTTTTGAATATCCATGTCGCCTATTGTCTCTAAGACATATCCGACGCTGTCCGTCAAAACCAGCAGGAAATGAGACTGCTCCACAATCTCATAAACACTTTGCATAACGGGTAATGCAGTGTCAAGCAGATCCTTGTTTTCTGCCAGAATACTGCGAAAGACCGCTTCGTCTGCATACTTGCCAAGGCCGCCCATGGGATCAAGGCCATGTTTCCTACATTTTTCCCAAGATTTAGCCACGATTGGATTCATGCGAGGGTCTAATTCGCCCGTCTCAACAAATCTCTCCCACATAGATTCCAAAATAGAGATATCCATATTTTCTCACCTACGTATCAAAATTATGGTTATATCTTTATATTATAGGGAGATGTGCGATTTTACAAGAGAGATTCTCTTAAATTCTTCCAATATGCGCCGAAATGTTTCGCTGTCAGGGATTCCATGGGGGAGTTCCAGAAATTCGCGAAGCCATCCCTCGCGTTCTACGCCGAATTCCTCCATGTCGGCGTAGTCCTCTTCTCCTACCATACACAACGCGATGATGATAATATCCTCCAGTTTGTGCCGGATGTTCCCGTAGGCCACTCGCCGTGGCTCCCTTATTATTGTGATTTTCTCTTGTAATTCTTCGATATTCATGTCTTTATTGTATTACTCTCTCTTGTAAAAGTAAATACGGTGCTCCTGTCCCC
>URXI01000366.1 GCA_900551775.1 uncultured Eubacterium sp. | reverse complement strand
CCTACGGCCGGCCCGTCCAATACAGCAACGATAACGTGCTCTTGCGCGAGGAAGCCATCCGCCGCATCGCCGAGGCCTCCGGAGAAGACGTGATCGTATCCACGACGGGCAAGGCGTCGCGCGAGCTGTTTGAGATCCGGGAAGCCAACGGGCAGTCCCACGCCCATGACTTTCTGACCGTCGGTTCCATGGGCCACAGCTCGTCCATTGCGCTGGGAATTGCGATGAACAGGCCTGATACACGGGTATGGTGCATCGATGGGGACGGAGCGGTGTTAATGCACATGGGCGCGATGGCGCTGATCGGAGCCAACAGGCCCAAGAACCTGATTCATGTGGTAATGAACAACGCCGCGCATGAGACGGTCGGCGGCATGCCGACGGTGGCGGGACAGGTGGATCTGGTGGGCGTGGCCAGAGCATGCGGGTATCCACATGCCCTGCGCGTCCATGACCGGGAAACGCTTATGCGTGCGCTGGAGGAAGCGAAGTGCACGAAGGAACTGACGTTTCTGGAGGTATGCACGGGGATCGGCTCACGGGCTGATCTGGGACGGCCTACGACGACGCCGTTGGAGAATAAGGCGGCGCTGATGGCGTATCTTTCAGAACAGAAATGATGATGTGTCATAGGCAACAAAAAATAATGATATGAACAATAAGAGCTTTGCCTTGAACAGTAGTGGAGGGTAAGTGGCTTTTGTTACATTTGGATCACTTGTTGCAGGAGTGAGATACCCGATAAAGATTGGGCTTATTGCAAAGGGCGGGCGCATTGTATTCCTGGGGAGAAGATATTGCTAAAGTGCAATCTTATCGAAAAAATATTCTTAATAAAATAGTATTATCAACAAGATATTGTAGACTTCTTCGGGTTATTATGAAGAAAAGACATATTTATAGATCACAAATATTACTACACTTGCTTATAGATATATACCAAGTATTAATTCTGGTTGGTACAGTTCAAAAATAGCGTTGTCAAGGAATCACGTAATCAGTTATTTATTTTGGAAATTGTTGCTTAAAACAAAATATGCACAAATTCTATAATGTTATAAAAAGGATTTGTTGTTTAAAGGCGATGTTCATAAGCTTGACCGTTACAGAAGAAATTTGCAACATTCTATTGTTCCAGTCGTATCCACCTCGATACATTCGTAAAGTATCCAATAACAATTCGAAAGCTGGTGTATTTTTGTATGCGAAAAAAAGTGACCGCAAAAGATATTCTGATAGCCATTCTTGCCGTCTCATTGGCAGCAGCCTATCCATGGGTTTTCCTTTACTCCACCAACATTAATGAGGTGGCTCTCTCGGATATCGCACTGCCCTACCTGCTTTTTGCAGCTTGTGGTTTGGCGTTGGCGGCAATTATGTGCCTACTTCGGGTTCCTATTTCAAAGGCGGGGTGTCTTTCCGCCATATTTCTCTTCCTGTTTTATATCTATAGGGCGTTCGAAAACATAATTGTTGCACTGTTACCTTATGCACGCTATTGGCATGTGCTTCCAGTTGTGTTAATCCTATACGGCATTTTTGCCTGGTGGTTTGCTCGCAAGGCGTCTGGGGCAGTCACGGACATTGCGAAGGTGATTGTACCGTTACTCTTCGGTGTACTTGTAGCAATGAATCTGGTCACAGCCATCCCAGCAGGCATTCAGAAAATAAATGCGGGCAAGGACGTGCAGCAGCAGACCTCCACCGTCACTGTCAGTCAGACCGATAGCGCAAAAAACGACCAGCCCAACATATATCTGATGGTCTTTGACGAATATGCTAGTTTCCATCAGCTCGAGGAATACTACAATTTTGATAATGCGGAATTTAAAGTTTTCCTCGAGGATAACGGTTTCATGGTTTCGATGAACAGCAGAAATGAGTATCCCGCCACAAATGTTGTGTTGACCAATATGGTGAATCTCGAATATATCGTAAACAGCAGGACCTCGACGATTGAACTGGAATCACTTCATGAATCTCCAGCCCTTTATACCTTTATGGAACAATGCGGATACACAATTAATGGTGCAGGCGATACAACCTGGCTCGGAATTGAGAAGATGAATTCGGAGAAAAAAGGTGCAACTTCTGTTGAAGGCTATTCGCTGAATACGCTTTTTCTTCAATCAACAATGATTTATCCTGTTACAATGAGCACTGGCTCTGCTGCAAAAAAAGAGATGGATTTGTACTTCTCAGAGTTGGCTAACATTGCACAGATACCTAACTCATCCCAGTTTACACTGTTTTATATTACATGTCCACATCAGCCGTTTCTCTATAATGCAAATGGTGGTGCTGTTTCTGCAAATGACATACATAACTGGAGTGATCAGTCGGTTTATCTTGGACAACTTAAATATACAAACAGGCAAATTGAAAACGCAGTAAAGCAAATCCTTAGAGAAGATTCAGATTCAGTTATTATTATTTGTTCGGACCATGGAGCTAGAGGAAATCGCGAAGTAGAATTCCCCATGGAAGAAAAAGCCCGCATCCTCATGGCTTGTTATTATCGAGGTGAATACCATGATCAATTGTTGGATCTCTCTGGTGTCAACACCCTTAGAAGCGTGTTGGATATGCTTGGTCTTGGTGAATTGAATATGTTGGAGGTACCATATGAATATTAAAAAGAAGATGCTACTATATATTGGTCTTACAATACTGCTTATTCTTTGGTTCATCTTCTCAAATAGTATTATTGCCAAACTTTCATCATCGACACCCCTCGAAACCTTTGATTTTAACATGGCAAATTCAACTTCTACCGGAAGATATGATATACGTACAGAGTATTTGGGTGGCTTTACAGATACTTTTATAACAAGCGGCTGGGCCTACTGCGAATCTGATGATCCACAAGATAAAAAACCTGTATCAATCATCTTCCGTAACCCCTCCGTCAGTTATGCTGCTACTTCTACGACTGTGAGTACGTTAGAGGCCACTGCTGTTTTCGGCTATTCAACTGATCGTACCTATCGCTTTGCTCATTCCTTCTCTTTGCTCTCTCTGCCCGACGGCACCTACGATCTGTATCTCTATTGCAAAGAAAACGATCAGGATACCATGCTTGTCAACCTTCAAACACGTATGAAACGTGAGGGTCGTACTTTTTCGCAGACTGAAGAATCCCCACTCGTAAAGGAGTCTCAAATTCTTCTAGAGCAAAGCAGCGCCGTCCATATGGACCTTAACACTACGCTCGAACAATCCGACGGTCTGCTTACTTCACAAGGCTGGATATTTTGTGAGAGTAAACCTTCATTGCATCAGAACGTCTATATTTGCGTGCATTGCAACGGAAAAAAGGATATCTATTGGGCTCAGAGCATTAGCCGTCAGGATGTCGTGGATGTATTCGGTAATCCGGATTATCTTCAGTCTGGCTTCCGCTTCTCCATTCCAGCCGAGCAATACGAAGATAAGACCTTCTCTATTGAAACAATCGTGGAGATTGATGACGTATACTATACCAACGGACAGCTATATGAAGTAACAATCATTCAGCCACAATGAGTCTTCATAGCGAGCGCTTTTCAATCTTTATTCATCATCAGCTTGATCTTTTCTTGCGATTTAGCCGTCTTTTCGTTCATGTCTTAAATGTATACGACAAAAGGTTTAACGTAGTTAAAAAATCATTTTGCCTTTGCCATTGCGGGCATTCTTCTCAATGACCCGCTACCTTGAATATGAATCGAAAAGTCGTTACCATACCTCTTATTAACTCGCTGGTTCGGCGCTTCATCAGCTTTGTTGTCAATAAGTTTTTGATGTATCCACAGTAAACCATAGAAAGAGGAAAAAGCCTATGCGCGGTATCATCCTAGCCGGGGGCGCGGGCACGCGCCTCTACC
>URXI01000365.1 GCA_900551775.1 uncultured Eubacterium sp. | reverse complement strand
GGATTGACCATAGCCGCCTCTAAACTATCGTGTGAGCCGCAAATCTGAAAATAAGAGCACTTCAAACTGGAAGCAGAAGGCTTCGGTTCTCTTCTGCTGTCTGTCAGTCTCTCGGTTTGCTGTAGGATCCCCGTTTCTTTCCGGTCTTTTTATCGCTCAGCAGGCATGTAGTTAATGCATAATATACGTCCCTGAATCTCTGGAAGTTGCTCACACCCCTTGATACCGCGTGGACATGTCTTTTTTATTCTTAACAAGGACGCAGAGGTAGCTGGAATTTCTTTGAAAGATACCTGTTGTGGATCCTGTCGATGCCCAGATAGGCGGGAAGGGGCTTCGGGGGATTGTCACATAGGAATCAAGATATCTGCATAACTGCGTTGTGGAGATATGTAGCTCCTCAGATATCATTTTTAAACTGTAGCTGAGATTTCCTAGCAGTTTCATTGCATTTTGTAGAAGAAAGTAGGAGGAGTTAACCCCTTCAAAGGAGAGGGGGCTTCAAAAGAAATCCTTTTACAGTCTTTGCAGAGATATCTGTTTGCGTGGTAGACAATGACACCGTCTGCATCTCTAAGAGCAGGATGCCTGATTTTCTTTATCTTATGTCCGTGTCCAATCATCAGGCCTCCGCAGAAAGAGCAGTCTTTAGGTTTTCGTATAAGAGTGATTTCATAGTAAACGGCATCTTGGTCTGTTCTGACGAAACAGCTTGCAATGTCAGAAGTCGTGACATTTAGTAAAGTTGTGATAAAATCGATATTAGGAATACAAATTCCTCCCTTCATGTAAAATTGATTTAACGGTAGGATGATCATATTACATGGAGGGTTTTGTTTCTACCCACACGATAATTTAGAGCGTCTTTAATACTTACAATCTAGTCTAGTGTCTCGTTGCACGTCTATGTAAAAACATGTAAAATGTTCAATAGATATCAGTTATCTCTAATAAATATTCTGTTACAATAATTTTCAACAGAATTTTATTTCTTTTACTCTCGTTGGCTAATTTTGGGGATTTCTATTCTCTTTACCCCATTTCTCTATTAGTACTTTCTTAGTACAATTTACTCTAAACCTTCCTTAATTCAATTACAGATATTAACATTTTTATTAAATTCCAAAAATACTATTTTTTTGCTGATAAATTTTGGTATATAATAGTTTTAAAACCCAATTACTGAAATATTATAGGCAAGGAGGAATGTTTATGCCCGCTTACAAGAATACCAATGGAACTTGGTATGTTTCATTCTATTACAGAGATTTGAATGGAAAAAACATTAAGAAAAAGAAAACCGGATTTACAACTAAGAGGGAGGCCCTGAAATGGGAACGAAAATTCATTGAAACAAAATCAAGGACTCTAAATATTACTTTTGAGGCTTTTGTTGAAATCTACACGCAAGACATGAAGCCAAGACTCAGATACAACACCTGGATCACCAAAGAGCACATCATAAAGCAGAAGCTATTGCCATATTTTGGTGCAAAATGTATGTCTGATATTACCGCTGCAGACATAATTAAGTGGCAGAATATCATGATCAATTACCGCTTTAAGAATGGAAAAGGTTACGCTGATACCTATCTTCGTAGCATTCATAATCAACTCAGTGCAATCTTTAATCACGCCGTCAGGCTATATAACCTGTCAACAAATCCAGTGAGAAAGGCTGGCAGCATGGGGCGTGAAAAGGCCAAGGAAATGCAGGTTTGGACTAAAGAGGAATACCTCAAATTTTCAGATGCGATTAAAGATAATCCTGACTCATATTATGCTTTCGAGATACTTTACTGGTGTGGCGTGCGCATAGGAGAGTTGCTTGCGCTGACAGGAAGAGATTTTGATTTTGATGCAAAAACCATGACTATAAATAAGTCCTTTCAAAGGCTGGATAAAAAGGACTACATTACGGCACCAAAGACAGAAAAAAGCAATCGAATTATTACGCTGCCAGATTTTCTCTGTACAGAGCTGCAGAAATATCTACGCAGGAAGAGAAGGATAAATTCAAAGAAAAGAATCTTTACGATGTCAAGGAATTTTCTCCACACGGAGATGAACAGGGGAGCAAAAGCTGCTAATATCAAGAGGGTTAGAATTCATGATTTGCGCCACTCCCATGTTTCTCTTCTCATCTCCATGGGTTTCACGCCCGTAGACATTGCCGGACGTCTAGGGCATGAAAGTATAGATATAACTCTTCACTATGCTCATATGTTCCCTACACGTCAGACCGAAATGGCCGAGCGATTGAATATGGAAGTTTCAGGAAACAAAATTTGAACAGAATAGAGTGAAAAGTACCAATAAAGTACCAAAAAGGAAGGCACGCAATTTGGCCTTCTTTTTTGATATTTAGCCATTTATAAAATAATAGCTTTCTTTTCGTACGTCAAATTTGTAAATTAATAAAAATTAGTGTTGGTGTATTATTAGTCAATATTAACCCGTTTTATAGGTTATAAGAATTTTATAACAGATTAAACAATTTGTGTGTCGCTAATTCACTACATTTTGTTTGCAATTTTGGACAGGATATAGAAATTATGTAATTTCGAGAGTGAAAACTTCAAGAAAAATGTAACATCTTATTATAATGGCGTTCTAAATTATCGTGTGGGTGAAAAAGAAATCCCTCTATGTATTATGATGATCCTGCAAACAAATCAACTTTTACATGAGGGGAGGAATTGTTATTCCTAATATTGATTTTATCACATCATTATTAAATGCCCCAGCCTCTGATGTCGCGAAGTGTGATGTCAGGACTGATGGTGATATCGTGTATTACGAAATCACACTCGTAAGAAAGCCTATGGATTGCCCCGTCTGTGGCAGTCTGATGATTGGACATAGCCATAGATGCAGGACCATCCATTATCCTGCCATGAAGGGTTACAAGGGCATCATCCTTTACCATGCCAACCGATATATCTGCAAAAGCAGTAAAAAAGATGACGTTGGAAAGAACCCCTTTCGCTTTCGAAAGGTTCAACGCTCTACGGCGCAATGCTATGAAATTCCCCCGGCAATCTCAACTACAACCTCCAGATGATTTCTGACGTCCTATATGACAATCCCTCTAAGGCGCTTCCTGAATGTCTGGGATGCACAACGGGTATCTTTCCAAAAGGATGTCCCTGATTCCAGGAACAGGCATGACTTGTCCCTGTACTTTTCAAAAATTCCGAGAGCACAACGATGCCAGGTCAGATATTGTCGCCATCAATATGTCGGAACCATACAGGGATGTCGCTGCACCATATTTCCCTGATGCGGTCGTCGCCGTTGACCCGTTTCACATCATAAAGCACCTGGTACAGGGTTTTACGCAACTTCGAATCAACCTGATGAACCAGTGCGAATACGGCTCCAATGCATACTATCTGCTCAAGAAATGGCACTGGCTCCTGATGAAGGATGATGTCCGTCTCGATAATGCAAGGGTATACAACAAAAGGTTCGCCATGAAGCTGAACCGCAGGGACCTTTTCAACATGATCATGGAAGCGTTCCCGGTCCTGGAACAGGCTTATCTGCTGAAAGAGGAATATCGGAAATTCAACAGGGAATGTTCGTATGATGATGCCGCTGAAGGATTTGATGCTCTTGCTGCAAAGTTCAAGAACCCAGCAATCGGACAGATACGACGAATTCGCATCCATCCTGGCTGCCTGGAAGGATGAGATCCTGAACTCCTTTAAACGCCCCTATGGAGACAGGAAGCTTTCCAACGCCTTTGCGGAGAACATCAACGGCAGGATACGGACTTATCTGGCGGTATCAAGAGGCGTGGGCAACTTCCAGAGATTCAGGAAACGGGTCATCGACGCCCTGTCACCTGCCGTGTATTATGCATTG
>URXI01000364.1 GCA_900551775.1 uncultured Eubacterium sp. | reverse complement strand
GCCCAGCCCCGGCCTCCTTTCAATATGTTATTGAAAGCAGCCGTTTTCTCTTGGGCTTCATAAAAGTATATTAGTATGTTTCGTAGTGGATTTGCGTTGCAGTTGCTGCCAAAATGTTATATTATTGTGATGGAGGTGGGATGAGATGAAGAAATCAATACGCGTCAAGTTTGGCAAACTGAATAAGGCGTTGCTGTTCACATCTTGTGCCTTGCTGGTTATTACGGCTATTTTTTCAGTGTTCGCATACATAAGAGGAATAGAGTTTAATTATGAACTTCTCGCGTATTTGATAGCCGCATTCTGCCTACTTCCAATAATTATTGCTCTGGTCTACGAGAACAAAGCAGCTGAGCCACGTAACGCACTGGTAACTGCTATGCTTACAATATCATGCTTGTTTGGAATAATGTCATTTGCAGTTACCATAGTCGACTATAATAGACTTGGCGGCTCTACCACTCAGTCGACTGCTCAAGTCTCTGAAAACAATGAAACACAGAGCTATGTACATGGCGCGTGCGTTCCAGCAGATACGCTTACCGCAGTATTCACCGACATGAACGCAACTATAATGGCAGAAACAAACTTTGAAGCGACGCGTGTTACGGCTCAGAGTATAGTTGACGGCGTGGGAGACGACATTATTGAATTGCACCGGGCTGGGACATATACATGGTCGGCTAAAGTGAGATTTGAGATTGTTGGTACGCACAGTGTCGAGATTTGCGCATATACGCAGGACGGGCAATGTATAACAGATGTCCTTACCGTCCAATATCCATTTTCCTGATACAATCAACATTCATTATTAAGAAGCCGCACCTTTACAGGGCGGCTTCTTCGTCTATCTCGTACACGTCATATTCCTCGTCGGCCTTGAGCTTGAGGCGGCGGGACATATACTTTTCGACGTCGAAGGTGTTCTTCGGGTCGGCGTCGGAGAGGTATTTGTAGTTGGGATGCTTCGTTATGTCGTACTTGTCGCTCAGGAAGGGGCGCAGGCCGCGGACTTGGAGGATGCACTTGCCGCCGTCGAGGGTGGCGAGGTCGTCCACGCTCATGAGCTCTTTGCCACAATGTCAAGTGATGAATTCAAGAATTAGAAAAATTTTATCGTAACAGGGGTTGACATTTCTCATTTTGGTGCATATACTTGATACATCAAAATAATTTGATGTGAGGTGAGATCGTGGAAACAAAGTATCAAAAGCAGGCAAAAGTGTTTAAGGCTTTGTGCGATCCCAAACGGCTTGCAATTCTGGAGCAGCTAAGAGGCGGAGAAAAGTGCGCCTGTGTTTTACAAGAACCTCTGGATTTAACGCAATCTGGTCTTTCCTATCACATGAAAATTCTCTGTGATTCCGGCATTGTTACCAGCCGGCAAGAGGGAAAGTGGACGCATTACCAATTGAGCGATTCCGGCAGAGAATATGCGATAGAACTGCTAAAGGAACTGACAACGCCGGATACGGAACAAGCGATAGCTTGCCATCGGTGTGGATAGAATACGCCATCTAAATAGCGGATGGCTTTTCTTTTGGCAATACACATCAAAATATTTTGATATGTAATGTATAAAATGGAAAGTGAGGTTTTTGTATGGGTGTATGGGACTTTATTCAGGATCAGGTGCTTGGGATGCAATGGCTCAATGCACTGATCGGCATGGGGTTGTCGGCCCTTGGCCTGGATGTTACCGGACAGATCGGCGGCAGCATACAGTTTTTCATCTATGATGTCTTAAAGATCACTGTATTGCTTTGTGTGCTGATTTTTGCGATCTCTTATATCCAAAGCTACTTCCCGCCGGAGCGGAGTAAACGTATCTTGGGTAGATTTCACGGAGTTTGGGCGAACATTATCTCTGCTCTGCTGGGAACAGTGACACCATTCTGCTCCTGCTCATCTATCCCGTTGTTCATCGGCTTTACGAGTGCGGGCCTGCCGCTGGGTGTGACATTCTCCTTTTTGATCTCGTCTCCGATGGTTGATCTGGGAAGTCTTGTCCTGCTCATCAGCATTTTTGGCGCAAAAGTAGCCATCATCTATGTGTTGTTGGGGCTTGTCATTGCTGTCATCGGCGGTACAATCATTGAGAAACTGCACATGGAAAAGCACATTGAGAGCTTTGTTCTTTCTGCTGGCAGTGTGGACATTGAGTCTCCTGATCTGACGATACGGGAACGACTGATTTATGCGAAGGAACAGATGCTGGATACCTTCAAGAAGGTATTCCCTTACATTCTGGTGGGTGTCGGCATTGGTGCGTTGATCCACAACTGGATACCAGAGAGCTGGGTGGAAACCGTTCTTGGCAGCAATAATCCCTTTGGCGTTATTCTCGCCACGATTGTAGGCATCCCCATGTATGCAGACATTTTTGGCACAATTCCGGTTGCGGAGGCGCTGCTCTCCAAAGGAGCGCAGCTTGGCACAGTTCTGTCCTTCATGATGGCCGTCACAACCCTGTCCCTGCCGTCACTTATCATGCTCCGCAAGGCGGTAAAACCGAAACTGTTGGCATTGTTTATTGGTGTTTGTGCGATAGGAATTATTATTGTTGGTTATCTGTTCAATGTATTTCAATTTATTTTAATGTGATTTAGGAGGTAATTTACAATGGGACTGTTTGGTAAAAAGAAAGAAGAAAAAAGCTGCTGCTGCGGGAGCAGTTGTACACCGGAAGCTATGGCCCAGGCCGAAACCGCAAAAAAGTCAGCTGGTGTTAAAGTGTTGGGTTCTGGATGTGCAAAATGCCATGCGTTAGAGGATGCTACCAGAAAGGCACTTGAGGAACTGGGCATGGATTCAACCATCGACCATGTGACCGATTTTGCTCAAATCGCCGCCTATGGCGTGATGACCACCCCTGCCCTGGTGGTAGATGGTAAAGTGGTATCTTATGGTAAGGTTTTGAAAAAGGACGAGGCCAAAGCCCTCATTCAGAAGATCAGAGGGTAAGCGTATGAGCCAAAAGCCAAAAGTGGCCTTTATCTGTGTTCACAACTCCTGTCGGAGCCAGATTGCAGAGGCACTCGGAAAGTATTTGGCCTCTGATGTCTTTGAGAGTTACTCCGCAGGAACACAAACGGTACCACAAATCAACCAAGATGCCGTGCGGCTGATGAAACAGTTATACGGCATCGACATGGAGCAGACGCAATACAGCAAGCTCTTGACTGAACTTCCACCGATTGACATCGTTGTGACTATGGGTTGTAATGTAAATTGCCCCTATCTTCCCTGCAAATATAGGGAAAACTGGGGGCTTGACGATCCGTCTGGAAAGGATGAGGCGGAGTATCGGAAAACGATTGCGGCCATTGAGCAAAAAATGATGGCGCTAAAAGAATTCGTCAAAGAAAATTTCGAGCATTAAAAATAGCCCTCCCCAACATTGGGGAGGGCTTCGCTATCTTATGCTGCAATCTCCGGGATTTCCCCGACAAAGTTATAAACGATTCTGACTTCCTGCACCTTCTGTCCGTCAATCTTCTTGACTTCGCCCACCAAAATTTTGCTGATGAGCCGGTTCAGCACCGCTTCATCCAGTTCTTCAATGGCTGCATAGCGCCGGATTTCTTTGATGAAGGTGCGGACTTCATTTTCCTGTTCGTCAGAGTGGCGCATCATCAACAGTAGGTCTTGCAGGCGCTTCTGGTTGGCTTCCTGCTCTTGTTCCAGTGTTGCTGTCAGCTTCATAAAACGCTGCTCAGTCAGGATTCCTTTTGCCTTATCGGTATATAGGCTCAGGAACATCTCATCAATTTCACGATTCCTGCTTTCCAGTCGTTGACATTCCTTCTGTGTCTGGGAGGCATCCAGAAGATACCGGCGCTCCATCCGGCTACTCAGCCGCTGATAAAAAGCA
>URXI01000363.1 GCA_900551775.1 uncultured Eubacterium sp. | reverse complement strand
AATTGGTGTGCAATGTCGCAAATACCAGATGGCCCGTCTCTGCCGCCGTCAAAGCGGTTTCGATGGTATTGAGGTCTCGCATTTCGCCGATCAAAATGACGTCCGGGTCTTCTCTGAGAATCGCCCGCAGTCCGTTATCGTAGCTCTCCGTGTCCTTGCCGATTTCCCTCTGGTTGATAATCGCCTTGTCCGGCTCATAGAGGTACTCGATCGGATCTTCCAGTGTGATGGATCTGATCCAAAATCGCTGCAAGGGTAGTAGACTTACCACTTCCCGTCTCACCGGTTACCAGGACGATGCCCTTATGGTAAGATGGGAAATCACTGACTACCGGAGGCAGCCCCAGCTGATCCAGTTTTGGTATCTGGTTGCTCAGGATACGCAGAGCCGCAGATATGCTGCCCTGCTGCCGGAAGAGATTGATTCTGATACGCTCTCCCGCAATGGTCTTTGCCAGGTCCAGTTCGCCGATCTCTTCGATTTTGCTGTATAACTTCCCCGCCAATTCACTTGCGATCTTCTCACACGTATCGTGGGTCAAAATCTCTGGAAAGAGGTCGATCAGCTGTCCGTCCTTTCTGCATTTTGGCGGCAGACCAGCCACCACATGTACGTCAGAAGCACCCAGCTCGCTGGCATGCTTGATATATTCTTCAACTATCATAAATCCTCCAAGATTAATCCATCAGGTTCACGGTCCTGCAGACCTCTTCTACTGTAGTGATACCCTTTTCTACCAGCCTGTCGGCATTATGTACCATGGATACGAAATCGGTCTTTTCTACGACCTGGCGCAGCTCCTGCTTGTTACGTCCCTGCGTAATTGCAGATCGCAGTTCGTCGTTAAAGGTCAGAATCTCAAATACACCGATTCGGCCTCTGTATCCGCTGTGAAAGCACATCGGACAGCCTTTTCCATGATAGAACTGCCGTCCCTCTCTGCTCAGATCGATGCCTGCTATGTCGCAAAGCTCCGGGTCAGGCGTGTAAGTCTCTCGGCAGTTGTTGCAGACACGCTTCACCAGCCGCTGAGAAATGATGCCCCTGATGCCGCCTGCAATCAGATAGGGTTCTACCCCCATATCCTTCAATCTGTCGATGGCGGATATGGCATCTTCTGTATGTATGGTGGAGATGACCAAATGCCCCGTCATAGCAGCTCTCATGGCGATTTCCGCCGTCTCGCCGTCACGGATTTCGCCCACTGCGATGATATCCGGGTCCTGACGCAGAATGGCTCTGAGGCCTCCTGCAAAGGTCATCCCTGTCTTTTCGTTAATTTGCACCTGGGTGGCGCCGTCGATATTGTATTCTACAGGGTCCTCCAAAGTGATAAGGTTGGTGGACTCACTGATCAGTTCTTTGATAATGGTATACATGGTAGAGGATTTACCACTTCCCGTAGGCCCTACGATCAAGATGACGCCGCTGCTGTGTTTCAGCAGGCGATCCAGCTTCTTGGAATCATCGTCCATGATGCCGATGCCTTCCCGGTCCAGCATCTGTTCATCCCGCGCCAAAAGTCTGATTACGATTTTTTCGCCAAAGATGGTCGGCAGCGTAGACATACGGAGGTCGATGTTCTTGCTCTTGAGTCTCAGTTCACTGCGGCCATCCTGGGGAATACGGCGTTCAGAAATATCCATTCTGCCCATAACCTTCAGACGGGAAATGACAGAATCCTGTAAATCTCTGGGAATCTGCAGGATATTGTGCAGACTTCCGTCGATACGCATGCGCACGTTCATGTTGCCGCTGCCCGGCTCAAAGTGGATGTCACTGGCGTCTTCTGTAACGGCTCTTTCGATGATGGAGTTGACCAGCCTGATGGTAGGCGCACTGTTCTCTTCTGCATCGGCAAAATCCATCGTCGCCTCGTCTGGTCGGAAACCAGATTCGGCCCGCATCTGGGCCATAGCCTTTGCCGCACCTTCGTTGCCGTAGAGGGCGCTGATGGCATGTTCCACCGCATTCTCAGAGGCAATCATCGGAATGATCTTCTTTTTGGAAGTGGAGCGCACTTCTTCTACTGCCATAAAATTCAAAGGATCCTTCATGGCGAGATAGAGGGTATCTTTTACAACCTTTACAGGGACGACTCCATGTTTCTTGGCGATGCTCTTCGGAATCTGATCGACCATTTCCGGGGAAATGGTCACTTTGGTCAAGTCGATAAAGTCAATACCAAGCTGCATTCTCAGCGCTTCAATCAACTGTGCCTCTGTGATAAAGCCGTTATCGATCAAAACTTTTCCTAAACGGTCCTTGGACTGCTTTTGGAGAGCCAGGGCCTCGCCCAGCTGTTCGTCCGAAATCAGTCCCACTGATGTCAATACGTCTCCAAGTCGTTTGTGTTTCATCTATGATTCCTTCCTGTTGTTGATAGGTTTTACTTTGATTTCCTGCTCCAAAAATTTGTCATTGTCTTTGGTGGCGATGGTAATGGTCGCCGTAAACAAATTAGCTTCTTTGTCATACGCATATTTTATGGACGGCGTCAGCCTGCTGGTCATAGTCTTGTCAGTCAGCAGCTGCACGGACGCGCCCGCATTGGCGCAGATCAGAATGCCTTTTTGCCCGTTGCTCTCATCGCCGTTACCAAGCCAAATTTCGTAGCCCAGGTTGCCGCTGACGAACTTTGCGGCATCGGGATCATCCTCCGCGTTGATGTACTTTGCAAAGCGGAACTCGTCGCTCACTTTGCTAATAGTAGTCGAAAGCAGCGTCTGCGCCTCCGCTTTGAGCGTAATTTTTTCGTATGAATTCTTTACTACCATGACACCGCTGCCAAGCATGACGATGATCAGGCTGAGTATCAGCACCACCATGAGCATCTCAGAGATGGAAAAGCCTAGTTTGTTGTTGATTCGCGCTTTCATCACTTGCTGCCCTCGTGTTTCTTATATGACATCAAACCGGATTTTTCGTCCTGGTAGATGTCGATGTTAACCGTTGATGTCTGACCATTACTTGATCTAACGATGTCTAATCTGCGAGTCGTCCCACCATCTTTCTTCTCCTCCATGGCGTTGATGCCGCTATAGATCGTCGCGATCTTGGCATCTCCTTTTTCGATCATGTGTGTCGCTGCATAAATCAAAGAAGACAACATAAGCATCCCTACAGCCGAAATCAGAATTGCGACCAGAACTTCTGCCAGGGACTCTCCGTTGTCTTTTTTTATTTTCTTATAAACACACTGCATAACATCACTTCCTAATCTAGCCCTTATCTATGATACACTCGCTCCAGTAGACCTGAATTTTTTCTTGGTTGATCGTTATAATCTGATCTCCACGCTTTTCTTCACGCGTGGGATAGCTTCTGTTCACAATTGCCTTGGCCGTAAGCTTGCAAATGTACTTCTCTGAATTCTCCATACGGAAGGTGATTTCAATCTTGTAATCATCTGTCATGACGAAATTTGCCGTGACCGTGCCCATTACGACGTCGTAAGGGCTGGGCGGCGTAATCTTTAGCGTATCCTCTGCCTTTTTGGCACCATCTTTGTAAATTGCATCAAATGCAGCATTGAGAATCGCTGCCAAACCGTTATCCTTCTGAGTAGGCTGCTTCACATAAACGGGAGTGCTAGGCGATCCTCCGTCTATCGTCTCTGTATACGCCTGAAACTCCTGCCCTTCTATCTCGTCTCTCACGACCTGTGCCGCCGAGGTCACAGAGTAGAAGGCCTGCTCGGATTCTTTCAGTCCGCTGATTCTGCCTGCTGCGGCACTGCCCGCAGACAGGATGATGGAGCCGGCCATGGCGCAGAGCAAGAAAAACAGCAATGCCAACAGGATCGTCGCACCCGAATTCGAACGTATTCTGTTTCTCAGCATTGCCTATTCACCTCTTCTGTATAAAAAACGTGGAAATGACGGAATCAAAGATTCCTATTTCCACAT
>URXI01000362.1 GCA_900551775.1 uncultured Eubacterium sp. | reverse complement strand
CATGCGGCCGCCGTTGACCGATGGCAGGGCGCCTCCCGTGGTGCAGCCGATGCAAAGCTGGACGCCGTGCTCGCGAGCCAGACGGTAGAGTTCGTCGTAGTAGAGCATGATGGGGCCTTTGTCGGAGATGACCACGTGTTTTCCTGCTGTCAGCAGCTTGCGCACGTAGTCTGCACCGGGCTGTCCCGTCTCCTTGTTGGTAGGCGTCATGATGACGGCAAGATCCACGGTCTTGTCACTGGCCGCCTGCTCCACAGTGATGTCCGCGCTGCCGCCAGTGAACTTGGTGATATCCTTTTCTTTTTCAGTAAAAGCGGCAAGCTGCGGAAGGTCGATGCCTTCTTCTTGGTAAATGCCGCCGTAGTAATCGACGATGTAGGGAACCCGTATGTGCAGCTGGTCCTTTGCCAGAACCTCTTCCTGCATGTTGAGCAGGCGCACCAGGGCCTTGCCTACGCCGCCGTAGCCGATGATTGCGATGTTCATGTATTGCCTCCTAAATGACGCCGATGGCCATCAGATTGTCTCCCTTGCAAGTGGCAAAGGTTGACATGACCCAGAGGATGACGCAGTCTTCTTCTGCGTAAAATTCTTTGTAGATTTCCTGGCCGTGGTAGTCGGTGATGGTTGCCAGATGGCGCCCCTTTTCTATGCGGTCTCCCGGTCTGACAAAGCAGTGATAGATGCCGTCAAAATCGGATTTGAGACGATAGAAACGGGAAAGCTCCTGCTGGCTGCTGTTTTCTGTCTTGACGCCCGGCAGCATGCCCAGGTGAATCAGCACGTTGCGTGCTCCGTTGTAGTGGAGCAGCTTGGTCTTACATTCGATGAGGCCGATGCCGCCGATTTCCGGCTGGATGCTGGGGATGCCCAGTTCGCTGACCGCCGCATAGAAATTGCCCTTGTCTGTGGCGCCCGCCCCAGCGGTTTCCGTGTAGGAGACGTAATCCAGGCCGTAGACCTTTGCCATAGCCTTTGCGATTTCCGTTACGGCAGGATCCTGCTCGTTGATATGGTAAAAAGCGTAAGGGCGGAGCCATTCGATGCTGTCACCGCTGTGCATGTCGATGTGGTACTGTGCCTTTGCTGCAAACTCGTGAACCAGGATGTAGCAGATGCGCTCTGTCATGGTGCCGTCTTTGCAGCCCGGGAAGGTGTCGTTGAGATTTTTGCCGTCGATGGGATTGACAAAGGGCTGCTTAGCCTGAAACGAAGCGAAGTTGCACTGGGGCACGCCGATGATGGTGCCTGCCAGGTCTTTGGTCTGTATGTCGTTATACAGTTTCAGATTGGCGCCGATGCCCGGATATTCCGTGCCATGGACGCCGGAAGTGATGCAGAGAACGGGGCCGTCCTGCTCTCCGGCGATGACGTAATAGGGCAGCAGAGTTTCGCCTCCCTGACCGTCTGTCACCTGGTAATCTGCGATGAATTTATCTCCTCTGTTGATTTCTCTGTCTAAGATTTTTAACATGGGACCTCCTGATTTATTTTTTTAGCAGTTTTTCTGTGGCCTCTTTGATCTTGCCCATGGCCTTCTCGATGTTCTCATAGGAGTTGGAGAAGGCGATGCGCAGGTAGCCGCTGCCGTATTCTCCAAAGGCGGAGCCCGGAATCATGGCGACGCCCGCTTCGTTGAGATAGTAGTCGGACGCTTCCTCGTCAGTGATGCCCAGGGCTTTGACGTTCATGAAACAGTAAAAGGCGCCCTTCGGGCAGTTGCAGCTGAGACCCTCGATCTCGTTGATGGATTTGTAGACCAGCTTTCTTCTCTCGTCGAACTGAACGCGCATCTCTTCGATACATTCCTGGGGACCGTTCAAAGCAGCTTCGGCAGCGTACTGGCTGACAGAAGTGGCGCAGGTTACGGTGTACTGCAGGACACGGATCATGGCGCTGATGAAGTCAGGATTTTTGGAAGCGGCAAAGCCGATTCTCCAGCCTGTCATGGCGTAAGCCTTTGATACGCCGTTGATGATGATGGTGCGCATAGCCATGTCCGGCAGAGAGGCGATGCTGGTGTGCTTGCTATCATCATATAACAGTTTTTCGTAAATTTCATCAGAAAGTACGATCAAATCGTTGTCCTTGGCGATCTTGGCGATTTTCTCAAGACTTTCTCTGCTGAGAACGGAGCCTGTCGGATTGTTCGGCGAATTGACGATGATCATCTTCGTCTTCGGACTGATCAGCTTTTCGATGTCCTCGATCTGCACGTTAAAGTCGTTCTCCTCTAACAGCGGATAGGAGACGGTCTTTGCCCCTGCCAGGTCAGCGCAGTAAAAATAGTGGAGCCAGGAAGGATTTGGCACCAGCACTTCGTCGCCCGGATCCAGCAGGGCAGTCATGGCGATGGATACCGCCTGGTTAGCGCCCACGGTGGCGATGATGTCTTCCATCTTCATGTCCAGACCGTTATCCCGGTTGAACTGTTCAGCGGCAGCCTGACGCAGACCTTCGGTACCGTAGTTGGACGTGTAGTAAGTATAGCCGTCGTCCAGGGCTTTTTTTGCGGCGTCCCTGATAAAGGCCGGCGTGTCGAAGTTGGGGCGGCCGATGCCCAGGTTGATGATCTCTTTTCCTTCTTTCTCTAATTGACCGGCGGCCTCAAAGACCTTTCGGATACCGGAGAAAGGAATGGCATCCATCTTCACGCTCTGCTTCATTTTATTTGTCATAATTAAACCTCCTTAAGATATATCGTGTATCGGTTCTGGTCCAAAATGGGAGACAGACCTTATGCAAGTATACAAAGCAAGGATTGTGCCAATCTGAAAATCGACAAATTTTGACAGATTCGCCTACAGGTGCTATGATAACGTTAATCTTTTTAGCGAGGTGTGAAAATGCTGAAGAACAATAATGATTTTTTGCAGGAGACCTGTGAGATTGTCTCCCAGCTATTTAATGTAGTCATCACCATTATCGATACAGATTTTATCAGGGTGGCAGGCACTGGAGAATATAAGGCGGAAGTGGGGAAGAAAGTAGTCAATCCCAACATCTTCGAGAGCGTGATGGAGAAGAATGATACACTGATCATCAATCGTCCCGGCGAAGACCCCGTCTGTGCAGGCTGTGCAAACAAGGCAAACTGTCGCGAAAAAGCAGCAGTCTACGCGCCCCTCCACGTCAAAGGAGAAATCCGCGGAGCCATGGCTCTGATCGCTTTTACGGAGGAACAGAAAAACAGCGGCCTCTTTGCCAAGGATGTCTTTGTCAATTTTACGAAAAAGCTCTCAGAACTGATCTCCAGCAAGATTGAAGCGGCGGAATATGCGGATCAATTGATGGTCAACCTCAACGAAACCCTGGCGATTCTCAACTCTGTCCACGACGGGGTCATCGCCATGGATGACCAGGGCATGATCTATCGAATCAATCAGTCGGCGACAAAGAAATTCGGTATTACGGAGAACCTGATCGGCGCGGACATCGCAGAGGTTCTGCCGGCCCAGGCGATCCGAGAGATCCGCAGACGGAAGGAGTACATAGACAACGAAGTCACCATAAGGGGAGAACACAGTGAAACCAACGTATTGCTGACCTCCAAGAAGATCGAGCACGAGGGGAAAGACTACGGTACGGTCTTGATCATGAAGAGCATTTCAGAAGCCAGCAATATCGCCTCAAAACTGCTCCACGAGTCTGATTACAAGGTGGATTTCTCCGATATCGTCGGCGAATCAAAGGCCATTCAGGACGTGATCTCCTTCTCCTATAAGATTGCCGACAGCGACTCTACCGTACTGATCAGAGGGGAGAGCGGCACGGGAAAGGAACTCTTTGCCCGGGCGATCCATAACCAGAGCAGCCGCCGGAACGGTCCTTTTGTCGCCATCAACTGCGGCGCCATACCGGAGACGCTGCTGGAAAGCGAACTTTTCGGCTACGAGGACGGCGCTTTCACTG
>URXI01000361.1 GCA_900551775.1 uncultured Eubacterium sp. | reverse complement strand
TATCGAACCAGAAGAAGGACATTTTGATGATGCACAGGCCGAGCACTATCTGGATGTTATTCACTGTTGCAAAGAACATGGTTTAGAGCCAATCGTAACCCTCCACCATTTTTCCAGCCCTAAATGGCTCATAGGAAAAGGTGGGTGGGAAGCAGAATCCACAGTAGACGATTTTGCCCGCTATGTCCGCTATATCATCGGAAAACTTGGAAATGAGCTTCACTATGTATGTACCATCAATGAAGCCAATATGGGAATTCAGGTAGCTGCCATTGCCAAGCGCTATACGCTGCAGATGCAGGCGCAGGCTGCAAAAGCTCAGAGTGCAGACGGTACTGTTCAGGTCGGAATCAATCTGGAGAAAATGATGGCAGACCAGAAAGCCACAGCGGAAGAAAATATCAAAGTTTTTGGAGTGGAGAAAGTAGAAAACTTTACTTCCATGCGTACTCCTGAAGGCGATAAGATTGTATGTCGTGCTCACGAAGCGGCGCGTGCTGTCATCAAAGAACTCTATCCTGAAATCAAAGTAGGTCTTACCTTAAGCTTACATGATATTCAATCCACAGCCGGCGGAGAGGAACATGCAAAAAAAGAGTGGGATGATGAATTTACCCATTATCTCCCCTATATCCAGAATGATGATTTTCTGGGCGTACAGAACTATACCCGCTCCCTGATGGGCCCGGAGGGTACACTCCCCACTCCTGACGGCGCTGAACTTACTCAGATGAACTATGAGTTCTACCCGGAAGCATTGGAACATGTCATCCGTAAGGTGGCAAAAGATTTCAAGGGAGACTTGATTGTCACAGAAAACGGCATTGCTACCGATGATGACAAGAGGCGTATTGCTTTTATCGAAATAGCTCTCACAGGTGTTCAAAACTGTCTGCGTGATAACCTTCCCGTACGCGGCTACTTCCATTGGAGTCTTATGGACAATTTTGAGTGGCAGAAAGGTTATTCCATGACCTTCGGGTTGATTGCCGTTGACAGAACAACACAGACCCGCCATCCCAAAGAAAGCTTATCCTATCTGGGAAGTTACCGTGGTTAATTCTACGTCAGCATAAAATATTTTGAATGTAAATGGGCTGTCGGATAAATCTGATTTTTAACCCCTAATACTTCAAGAGGAGATCTTCCTGTAACATTCAGGCTTTTTCAATGCCTTGAGTCAAAACAGGAGGGGCTCCTCTTTTCCATGTATTCTATTTTAGGGCGCACGAACCCCTTGCCCGGATTTTTTACCCAGAGCTTTTGTCTAAGCTGTTTTTTCTTCCTTTTTCCCTTCGTATTTTTGGAGTTCTTCATACAGAAAGCGGTGGTATTTATTGATATTCCGACCGATTGCGTACAGCATAAACTCCTTATATACTTTTTCTGCGGAACGATAGTGAAAACGTCGGAATTTTTCGTTTTCCTTGATATCCCCAAAGTGCCCTTCCGTCTGGATTGATCGGATCTGCCGGTTCAGGATCCCTTCAGGGTTTGTCTGTGCATTATATTTGTACAGACATCTGGCCTTATGCTCACAGCCGCTACAGTCTGCACATCCATACACTTCAAGGGTCTGGGTATAGCCGTTCTGTTCTTTGGTTTCCGTGCGGATATGCCGTAATGCTCTTCCGTCATGGCAGATATAATAAGGCTCATCCTCGAAGACTTCATATCTCATGTTGTAATATTTCCCAATGTCTTCTTTATACGCACGGGTCTTTCTCTTTTCATGATCCTGCAGCTTGATATAACTGGTGATCCTGTTTTCTTTCAGATACAGCAGGTTCTTTTCACTGCAGTAACCGCTGTCAGCAGTCACCTCTTTCAGGCAGTTTTCTCCGAAGGTTTTCCTGTGTTTTTCTAACACCGGGATCAGTGTGTTGTAGTCTGTCCGGTCATTGCTTACATATCCATGGATGATGAAATAGTTTTCTACTGCGATCTGAACGTTATAGGCCGGTTTTAGCTGGCCGTTGAGCATATGATCCTCTTTCATTCTCATAAAGGTCGCTTCCAGATCTGTTTTGGAATAACTGTTGCGTTCTTTCCCCATGATCTCAAAGCAGTCCTTATATCCTATCAGACGGTTTCCGCATTCTTCCAGTTCCTCATAAAGTTTCTGGATCTCCGGTTTCTTCTTCCCCTTACAATCAGTAAACAGGATTCCTTCCCCCGCTGCGATCTGCATCAGGTTTTTCTGCCGTTTCCGGATCTCAAGAGGGGAGCAGTTGTCGATCTCTATGATAGTATGGTTGGGGAGTTTTTTATGCTTTGTCAGTTTCCGGTTCCAGTTTTCTCTGATCACTTTCCGGACTTTTTCCATTCCCTGGATCACAAACATCCGTGCATCCCCAAGGTCGTATTTTGGAGCATACCCATTCTCATGCAGGAAGGTATTATACTTTGAATAAAGAGCATCGATGGTATCCAGCAATCCCACAAGATGATAATTGAGTGTCCCCCGCCAGACAAAGGTATAGCGGTTTGCATTTGCCTCGATTTTTGTGCCATCAATGAAAAGTTCGTTCAATGTAAGCAGGCCTTCCTTTTTCAGGCGGTGCAGGAACTGATAATTTAATTCGTCCAGAACTTCCCCTGTCAGCTTTTTTCCTTTAAAATCATAGAAAGCATCCCGCCTCAGTTTTTGCCCTTTCGTCAGCCAGATAAATGCCAGGTCTCTTTCACATAATTCTACAATGCGGTCAACAGCTCTCACCCCGCGCATGTTTGCATAGGTAACTACAGCGTACATCATAATTGGATGGTACCCGGTTCTTCCCCGATCTGAATAACAGGCCAGCAGGCCAGAAAAATCTAAATCTTCCATCACTTTTTTCAGAGTATAGACTGGATCGTCGTCAGGTAAATGCAATTCGAAGAAACTGAAGTTGATTTTCTGTTGCCCAAACTCAAAAAATCCGTTATAATAATCTTGTTTTAGCATAGTTCTATTTTAACGTAGAACGGGGAGAAAGATGGTTGTCGTTAGCCATCTTTTTCTCTTTTATGGAAAAATTTCAGGGGCAGATGTGACCTGGTATGAGTCACATCTGCCCCTATTTGGAACTATCTATTTCCCGATAGCCCCCCCTTAATCGATCGGCGATAATACTGACAGAATCCTTCTCATCGAAACGCCGTAAAATTTATACTGATTCAGCCTGCCCCGCTTGAACGCGTACAGCGCCTGTTCTGCACAGTGGAACAACATTCTACTCCTTTGGCCGCAGAATTGTCAATCTAATCCACTTTCTTCCTTGAAGCCCTCTCCCACGACTTCATTGGACTCCATAATAATCGTAAATGCCTGGGGATCGATCTTATGGACCATCTTCTTGATCGTATACATCTGCTTGTTATTGCACGCGCACATTACCACGTCCTTCTCCTGTTTTGAATAACTTCCCATTCCTCTGAGAATCGTGGAGCCTCTGCCGGAATAGGCGTCAATGTGCTTTGAAACCTCCTCGCCATGCTCCGTCACAATAAATGTCATCTTGCCTTCGTCGATGCCATAAAGGATCCGGTCCATGACGATCGCCATGAGATAAGTAACGAGCACGCCATAGATGAACCCGTCCACATCCTTGAATACCAGGACGCTTCCCAGCACGATAGTAGCCACATCCAGCACGAACGTGATCATGCCCAGGGTAACATGCGGCTTTACCTTCTTAATCGCCACGCTGATGAAATCCTGGCCGCCAGTGGATGAGCCTCTCATAAATATCAGCGCATATCCTGCTCCGGACAGCACGCCCATACACAGCGCCGCCAAAAGTCTGCTGCCCTCATATACCGGGAGCAGCGGCGCGATATAGTCCATCAGGAGGGATGAGATAACCATGGACTTTACAGATTTGATAAAAAATCTCCTTCCCAGAAACTTATAGCAGAAGATTGCCACCGGAACATTCAAAATA
>URXI01000360.1 GCA_900551775.1 uncultured Eubacterium sp. | reverse complement strand
TTGCGATCATAGGCGGCGGGGCCTCCGGGCTGGCGGCAGCCGTGGCGGCCCTTGGAATCAGGATGTTTGATTTCAGCTTTATGATTATGCTGCACTTTCTGCTGGCGTGCTTTTTCATGGAACTTGCTAATTTCCTGCTGAAGAGAATCACGCAGAAGAAATTTCAGAAGGGTTGGACCTTTCTTTACAAAAGCGGCATTGTCTGTATCGCATTGACGGTGGTGGTTTTGACCTATGGTTATTTCAATATGCACGACGTACAGCGCACGGAATACACCATTGGGACGGCAAAGTCGGTCGATGGTGATCTGAAAGTGGTACAGATTTCTGACCTCCACGTTGGAACTTCCCTGGACAAGCAGGAGATGAGAGACTGCTTTGCACGAGTACAGGCGGAAAAAGCGGATCTTCTGGTTCTGACCGGGGATATCTTTGACGAGACCACTACACGGAGTCAGATGAAAGAGACCGTAAAGATGCTGTCGAAGATAAGGACCACCTACGGCGCTTATTACATCTTTGGCAATCACGACGTCAATCAGTATACAGCAAGTCCCGCCTATACATCTGCACAGCTGAAAGAGGAACTGACAGGGGCTGGCATCAAAGTTTTGGAAGATGCGGCTACGGAACTGCCTGGCGGATACACTCTGATTGGCAGGCAGGATGCATCGGTGGACGGGAGGGCGGACGTCGATACCCTGTTATCACAGGTACCAGATAAAGATTTCCGGCTGCTGCTGGATCATCAGCCGGTGGACCTTCAGGAGAATGCCGAAACCGGTATCGACTTGCAGCTGTCCGGACACACCCATGCAGGACAGATCTGGCCCATGGGATTCCTGAGTAAGCTGGTCGGTGTCAACGAAGAGTATTATGGACTGCATGACATCAAAGATTTTAGAGTCATCGTCAGCTCAGGCATGGCAGGATGGGGGTATCCGATCCGGACAGAGGGGCCGTCAGAGTATGTCGTCATAAATATCACAGAGTCTGCTTGAGTCTGCTTGAGGGAATCCCTTGCCTATTGCTAGTCCTATATGTTAAAATATAATGCTATGAGAGAGAAAAATCAAAAAATATTATTTGTACTGGCAATCATGTTTATCGGCTTCAACCTGAGAGCGGCTTTAACGGGTGTAGGGCCTCTGGTAAGCATGATTCAAAGTGACCTGCACCTGTCTTCCGGTGCCACAGGTTTTATTACGACCATACCACTGCTGGCCTTTGCAGCAATGTCGCTTTTGGTGAACAAAATCTCCGCCAAGCTGGGAGAGGGGAAGACGATTCTGCTTTCTTTTCTGATCATGGCTGCAGGACTTCTGGTTCGTTCCTATCTGGGGACAGCGGGCCTGTTCCTGGGCACGGTTCTGGCGGGCATCGGCATCGCTTTCGGCAACGTGCTTCTGCCTGTCATCATCAAAGGAAAATTTCCAGAGAAAGCTGCCGCGCTGACCAGCGTCTATACGGCGTCTATGGGGCTCTTTGCCAGCATTTCAGCTGCAATCAGCGCGCCTTTGGCTCTCCATGTAGGATGGAGAAACTCCATGGCAGTGTGGGCGATTTTGGTTGTGATCGGCATTCTGTTCTGGCTGCCTTTTGTACCGATGAAGATGAAACAAGAACAGGGCGATGCGGTCAAGGGACTGTTTAAAAACCCGATAGCCATTTGGTTATCGGTCTTCATGGGGCTGCAGTCTCTGCTTTTCTATTGCTTCGTAGCCTGGCTGCCGACGATTCTGGCCGTCAAAGGCTTTGATGCAGAGGCGGCAGGGTATCTGTTCAGCATTTACCAGGTTTTAGGCATACCAGCTTCCTTTATTACACCACTTCTGGCAGGCCGCAAGAATGACCAGAGATGGGTGGTATGTCTGATTGCAGGTGCTTACGTGCTGGGACTTCTGATGATTACGGCCTTCCAGGTCAAAGCAGTCATCGGGATCGGAGTGGCCATCTGCGGCTTCTGTTCCGGCTGCTGCCTGAGTATCGCCATGCTGATGATCAATACCAGAGCCGGCAATGCCGCCGTTTCCGGCCAGCTTTCCGGCATGAGCCAGGCGGCCGGTTACATCCTTGCAGCCGTCGGACCTTCTGCTATGGGGGTTGTCTTTGACATGACACAGAACTGGACCATCACGCTGACGATTCTGATTGCCATCATGATTCCATTGTTTATGGCAGGGTGGAACGCGGCGAAAGATCGCAAAGTGCAGAATCCTATTGAGAAAGGATAAAAATACAAAAAAATTTCCACAACCCTCTTGACTTGGAGTATACTCCAGGTAGTAAAGTATATTCAGAGCAGAGACTGCAGGGAAAACTGATGAAATAAGAGGAGACGAAAATGAAGGCAAAAGTATATTTTACAAAAGAAATTACACCAGAGAAAGTGCTGGATCTTTACAAAGCCGTCGGCAAAGAGCTGCCTGGCAAGGCTGCCGTCAAAGTCCATTCAGGCGAAGCAGGCAACCAGAACTTTCTGAAACCGGAATTCTGGAAGCCGGTCATCGACCATGTGAAGGGCACCGTGGTGGAATGCAATACAGCTTATGATGGTGAGCGGGACACCACCGAAAAACACCTGAAGCTGATGGAAAATCACGGTTGGAACCAGCATTTTGACGTGGATCTTCTGGACGCTGAAGGACCTGACCTGGAGCTTGCCATTGCGGGAGGAAAGGTCATTCAAAAGAACTACGTCGGCAAGAACCTGGCAGATTACGATTCTATGTTGGTGCTGTCTCACTTCAAAGGACATCCCATGGGCGGATATGGAGGCGCCATCAAGCAGCTTTCCATCGGCATCGGGTCGTCCTACGGCAAAGCCTATATCCACGGAGCTGGTAAGCCGGAGGATATCTGGACGGCTGATCACGACCTATTTCTGGAGTCTATGGCGGATGCGGCAAAATCTGTCATAGAGTATTTTGACGGCAACATCGTCTATATCAATGTGATGAAGAACATGTCTGTCGACTGCGACTGCTGTGCTGTGGCGGAAGACCCGTGCATGAAGGATATCGGCATTCTGGCATCGACAGATCCCATTGCCATAGACCAGGCTTGCATCGACCTGGTCTATGCGTCAGAAGATCCGGGCAGAGACCATCTGCTGGAGCGGATCGAATCACGCAACGGCGTGCACACCATTGAAGCGGCGGCAGCGCTGGGATATGGAAGAAGAGAATATGAACTGATAACAGTGGAGTAAGAAGATAGGGGGGTGGATGTGATGACCATAGCAGAAGTGAGCAGAAAGATGGATATCTCCGCAGATACGCTGAGGTACTATGAACGGATCGGGCTGATTCCGCCTGTAAAGAGATCAAAGAGCGGGATCAGGGACTACAGCGAAAAGGATCTGGGCTGGATCAGCTTTGCAAAATGCATGCGAAGCGCAGGGATATCCATCGAAGCGCTGATTGAATATGTCGCCCTGTTCCAGCAGGGGGACGACACGATCACCACCAGAAAGCAGATCCTCATAGACCAGAGAGACGAGCTGGAGAAAAAGATTGAAGAAATGCAGGGGACGCTTGCATATCTCAATACGAAGCTGGAGCATTACGAAGACATGCTGGTGCCAAAAGAAAGGAAACTGGCAGAGGAATAGTAAGAGAATTGAAAAGACGGAGAGAATGGATGGGTTTCATCTTTCTCTCCGTCCTTTTTATTTAGATGTTCTTTAACTCGTAGACGTCTGTTCGTCTCGCAGAAAGCAAAGGCAGCTCCTGGCGGATTTTGTCCGCATCGGTCAGATCGATTTCTGTGACGAGAGAGCCAGGGGTTTCGTCCATTTCTGCCACCACGTCGCCCCACGGAGACACGAGGAGGGAATGGCCCCAGGCCACATAGGAAAACTCCGTATCACGCGCCGGCGATGTTCCAGCCACAAAGCACTGGTTGTTCAGTGCCTGGCTGCGGAACATGATTATAGAAGTG
>URXI01000359.1 GCA_900551775.1 uncultured Eubacterium sp. | reverse complement strand
CATTAATCAAAAGAGGACTGACTTGGTCAGTCCTCTTTCTGTTCTTCCATCATCTTTTCCAGATACTGCTGGATGCAGCGGAACGTCTCCTCGCTGAGGTCGTGTTCCACCTTGCAGGCATCCTCCGAGGCCACCTCCGGCGTTACTCCCAGAAGGACAAAGAGCTTGGAGAGGGTCTTGTGCCGACCGTAGACACGGCTGGCCACTTCCAACCCGCTTTCATTCAGAGTGATGAATCCGTCCGCATCCATCGAGATATAACCGTTTTCCCGCAGCTTCTTCATGGCGATGCTGACGCTGGGCTTGGAGTATCCCAGCTCGTTGACGATGTCAATGGACCGCACCTGCCCCCGCCGCTGCTGCAAAACCAGGATGGACTCCAGATAGTCCTCTGCGGACTCGTGGATTACCATGGCGCTCAACCTTTCTCTTTGGAGAATAAATCACTTGCCGGAAAACGTGAGCCGCCTATCGGCCGTGATCTATTTCGAGCGGGAAAGGTCATGCGGATAGTGGAAAAAAGAGAGACATGCTTTAACATGTCTCTCTTTTTGGTGGAGATAAGCGGGATCGAACCGCTGACCTCTTGACTGCCAGTCAAGCGCTCTCCCAGCTGAGCTATACCCCCGTGTCTTTGCCTAGAGAAAATTGAGGAAACCTTTGTTCTTTTGTCGTGTACAGTCGGATTGTGCTACTCAAGTGGGGGTCGGCATACATACCAACCGTGCTGCCGAATGAATGGCACCCCCAATTACTTCTTAGCAATTCTTTGCCATGTTGATTGATGAAATGAGCGATGTATGATACAATAAGACAATCATTTACAGCAGTGAGGTCTTGCATGAAGAACAAAAAGCCTCCTTTTGAAATCACAAACCAGATCATTGACTATGTGGCGGAGATTGCCGAACTGGTGGGGCGCTTGACTGCATCACCACTCCTTTCCACAAATCCAACCCTGCGCCGTGCCAACCGCATCCGCACCATCCATGGCTCCCTGGCTATTGAGCAAAATACCCTTTCCTTGGAACAGGTGACAGCAGTTCTGAACGGCAAACAGGTTCTGGCTCCCCCCAAGGACATTGCCGAAGTCAAAAATGCCTATGAAATTTATGAGTGGCTGGAGGAACTCAATCCCTATTCGGTGGACGATCTGCTGACCGCTCATGGCATCATGACACGGGGTTTGGTGGAGGAGTCCGGCATGTTCCGCACCCGGCCTGTGGGTGTGGTGGATAGCGAGGGGCATGTCCTGCACTTTGGAACATTGCCCCAGTATGTCCCGGATTTGGTCATGGAACTGCTGGACTGGGTAAAAACCAGCGAGGTACACATGCTCATCCGCAGTTGTGTATTCCACTATGAGTTTGAACTGATTCACCCCTTCGCCGATGGAAATGGACGTGTGGGCCGCCTGTGGCATACGCTGTTGCTTTCCAAATGGAGTCCAGCTTTTGCCTGGCTCCCGGTTGAGTCCATCATCCATGACCGTCAGCAGGAGTATTATGACGCCATCAATGCCTCCAACGACGCGGGAGAGTCCACAGTATTTATTGAGTTCATGCTCTCAGCTATCAAGACATCGCTCATAGAGGCCATCAACTTGAGTGATGAAATGAGCGATGAAAAGTTGGATAAGGCCACACTCCGCTGGAACAAGATTCAGGAGTACCTGAAAACCCACGACTATATCATGAATGCCGATGTGCGGGAACTGTGCGGGGTGTCGGCGGCTACAGCAAATCGGATTCTTACGAACTTAGCAACCAAAAATAAAATCAAGAAATACCATGAAAACGGGCATTGGATCTATAGAATAGATTAGAAAAACCGTTATTTACCAAGAAAGGAGATTAATATGAAAATTCCTGTTGATATCCAAATTGATTTTCTTTGGGGTGAACAACATTTCAAGAAAGATGATTGGGGACCAATCACCTATATTGTAGGTGCTAATGGAACTGGTAAAAGCATATTTGCCGAGAAATTAAAACAACAACTTGGGCAAAATGGGCTTAAAGTGAGATATTTTGGCGCAGATCGTATTGCCAATTTGGCGGGTAAGTGGGATGCAATGGGTGGACAATTTGCTTATGACAAATTGAGTAAGGGCCTCGATATCGATAGTTTTGATACATATAAAGTAAAAGCAGAGCAACTTGGACAAAGCGTTGATGCTCTAATTGAACTCAAAGACAAACTTGACCTTCAAATTAAAGTTGAAAGTATACTGTCTGATATTTTCAAAAAAGAACTCATATTTCATGAAAATGCAGGATTTCTTAATGTTTTAGTTTCCGATAAAAAAACGGATACACCTTATGACCTAAAAAAGAGCGAAAGCCACGGCCTTAAAGAAATCATCACTCTATTAACTTTTATCTATAACGATAACTATAATTGCATTATACTTGATGAACCCGAACTTAATCTTCATCCCCAATTTCAACAATTTATTTTGCAGGAAATAAAAAAGAATGCTGGAGATATTAAAAGTGGGAAGAAGATTTTTATCATTTTAACTCATTCCCCATATATGCTGGATATCAACAACTCCGATGATTTGTTGAATTATATTGTGTTTCACAAAGAGGTAATACCTTCTTTCATTTCTAGTTATGAATTTGATACATATCAATTAGAACGTCTTAATCGTCTTTTAATGCGAATTAACACAAATCATAAAACTTTATTTTTTGCATCTTCTCCGGTATTTGTAGAAGGTTACATTGATCAACAATTATTAAACCTTATTGAGTATAAGCGTGATATTCCTTTAGGGGCAGAGGGAGTATCCATTATTGATGTCGGTGGCAAAGATGAAGTAGACATCATGTTTACTTTATGCCAGAAATTAGGAATCTCTGCAAAAGCTATTGTTGACCTTGATGCTTTATTCGAAGGGAAAATACGACAAACAATTGCAAACCTTCCTGAGTCTAGCAAATATCTTGCTGAACAAGGACAGAAAGAACTCATGGCTATTATCGGAGAGTTGCAGACATTATCGGGCGAAATTGCTGATTTCCTTATAACTTTTGACCTTTCATCTTTGAATAATCCCTCTTCTGAATTTTCCGATTTTCTTGCCACTCTCAAGAAAGTTCATGGAGAACATGCATTAAAAATCAAAAGAAGGTTAACTTTTCTCGCGGTTCAAAGAATATCAGATGAAATCTCCCAATATATTAATGACGCTTATAGAATTAAACTTTCACGAGCAAAAGCTTTGGCAACATATGCTATTAACTGCTTTGAATTATCCAATGTCTATGTTCTAGCAAAAGGGGAAATTGAGAACTATTATTCTACTTATCTTGGAAATCAATATGTAATTGCCGATAGCAATAAAGCAGATTACTTTTTAGCGGAATACGACTGTATAAGTGCGCTCCCTCAAGAACAATTATTGGCAAAATATCCAGACCTTGTTGAATTGCTCGATAAACTATGCCCTATAACAACTGTTGATATTAAGCGCATGGTAGCAATTAAACTTAGCGATTGGATACATGCTGTACAAAGTTTGTTCCGCATAAATAATTCTATTACAAAGGAAACTATTGAAACACATCCTAAAACCCAATGGAACGCATATAAACGAATTATTGATCTTATTGATTTTGTCTCTGATCAGAAGACAAACACTTTCGTTTGTAGATTTCAAATAAAGTCACGATTGCTTAAAGATTGTGATACTATCTATGAGTTTACACAGGATACCGTTCCTGCGCGGTTTTTATTATAACAATGAACAGCCGCTTATCTTCCTAAATTTTTTGTCGTTTACAATAAGCGCGAAGCTACCCAAGTCACGCACGAAGCCCGGAAGCCTTGTCCCACAAGGCTTTCCGGGCGTCGCTTACAATAACCGCGGCGGGACACATAGGACCGGGAAATCCCGAAGGAGGCGGCAATTTCCCTCTGGGTCAGGGGGATGGTGCCGCC
>URXI01000358.1 GCA_900551775.1 uncultured Eubacterium sp. | reverse complement strand
CGCAGCGGCATCGATGTGTTCCGGGTGTTCGACTCCCTCAACTGGATCGAAGGCATGAAGGTAGCGCTGGAAGAGACACTGAACCAGGGCAAGATTGCAGAAGCCTGCATCTGCTACACTGGCGATATCTTAGACGACAGCAAGACCAAGTACAACTTGGATTACTATATCAGAATGGCGAAAGAGTTGGAGAAGAGAGGTTCTCACATCCTGGGCATCAAGGACATGTCCGGACTCCTGAAGCCGATGGCAGCTTACAAGCTGGTACACGCGCTGAAAGAGGAGATCGGAATTCCTATCCACCTCCACACCCACGATACAAGCGGAAACGGCGTTGCAACTATTTTGATGGCGGCGCAGGCTGGCGTCGATATCGTGGACGCGGCGTTCAACAGTATGAGCGGACTGACTTCACAGCCGGCGCTGAACTCTGTGGTTGCGGCCCTTGAGCACAGCAACAGAGATACGGGCATCGATGTGGACGGCATCCAGAAGATTTCCGAATACTGGAAGGACGTCAGACCAGTTTACAAGAAATTCGAATCCGAACTGGTCACTTCCTCCGCGGAGATTTACAAATATGAGATTCCTGGCGGTCAGTATTCCAACCTGAAACCGCAGGTAGAGTCCTTTGGACTGGGTCACAAGTTCCAGGAAGTAAAGGATATGTACAAAGCGGTCAACCAGATGCTGGGCGACATCGTCAAAGTTACGCCTTCTTCAAAGGCTGTAGGCGATATGGCTATCTTCATGGTGCAGAACGACCTGACTCCAGAAAACATCCTGGAGAAGGGCAAAGGCATCGACTTCCCGGATTCCATCGTTTCCTTCTTCGAAGGCATGATGGGTCAGCCGGAGGGCGGCTTCAACAAAGACCTGCAGAAGCTGGTTCTGAAAGACAAGGAGCCGATTACCTGCAGACCTGGAGAACTGCTTCCACCGGAAGATTTCGAATATATCAAAACCGGCCTGCAGAAGCACTTTGACCTTGAGGGTACGCCGCAGGAGGTCATCAGCTATGCGATGTATCCAAAAGTATTTGAGGATTACCACAAGAGCCTGAAAAAGGACGGAAACTTCAGATACATGGGCAGCGACATCTTCTTCCACGGACTGGAAGAGGGCGAGACCTGCGAAGTCAAGCTGGAAGAAGGCAAGGTTCTGGTCATCAAATTGAACGAGATCAGAAAGATGGATGCAGAAGGTAACAGAGACCTGGTGTTCGAAGTCAACGGAAACAGAAGAATCATCAAAATCAAAGACGAGGATATGAAGACTGCTGAGTCTTCCATTGCGACAGCTCGTTTTGCTGATGAAGACAATCCGCTGGAAATCGGCGCCAACATCCCGGGCAATATCATCAAGATTCTGGTGAAAGAAGGGGAGAAGGTCGCTGAGAAACAGCCGATCGCAGTCATCGAGGCCATGAAGATGGAGACCAACATCCTGGCTACGGCAAACGGAATTGTAGACAAGATCTTCATCAACGAAGGTCAGCAGGTAAAAGCTGGCGAACTGGTCGCAAGACTGAAAGACGAAGAAAAATAAAATACGTGATACCCCTTGGGTAGACCCGCCGGGCAAGCGATACGCTTGCCCGGTGTTTTTGTGTGAGGCAGCGAAGGGTTTTAGTTTCGGTAAATCTCAGACAGCGATTATGTTAAATATTGACATATAAGTGAGAATCTAGTACACTGTTAATAAAAGGAAAATGTTATAATTTTACAGAAAGGAATTGGATATGCCAGAGAAAAAATTGAAACGAAATTATAAAGACAGCCTGTTTCGTATGATCTTCAACAATGAGGAAAAGATCCGGGAGCTATATAACGCATTGGAGGATACGAGTTTTGGTGATGAGGTGCCGATCATTATTGAAACGTTGGAAAACGCCTTGTTTGTGGACGTATCCAACGACTTAGCTTTTCAGATTGACAATCGCTTTGTAGTATTGGTGGAGCATCAATCCACTCTTTGCGAAAACATGCCGTATAGGATGCTGGGATATACGGCCAGAACCTTTGAACGAATTTACAAAGATGTGAATTTCTTCAGCACGAAGAAACAGCACATCATGGCACCTGAATTCTATGTCCTGTATAACGGTACGGAGGAGCTTCCTGAAGAATCTGTTATCCGTTTGTCTGACTGCTATATAGACGGTTCGCCGGAAAACTCCATCGAAATAGTTGTAAAAATTTTGGATGTCAGTTACAATAAAGACAAGAAGATACTAAAAAAATCAAGGACGCTTTATGAGTACAGCCGTTTTATTCAGATTGTCCGCGAAACCCTCGCTGCCAGCAGCGACAAAGAAGCTGCCGCGAAGGAGGCCGTGCGCATTGCAATGAGCGAGGGGCTGCTCAAAGAGTTTCTAGGCGTCTATGGATTGGAGGCGGCAGATATGGCATTCAGAGAATTCAACTACGAAGAGTTTATTGAACAGATAAAGCAAGACTATTTCAACGATGGCGTAGAATTAGGCGAAAGTAAAGGAAAAGCGGCAGGATTGATAGAGACATATCAGGAACTGGGTATTTCCAGAGAAGAAACAGTGACTAGAGTAAAGGAGAGGATGGGTCTGTCTGTGGAAGAAGCAGAAGCGTATATGGATATATTTTGGAAGGAATGAGTGATCTATTCTTATCAGGTAAAGAGTTTCGTGCTTATTGTAAAGACATTCCAATAGGCACTGAGATTTCTATTTTGAAGCAGGCGGGACTAGACTAATCCTCCCTGTATCAAGGAAAATGTATATAGAAGGAAGGTGTTCATATGTTATCTGCTTATCCCGCTTGTTTTATTAAAGAAGGCAACGGATATGTTGAATCCAGCGGATGTATTGTATTGATAGAAGATGGTTTATCACAACAAGAACGATTAATTAGGCTCAACAGTATAGCGATTCACCAGATGTCTATATTGGAAAATCGAAAGAATTCCAATTATCTTAAATAGAATCCAATGTTTTAATTCCCCCGAATTCGGGGGAATTAAAACAGAAGCATTGCTAAAATGTAACGGCATACTTTGTTGAAGTTCTATGCGGATCATGATAGAATAATTGTAGAATTATAGTATCAATATGGGAGGACAAGATGAAGATTAAACCCTCGACTTACATTAGAAACGATTATAGCGAGTTATCATCTTATTGTAAGGAAACCTCTGAACCGATATACATTACCAAAAACGGAGAAGGTGATTTAGTCGTGATGAGTGTTGAATCAGCGAACAGATTACAAGAGTCCATATATGGCAGACGAAATTGGGGGGGTGCGCATGATAAGAAAAGCGACAAAAAATGATTTGGACTGGATTGAGGCAAGTTATACCGAGCTGCTCACCTGGGAGGCTGCCCGAGGGAGCCATACCAACTGGCAGCTGGGCGTCTATCCCACCAGGGAGACGGCGCAAAAGAGTTTGGACCAGCAGACTCTGTACGTCGTACAGGAAGAGGACGGACTCTGCGGCAGCATGATTCTCAATCAGACGCAGCCGGAGGTCTACGATCAGATTTCCTGGTCCTTTCTGGCAGAGCCAGAGGAGGTTTTGCTGATCCATACCCTGTGTATACCGCCATCCAAAGCGGGGCGGGGATTTGGCAAGGCCATGGCGTGCTTTGCTGAAGCAAAGGCCAGGGAACTTGGGTGCAAGGTCATCCGGCTGGACACCTATGTGGAAAATAAACCGGCGGCATCGCTTTATCGCAGCTTGGGTTATCGCTACGCGGGTAAGGCGGCCACCTTGCACGAAGGCGTCATACCAGAAGAATTGATTTTCTTTGAGAAGGAAGTTTGCGTTTAGAACTATTTGCTTAGACAGCACGATCAAAAATAGTAAGAAACTGAATAACAAGGTTCATGCCCGGTATCCATGCGATCCGTTTTTTTTTGGTAATCTAAATTATCGTGTGGGTTTGCCATAGCCGTCCCTAAACTATTGTGTGGGTACAAAAACTAGAAATCGGAGCACTT
>URXI01000357.1 GCA_900551775.1 uncultured Eubacterium sp. | reverse complement strand
GCAAAGAGCGCCTCTTCGTAAGGTACGTTCTTTGATATTCCGTCAATATCGACTTCATCGATATTTCCTGCATAATAAAAAATCTATATTTTTCTGATTTGTTCAATCCCTATTTTATCATATTATACCAAACAAACGTCTGACATTCAATAACGAATGCTATGGCCTCAGAAAATAGTCACGCCGTCTTTTCCCCTTTTCTTCGTCTCGTAAAGGGCTTTGTCTGCATTTTTATACAACATTTCAAAGGTGTTTCCGTCCCGTGGCGCTAACGCTGCGCCGATGCTGGCCGTGATATGGCATGATTTCCCGTCTTTGGCGAAGTCGTACCGCAGTGCCTCCACCAGAAGCCGGCCCTTGCGCTCTGTCCACTCTCTGCTCACCGCCGGGATAAATACGACAAATTCGTCTCCGCCGATCCTGCCGGCGATATCGCCGTCGCGGAACTCATTTCGCAGAGCTGCAGCGAATTCTGTGATGACCTCGTCCCCTGCGGCATGCCCCAGGGTATCGTTGACATTCTTGAAGTTGTCGATATCGAGAATAAAGAAAGCAAATTCGCTCTCATTCGTTTCCTGCAGTTGTTTGTTGATATAGTTCTGTGTTGCTGCTTTATTGAATAGGCCGGTAAGAGAATCCCTTTCCATCTTGTCGATCATCTCATACTCGTGGCGCTTTTCCTCGTCGATGTTCTGCCTGTAGACAAACATCCGCACAGACTGGTCTTCTTCCCAGGCGAAGATCCTTGCGGTAATCCTCATCCAGTAATAAGTGCGCCCTTCGTCGTGGGTGATCATAAAATCATAACAAAGGTTTTCCCTGTCCGTTTCAAAAGCCTTCAGCACATTTCCCGGGGAAAAGGTCTCAATATAGCCTCTGCGATATTCCTCTTTGATCTGCCTGCTGGCAATGATCGCCAGCGCCTGGTCATAGGGCGTATCCTTCGGTACCCCCAGTTCCTCAAAATAGTCCTCCGTAGCTTCACTAGCCGCACAGTTATGGGTGATATCGATTTCGTAGATACTCTCGTAAATTTTTTCGGTCTCAGCCTGGAAGACTGAGTGATGCTTCTTTTCATATTCTATCGTCAGCTTGACAATCTGCGCGTTATATTTTCTGATGATGCTGGTAATAAAAATCAATACGAGAAGGATGACTAAGATGATGACAAATGCACCAATATAAAATTGTCTGTTCAGCTTGCCTTCCATCGCAGTGGTGTCGCTGTCAATAACCAGATGCCATGTCAGCCCTGGTATATACTTTGTCATGACAAATCCCTTCTTGCCTTCGTCCGCATACCAGAAAGACTGCGCGTTGCTGCTCCTGTCAGCAAGGATCTCTTCTTTATATTCACCAAACCCACAGTCTTCAAACAGGCTGCTTTCCTCGTAACCCGTTTTGTCAGTAGATATTTCGATATTACCCTTGTCATCGACTAAGTAAGCTTTGATATTAAAGTCCTTCTCATATTCTTTGAACATCTTTTGCAGCGAAGCGACCTTGAGTCCGACTCCCACTACCCCTGCAGTCTTCCCATTCTCGTCTTTAATCTTACAGTTTACAAAGATAGCGATTTCATTGTTGGCCGTAGCAACTTCGTCATTATCGATGTTCAAGTCGTATTCCTTTGATGATTTCAAGAAGGTATAGTACCATACATTTTCTGGATCTCCTTCGTTCAAAATCCGATCCACACCGCTTTCAAAGTGGTAGTATTTGTTGGTCTTCGCAGATACTAAAAAAACAGAATCGTAATCATATTTCTCTTTATATGACAGCAGGTAAGCTTTCATCGTCTGAACAAAAGATTCGTCATCTTCTCGTTCCAATTCTTCTTCCAGAAAAGATTTCAGCAGGCTGTCGTTGGCCATTGTCAGAGAAATATTGATCGGCTTAGCAAATACAGAATCGATCTGATGGTAAATTCCCTCTGAAGTCAACTGTGATATATCCTCTACATCTTTGCGGAATACGCCTTTATTGGAATGGTAACTGACCATCGAAGTAATTACAAATCCCAAGGTGATAATAATACAAATGAATGCGTTTGTCCGTAATAGTACATTTCTTTTCATGAAATCAAGCCCCTTCCCTATGATCATCATAACGCTTAAAGTGCAACAGAAGTACAACAAACTCAGCCTTTGCCGTCTTTTTTCTGTATCAATGCACCGACAGTCAGCTCTGCCCAGGAGTAATTCGTCATATATTCGCCTGTAAAAGCATTCACCGCTTTGATATCACCTTTTAAGAATTTGTAATAGTCACAAGCTATAGTATCCACATTCACAGAAATATGGTTCCATTGCTTTACTAATACATCTCCAGCCTCTGCTTTTGACAGGGTGAATTTCAAATCCGCCAAAAAAGTGTGGATCTGGCTCAGCTGGGAACGAGTATAGGCGCTGTCTTCCCAAAGGATTGCAGCAATTTCCGCCATGGTGAACAAAGCTTTTCAGTCTGCTGATCCTGTTCAATGGGATTTCGCAGATTTTCAAGTTCTTTCTTAACGGCTTCGCTGCTGACCGGCTTCATCAGATAACCACTGGCACGCAGAGAAAATGCTTCCAACGTATAACTGGAATACCCCGTTCCAAAGACGATATTTACGTTCGGGCATTTCTGCTTCAATTTCACCGCAAGTTCTAAACCAGAAAAGTCCCGCAGCTCTATATCCACAAATGCCACATCGATTTTGTTCTCTTCCGCAAACTGAAGGAGCTTGTCAGCCCTTCGAAAACCTCTGACAGAAACGCCTGGCTCTGCCTCCTCTATGGCAGAAACCAATAACTCCAGTGCTAATTTTTCGTCGTCAACTGCTACGATGTTCATAAAATATCTTCTCCCTTTGGTATTGTAATTGTCGCAGTCGTTCCAAGACCAGGTTCACTGACAATCAACAAAGTCCCGTCACACTGGGCTTTCAACCTGCTTCTCACATTTTCGATGCCGATGTGAGACTTTGATGATTCTTGATTGTCTGCGGCGACATCAAATCCGACGCCATTATCGTGAATTATTATCTGGCAGGCTGCTTCTGTCTCCCGCGTCGACAGCGTCACCGCACCGCCGCCAGCCTTCTTCCCCACGCCGTGACGCACGGCATTTTCTATAATCGGCTGCACCGTCAGCGACGGCAGCAAAAAGTTTTTAACCTCTATGTTGTAAAATATGGCGAGTTCGTCGTCAAAACGCATTTTCTCTAAATCAAGATAAGTCTTTACATGGTTCAGCTCTTCTTCAAAAGGAATCAGGCTCGGTTCTGCCAGAGAATCTAAATTCCGCCGCAGATAGGCTGAAAAATTCAGAATGGCCGATTTTGCCTTGCCACTGTCGACATCACACAGTCTGCTGATAGCCGTAAGCACATTATAGAGAAAGTGGGGCTGAATCTGGCTCAGCATGATGGCAATGCGGTTCTGAATCAGTTCTTTTTCTGTCCGCTCTGCTTTTTCCCTATTTTTTCTCATCTCCCAGACCATGAGGAACATCTGAATCATGACGTAGAGCAAAAAACAGCTGCGCAGCCACATCGTATCATTGGTCAGCTGCTATGGGTATCACTGCCCCAGAAATTAAAGATTTCTTTCCCCTCCGCCTGTATCTTTACATTGAGATCAGTAATCCTGAGCATGATCTGTTCGTTTTTTTCAATATCTTTTGAAAAATGGCCTTTGATTACGTAATGATGATTATTTTCCATATCAAACTTTCTGTCAGGGGAAAAGGGTTCATATTCGCCGCCATCGACAGAAATCTCTCCAACTATGGATACAGCATCAAATCTGCCGTCATTCTTGAGACTGCCTTCTTTCACGCCCATATGAATCACCGTAAAGATTGTCATTATCATGGTGATGATGGAAAATATCACAATTGTCTTTCTCAATCCGTTCATTTTATTAACACCCTCTGTCCTTTTGTCTATTATATACGATAGTTCAATGACTTGACAAGGCTTTCCACATATAAACAAAAAAGTGGCTGCGCCACTCCGCTAGGTCCCCCT
>URXI01000356.1 GCA_900551775.1 uncultured Eubacterium sp. | reverse complement strand
TGAGAAGGCGTTATTCATCGCCCTGTACAAACATGACTCCAACAAGGAAGACCGGAGGGAATTACTGACAGGTTATAGCTTTGAGGAATTGGGATTGTAAATTCATCAAGTGTAAAATGAAAATACAGACAGAAGCATCAGTCAAGATACTGGTGCTTTTTTTGTGGGAAAATGAAGGAGGTGATGCCTATGCGGAGGATAAGTTAGTAACCGTTATAACTAAATTGAAAGGAGTAAAAAAAATGGACGATAATATTAAAACACTCTCAGAAAGTCTGAAAGGGCTTGGAGAAGGATTAAATGTACTCAGCCAGGCGGCAGAAGAAAGCTCAAATGGTCTGGCTGGATTCTTACAGACAGTGGGAACTGCGATAGAAGTTGGAGCTAGTCTAAAAGACGCTGTAGATATAATAAATGACAAATTAGGAGAGTTTTTCAAAATTGTTAGAGATAGCGGACCGATGAAGGCTTTCAGCCAAAGTGTAACCACCAACGTGGAGAAAATAGGCGAAAGTTTTTCGGGCTTATCAGATGGAACCAAGAGTATAAAGGAAATTTTGTCAGGCTTCTGCGACTCTGGTCGCGAAAAGTTTAGTGGTTTATTGCAGGGAGTGAAAAAATTTGGAGAAGGAGCGAAAGAAAATTTCTCTACTCTCAAAGAAACCATCTCCAACTTCAGCTTCTCTGACCTAAAGGAATCCATCAAAAACCTCCCCCAGACCATGAGTGAAGCCATGGGCAAGTTGGGTAACACCCTTTCCACCCATGCAGGTTCCATCGGTTCAACGGCTGGAAAGCTTTTGTCCGGCGGCCTCATCGCAGGCATCGCCCTGGCAGCGGCCGCCTTAGCTGGACTGGTGGCAGCCTTCACGCATCTGATGGAGTCCAACGAAGAATTCAGAGAGAAGATAGAAAACGCCTGGTCAAAGGTGACGGAGGCCTTTGAGCCGGTCATCGAAGCCTTTGGCAGACTGAAGGAAGCCCTCTTCGGGGAAGACAGCGGCGAGACGCCGCCTTTGGTCGATGCCATTTTGGAAGGCGCCCTCAACATCATAGACTGCATAGCCGAAGCGGCGGAACTGATCTCAGAGATCGTGTCCGGCGTTTTTGATTTTTTGACAGAGCTGTGGATGGAACACGGTGAATCCATCTCGGAATTTATTTCAGGAACCATCGAAACCATAACCGAAATCATCAGCGGCATCATAGACATCGTCAGCGGTATCATCGACGTCATCGTCGGCTTCTTCACGGGAGACGGCAATCGGATTTCCAGCGGCGTCAGCGAGATGTGGGACGGCGTAATCACCATCTTTTCGGCAGCCTGGGACGTCATCAAAGCTGTGTTCTCCGTTGTTGTGGATTTCTTTGCGGGAATATGGAGCGGCATCAAAGAAGCCTTTGCCAACGCGGCAGAGTGGTTCGGCAGTCTTTTCCGCGCCGCATGGAAAGGGATTTCCAATGCATTTGATGCAGCGGTGGACTTTTTCAGCGGCATCTGGAAGGGGATTTCCAAGGTGTTCAGCAGCGTCAGCAGCTTCTTCAAATCGAAGTTCGCAGCAGCGTGGACGGCAGTCAAAAACGTCTTTTCCGGCGTGGGCAGTTTTTTCAGCGGCATCTGGAGCACCATCAAAAAGACCTTTACCAACATCGGAACCAGCATCGGCAATGCCATCGGCGGCGCCTTCAAGAAAGTGGTCAATTCCATCATCGGTTTTGCCCAGAACACCATCAACGGCTTTATCAGTGCCATCAACAGCGCCATCAAGCTGATCAACAACATTCCAGGTGTCACCATCGGGCTCATCTCAAAGTTGAGCATTCCGCGCCTGGCAGCAGGCGGCCTGGTGGATGCAGGACAGATGTTCGTAGCCAGAGAAGCGGGACCTGAGCTGGTGGGCAGCTTTGGCAGCAGAGCCGCTGTCATGAACAACGACCAGATCGTGACGTCAGTATCCAAAGGCGTATATGAGGCCGTCAGAGCAGCCATGTCCGGCAGCGACGGAAGCTACACCTTCCATATCGTCAACAAGCTGGATGGCAGAGAAATCGGCAGACAGGTTGTAAAATATCACAACGGCATCGTAAAGCAGACCGGCGCATCGCCGCTGCTGGTGTAAAGGAGGAGAATACATGAATATTTTAAGAATGAAGAAAATCGGAGCTGACCAGTGGACGGAGGTGGAAAACCCTGTGTCCCTGCAGTGGAGCCTGACGGATCTCGATAGTGAGGACGGCAACGGCAGAAACCAGATGGGCGAGACGTTCAAAGACAGAATTTCTCAGAAGAGACAGCTTAGCTGCTCCTGGGCGGCCATGGAAGGGGAGAAGATGAAAAATCTTCTCTCCTGTCTCAACGACAATTTCTTTGAGGTGGAGTACCCCGACGCGCTGACCGGAAAACGAGAGACCTCTGTCTTCTACGTTACATCAAAGCAGACGCCTTTGTACCGCTTCGATGCAAAGACGGATCAGTGGCTGTGGACGGGGCTTGCTGCCACGCTGGTAGAAAGGTAAGGTGGACCCATGCAAAACACAACACAAAAATATCAGGACGCAATCAAGTCCTACGACAGAAAATTTCTCATCAAAGCGGTTTTCTGTCAGCCAATTGCTGGTGCGGCGCCTGACGAGACGGGGCAGATACCGGTGCAGGAGATAGCTGTTCTGACAGGAGCGGACAACCTGGTTTCCATGACCCTGGAGGAAACTGCGGCGGCAGACGACCGCATCTCCATGGGCAGTTTTTGTTCTGCAAAGCTGACGGTGGAACTGATCGACGCGCCGAAGGATATCGACTATGACCATGTGATGATCAAAGCCTACAGCGGCCTTTTGACCGATGGGGACTACGAATACGTTCCCCTCGGCGTATTCTATGTCACAGAGGCAAGCACCAAGAACGACTATCAAAATCTGACGCTGACTGCTTACGACGGTGCCTGTCTTCTGGAAGAACCCTTCACCATAGACGAAGGGTACCCCATGACGATCGAGGATCTGGTATCAAAGATCGCGGCGAGCAAAGGCATCGGCCTCCGCCCGGACAACGTGTACAAAGAATACCTTTTGCCGGAGTTCAGGGAAGGCTATACCGAGAGACAGATGCTGGGCTTTGCTGCCGGGCTTATGGGCTTAAACGTGCGCTTTGACCGGCTGGGAAGACTGCAGTTCTACTGGTATCAGGAGCCTGCGCCTGCGGTGACCATAGACCGCCAGAGCCAGTATCTCCATGAGTTCATCCCTTCTACGGCAAGTCCGGTCACGGTGACCTCTCTCATCTGCTCTGACGGGGAAAGAACCTATACCAGAGGAAAGGGAACCAGCGGGCTGGAACTGGCTTTTGAAAATCCGTACATGACGGAAACGATCATGGAATCCATCTGGCAGGAGAGAGTGGCCGACATGGACACGGCGGAGACCATTGCGACGCTGCAAGTGTCTTACAGCGGGGAACTGGATACGAACCATGCGCTGACCGGAACCTATAACCAATCTCTGGCCGCTTTTCGCTGTACGGATCTGTCAAAAGTCCATCCGGGCACACTGATGGAGATGGCCTACGAACTGGAACAGACCGCATATACCAAAAACATCATGGTGGAAGGTGTCGATGAGGAAAAGAGCCAGTTTACCTTTACATTGGAAGAAACCGAGGAGGAGCAGGAGGAATTGTCACTGCCGGAGGATCTGACTGCCAGCTTCACCATCAAAAGACAGTGGCTGGCCGCCGACGGGGATCTCGTCTCCATCGAGAAAAACGATCTGCTCAAGGTTTCTGGTCAAGGGATGGTCATCGTCTCAATGATCGACAGAGCGTCGGGAGAACTCTATCTGACCGATACGTCCGGCGCACCGATTTACGGCATGGCGGGCGGCACGGAAATGACGTTGACCAAACAGAAGGTCAGTGATTATCGGATCCATTACCTTCCGGGAGAACTGAAGTGGCGGGGCAACCCTGCTCTCGAAAGGGGCGACATCGTCATGGCGGAAAAAGCAGACGGAAGCTGTGCGCGCTTTTACATCATGGCGCAAAATTTGAAGCTCAGCGGAGGCCTCAGCAGCCACCTTGCGGCCAAGGG
>URXI01000355.1 GCA_900551775.1 uncultured Eubacterium sp. | reverse complement strand
ACAAGGTAAGAGGCGTCAGAACGATTGACGGCGTCAAAGTTTACACCAAGTGGTCAACCAAAGCAATCAGAACTGCTAAATAACATAAAACCACACAAGACAGGAAGCCTGGAAGAAATTCCAGGCTTTTGCGTTTTTTGTTGTGTATTTCGGGGCTTTGACGTATACTATAGATAAATTGATGTAAGGAGGTGCAACCGATGAGAAAGGCTGTTCCAATTGGATACGAAGATCTGAAAGAAATCATCGATAAGAATTTGTACTATATAGACAAGACTTTGATGATCAGGGAACTGCTTGACTCGGGGACAAAGGTCAGCCTGTTCACCAGGCCGCGCCGCTTCGGCAAGACCCTGAACCTGAGCATGATCCGCAGGTTCTTTGAGAAGGAATTGGACCCAAAAGGACAAGTGATCGATAACAGGTATCTCTTTGATGGTTTGGATATTTCTGCTTGTGACGAGGAGTACACAGCCCACCGGCAGCAGTACCCGGTCATCAGCCTGTCCCTGAAATCGGCAAAGCAGCCCACCTTTGACATGGCATACAAAAGTATGATCGATGAGATTGCAAAGGAATTTGACCGCCACAGGTATATCCTGAAAGGAGACGCTTTGCCGCACGAAGACAAAGACCGCTTTGAAAACTTTTTGCAAAGGAATGCGGAACCCATCGAGTATGCCAAGGGCCTGGAGTTTCTGTCAAAATGCCTCGCGGCCTATCACCAGAAGAACGCCATCATCCTCATTGACGAGTATGATGTGCCTTTGGAAAGCGCCTATTTTAATGGATTCTATGACGAGATGATTCAGTTCGTCCGCTCCCTCTTTGAATCCGCACTGAAAACCAATGCGTCGCTGGAGTTTGCAGTGATTACCGGCTGCTTGCGAATCAGCCGGGAGAGCATCTTTACAGGGCTGAACAATCTGAAAATCTACTCTGTCTTAAGCGACCAGTATGGGGATTGCTTTGGTTTTACACAGGAGGAAGTGGATGCACTCCTGGAGGCATATCACCTCGAAAAGAAAAGCGAAGAGGTCAGGAAGTGGTACAATGGATATTTATTTGGCGCTTTCGAAATCTATAATCCGTGGAGCATCCTCAACTACGTGGACGACAAAGGAAAATTTCCAAAAGCGTACTGGTCGAATACATCATCTAATAGCATCATCAGGGAACTGGTGGAAGAAGCGGACACAGAAACCAGGCAGGAACTGGAACTGCTCATGGAAGGCGGGACCGTCGAAAAACCAGTTCACGAGGATATCACCTATGGGGATATTCATGAGTCGAGGGACAACCTGTGGAACTTTTTGTTCTTCACCGGATATCTGAAGCAAAGCGGACAAAGGCTGGACGGGCGGAAACGTTTTCTCTCTTTATCAATCCCCAACGAGGAGATTGCCGTTATTTATGAAGAATCCGTTTTGGAGTGGTCAAAGAAGAGAATTGCAGATACGGATATGGGTGCGCTGGCTGCCGCCATTGAGAATGGGGACTGCGATGCCTTTGGTTCATTCGTGTCAGAGCAACTCCTCCACACGATCAGCTTCTTCGACTATGGGGAAAATTATTACCACGGCTTCCTCGCGGGACTCCTAAAAGGCATCAAAGGTTTCACCGTCCTGTCAAACCGCGAGGGCGGAGAGGGACGGGCCGACATTATCTTGCGGGAGAACAAATTCTGCGGAAAAGCGGTAATTCTGGAACTGAAGGTTGCGGATGCTTTTGATCAAATGGAAAAACTGTGTCAGGAGGCGCTGACGCAGATTGAGCAGAAGGATTACGAGGCTGAGCTTCGGAAAGACGGATACAGCCCGATCCTAAAATATGGTGTGTGCTTTTACAAGAAAGGCTGCATTGTCAGAAAATAGATGGAAAACAGATAGAATTTTAAGATGGCAGAGATGCCATCTTTTCTGTTGCAAACAAAGCCCCTCGCTTCCCTGCCATCGTTTGCATCCCGGCAAAATACCCCCGCCCCCGCCCCTTTTGGAATGACAGCACCTGGACAGGATTCATTATAGTCTGAAAATTGACCCTTGCTAAAAATATGCGGGGGGGGGTATAATGTATGTGAAAAGCATCCGCATGCAGGGCAGCTAATTTTGTATGCAGGTGCAAGTCCGGTAAGACGGGCGCAATCATGCTATCCTGGTGGGAAAACTTGCCCAAACGGGATAAATCTTATTTGATAAGAAAGGAAACGAGGGGATGAAAAAGAAAATGAAGAAAGCAGCGGTCATGTTGATGTCGCTGGTCATGGTCATGTGCTACATGCCGATGATGGCGTTTGCAGATGATGCAATTACGAATCAGAGTTTGCTAGAGTCTGCAATTTCTAGTGCGGCGGATGGACAGACTATCACGCTTGGAGAAAATATTGCATTGACCGGTACCATTACCGTTCCGGCAGGCAAGAATATTGTTCTTGATTTGAATGGGAAAACTCTCTCAAAGGGAGAGCTGTTCTCTGAGACTAAGTTAATTAATATTCTCGGATCGGCAAAAATTATAGATAATAGTGCTGCCAATAATGGAAAAATTGATGGAGGGACTACCGTCCAGGGGGTAAGAGTAAGTGATGGCGGAATTGCTACAATTGAATCGGGCAATATAACCGGAGAATATGGAGCGATCGTAACGGGAACTGGAATACTAAATATTCACGGCGGAAAAATTTCCGGCGGGGATATTAGCAAAACCCCTAAAACAGGAGCCGGAATTCAAGCACAAATTGGTGGAACTGTTAATGTTCTCGGAGGCGAAATCACCTCTGCCAATATTGCAATTTGCGTGCTTAATATCCTCAATGAAGGTACTGCATATCCTGTTACAAAAGCAGTGATTCAAGGAGGCAAGATTATAGGAAGTGATAAAGGTTTTGGCATTGTGGTTCAGGGTAATACTACCAATGAAGTTGCAGCTCCAGCAATAGCAGAAATATCCGGAAACGGCGATGTTTCGGGCGACACAGGCGTCTTTATTAAAGGTGCAGGGTCCAGTCTCAAAATTACAGGTGGTGTTATCAAAGGATCTACATATGCAATCAGCGGAAATGGAACCGTAAAGAGTGGCGATAATCAGGGAAACACAGATATATCCATCAGTGGCGGAAGAATAGAGCAAACAAATGATGATGGAGGAGCCATTTACCATCCTCAGAACGGGAAACTAAATATTTCTGGAAATGTGGAGATTAAAGGAGCAAATGGAATTCAACTGTGCTCTGGTGAAGGCGTAATTGCTTCCATTACAGGTGGTATGATTAAAGCGACTGGAACAGATAAAAGGGAAAACAAGACAGGCGACGGTTTTATTCCAGACGGTGCAGGGCTTTCGATAGTCAATAGAACTTACCCTGGAGGGATTCCTAAGATGACTGTTTCTGGCGGAACCATCGTTTCAGAAAAGGGTGATGCAGGGCGTGCGTATACATGGAGTAATAATGCTGCAAGTGATTGGGCTACTGCAAAAGAATATTTTTTGATTAAAGGAGGAAATTTCTCCTCAGATCCTACTGCTTATGTTGCGCCAGGTTACACGGTTGCAACAGATAGCAAGGGCACCTTCACTGTTACCGCACCTTACATCCCAACTCCAACCCCAACTCCGGACAACGTAACCAACAATACCGGGGACAAGACAACCACAGCTGATGTCAGCACAACCACAACCACAGACGGCAAAGCTGAGGCAACGGTTGACAAGACGACGGCAGACAAGATCGTTGACAAGGCAGTGGAGAACAAGTCAGAAGAAGTCATCATCGACGCGTCCACCACAAAGGGCGATGCCAAATCTGCAGAGGTCAAGGTACCTGCGGAGACCATCAAGGACATCGTAGAGAAGACAGACGCAGACGTGGTCATCAAGACTGACACTGCAGAAGTCGCACTGGACCAGAAAGCCGCAGAGGCAGTGGCTGAAAAAGCTGCAACAGGCACCGTCTCCGTAGTCGTAGAGAAAGTAAAAGAAGACGATACCCAGGTTCAAGTTGAACTGAAGATTGTCACCGAGAACGGCAACGTTACCGACTTCAAGGGCGGCAACGCGAAAGTCACTATTGCACTTCCAGAGGTCCTGCAGGACAAGGAAGTCGTATGCGTCTACATCGACGAG
>URXI01000354.1 GCA_900551775.1 uncultured Eubacterium sp. | reverse complement strand
CTTTCCGGTATGTGAGCTGACAGAATAAGAATCCGGTGACAGAAAAGATGATCAGCCGCAGCGCCGAATTTCTGTCAGTCCAGATTGCCGTCATGTTTTTTCGATCTGTAAAGATGCCGATGACGACGAGAATCAAACCGGCGGCCAGAAGTCTGACTGCGGTGAGATAGGTAGGGTCGGCATCAAAATTGTCAAAGATATATTGCGCGCAGGTTCCTGAGAATCCCCAAAAGATCGCAGCAATGAGCGTAATTAAAACTCCGATGTTTATCTTCATATTTCACCTCATAAAAATTCTACAGAATTCAGTATATCATAAATAGTTCCCCCTGCAAACGATAAAATCTCACAGCAAACGTATGGGATAAATGGATGCAACTTTATTTTTTCCCTATGTGTATGTTTGAAGTTAAACTATAAAAGTGAGGGAAAATTGCGTACTACAGCAGACCTTGGGCACTAGGAGGCAGGAAACAGTCTGCAAATGAGTTAGATAGAAAAAAAGTCTGAAACATTTTTTCAGACTGAGCGAATTGCGGACTAGAATAGGGCTGGGATACCAGGAAACAGTCTGCAAATGAGTTAGGCAGAGAAAAAGTCTGAGACATTTTTTCAGACTAAGTGAATTGCGGACTAGAATAGGGCTTCGGAGACAGGAAACAGTCCGCAAATGAGCGTGCATATCACGGATAGAATCTTCCTGTCTGCAATTTGCTTTATGAATCATAATTTGATACAATTATCATACGACGCGTTCCAAACCAGCCAAACGTGCAACAAGTTGCACTCCTACGCAACCTTCGTTGCTTCGCTGTCCCATTTTCCATTGCAGCTAAAGCTGCGGAAAATCGGCAAGCTTTCGAACGCCAGCAGTCAATTGCAGTCGGACAAGTCCGGGCAATTGTTGCATAAGGTCTTCCCTGCAATTCACTGTGTGAATTGGGGTAAGCACCATTAAGCATAAATTCTGCCTTTTTGCCCCAAGCTTGCTTGGCTAGGCAAAACGGACAGCGCAGGGAACGCAGTTCCCGAAGGAGCGAAGCGTTGCCAAACAGCTCGACGACATCTCGCTGGGCAGAATGTCATACGACCAAGTGATCAGAAGGGATGATTATGGAGAAAAAACGAACGACCGAAAACGGGATCGACATCTTTTACTACCCGAACAGGCATACCCACAGTTTCTGCCTGTCTTTATATATCAGAGCGGGAGCTCTTTATGAGAGCGATGAGGACAATGGCATCACTCACTTCCTGGAGCACGTTCTCTTTCGGAATATCAACTATCTGATGGAGGGCAGGCTCTACAAAGAAATCGACAGGCTGGGGTTGTATTTCAACGGTGCAACCTATAAGGAATTCATGCAGCTTTTTATCGTCGGTGCGCCGGAGCATTTTACAGAAGCGGTGCAGATTCTGAGCAAAGTCTTTGAACCGATTGCACTGCCGGCGGCAGAAATTAAAACAGAACAGCAGAGAGTAAAGGCGGAAATCAGAGAATCAGAGGACTTCAAGAGCCTGGACTATTTTGCTGGTACCTACGCCTGGAAAAATACGCCTCTCAGAAACACTATCTTGGGCACCAAGGGCAATGTCAACACCTTTCACAAAAAGAAAATCCGTCAGTATCAGAAGGAACTGCTTTCGGCAGGGAACTTTTTCTTTTATGTAACGGGTAATGCCGGAGAGAAGGAGATGGAAGAATTTGCCGATAGGCTGGCGGGAGTTTCTGTGGCCGCACCTTGTATGGAGCGAGAAAACGCAGCGCCGCGGCCCGAGGGTTTTCAGCAACGCGATGTCTTGATCAACGTGAAGAACAGCCGCTATTTTATGGTGCAGTTCTCCTACGATTTTGTCACATCAAAGTACACAGCCGCAGAACTGGCTCTGCTCTATGACGTGCTGTCCTCTGGGGAAAACTCGCTGATGCATCAGGAACTGTCAGAGAAAAGGGGACTGATCTACAGCTTTTCAGCAACCTTAGAGAAATACAACAATATCGGGCGCATCTACCTCACCTATGAAGTGAGCCGCCGTGATTTTTACGACTCCATCGCCATCGTAAAAGATGGACTGACAACCCTGCCCGCTGCCATGGAAGAACGCCTCAGTTACGTTTTGCCAGAATATGTGGACAACGCCTATATGGTTTACGACGACAACGAAAGTTTCAACTGGCAGCGGGCTTACGAAAACCATATCATGAACGGCGACTCATCCAGTATCGAAGAAACGAAACAATCATTCCAGGCGGTTACAGCGGCCAGACTATCAGAAGTCGCTGACGAGATCTTTACACCACAGAATCTGGTTCTCTCCATCAAAGGGGAAAAGAAACGGATTGATATAGAAAAAATACGCAAAATATTAGTATAATGAAAGAATTAAAGTTACCCCCAATCAAAAAAACAAACAGAGTGATCAGCTATTGGATCGCGGAGTGGAGGATTGTCCTCCTGGTCGTCGTCACCGGTCTCCTCTACAATGGTTCCATGCAGCTGGGACCGATTCTCCAGGGCAAGATCATTGACCTGATCGTGCAAGGCGAACAGCGGACGCTCGTCGTCAGATGGATAGGAATCTTCATTCTGATCATTGTGGCAATCCAGTGCAGCCGCTGCTTAAAGCGCTATTATGTCAGGCTGTTCGCAAACCGGACCAGCGCATCCATGCGCAGCATCGTCTACAGTAACATCGTCGGCCAGGACATCACGCAGTTAAAAGAAACATCCACTGGTGATTTGATGACAAGAGCCATTTCTGATGTGGGAGAATGTGTGGAAGGGATGCGGAAGTTCACCACGGAAGTTTTCGACACCGGTGTTTTGATGAGCGCTTATTTTGTCACGCTGCTCTATTATGATTTCAAGCTGACCTTGCTGGCATCCATCAGCATTCCGCTGGCTATGGTAATCGCAGAGCGGATGAAAAAGTTCATCTATCGCTATACCCAGAGCTACCGAAAACAGCTCTCTGATGTCAGCGAGCTGACGCTGGAAAATGTGGAAAACGAACTTTTATATCGGATGCACGGCGTGCAGGAGATCAAAAGCGAGGCTTATGACGACGCGCTACGTAACTTGCAAGGAAAGGCCGTCCGCGCTAACGTACTGGAAAATTCCCTGCAGCCTCTCTACAAGACCATCGGGATGATCGGCATCGTGCTGGTGGTGTTTTATGGCGGTCAGTTGGTCGTCCAGGGGGTCTGGACCATCGGCAGATTTTCGGCGTATTTGACGATATTTACAGCTTTTTCCGTCAAAGTGAGCAAGGCGGCAAAGCTTTTCAACTCCGTGCAAAAGGCCCAGGTTTCATGGCAGAGAATCAGGTCTTACCTCGAACCGAGAGAAAAAGAAGCGCAGACAGAAGTACCGATAAGAGACGAGAAAACCTGTCTGCGGGTCAGGGGACTTTCCACCGGTGTAATCAGAGAAGCAGAATTTGAAGTGAAGTCGGGAGAAATCATCGGCATCACCGGCCCGGTGGCAAGTGGAAAATCCACCATCGGCAGAACCCTCACTGGCCTCCATCCTTATGGGGGAAGTATTACGATAAATGGCAGGGAGCTCACAGATATAAAGGCTGCGGACAGGAGCCGGTACATCACATATATGGGCCACGACAGCCAGCTCCTTTCAGATACCATTTACAATAACATCACCCTGGGGGAAGAAGGGGATGTGAGCCAGGTCCTGAAAGACGTCTGTTTTGAGAAGGATTTAGCTTCCATGCCGGAAGGTACAGACACCTTGGCAGGTGCTTTGGGCGTGCGGCTCAGCGGCGGCCAAAAGGCCCGGCTTGCTTTGGCACGGACCTTATACAACAGGAGCAGTATATTGGTGTTAGACGATCCCTTTGCAGCTGTGGACGTAACGACGGAAAAACAGATCATCGAGGATCTGCGAGAACGCTATGCTGACTGCGCGATCATTTTGATTTCCCATAGATTGGCGTCCTTCGATCAGCTCACCAAGGTACTCTTTGTAGACGAGGGGATGACCACCTTTGATACCCACGAACAGCTTCTGCACGTATCTCAGAAATACAGGGAGCTTTACATGAATCAGAAGGAGGGCGAGAGATGTTGAGGCTGGAAAAGAAGTATATAGCGGCCCTGGTTGTGGTCATTGCGGCAGTCGCAGCT
>URXI01000353.1 GCA_900551775.1 uncultured Eubacterium sp. | reverse complement strand
TGCGCAAACCGTAAGCAGACAGGGTATGTGGAGAGAAATATTTTAACCAAGGCAAAAGAAAATGACCCAAAGGCTGGTGAGCATGATGTTCATCTGCCTTTGAGTTTCCTCTGATAGTAGTCACAGGCAAAGTCTGCAAACCTTTTCATAGCCGGGGTGAAGACCAGGGTTTTCCGCCATACCAGGCCAAGGATTCTTTTTTTCCTTGGCTTTGTAATAGAAAGGATTGCCACCTGATCGGAATCCACACTTTCGGCAGAGGCTCTTGTGGTTATGGACACGCCGTAGTTTTCTATGACCATCTGATCCCGCAGGGTGTAGTCACACTCCATGATGCTGTCTGGCACAAAGCCGGCATCTTCGCAGATTGCAGAGATGAACTGCTGCAGATTGGTGTTCTTGCTTAGATTGATAAAGTGTTCATGATGGCATTGAGCCAGATCAACCTCTTTTTTGTGTGAGAGGGGGTTTGCTTTGTTGACCAGCAGGACCATGTCGTCCTCGTAGAGAATCTTGCTATCTAAATTGCGGTCATCCAAACCGTTCAGTGCGCCGATATAAAGGTCGATGGTTCCATTCTTCAAGGCTTTGACATGGTTGCTGCCTTCCAGAGAGTAGCGGTCCATTTTGATTTCCGGGTAAGCATCACTAAAGGCGCGCAGCAGTCCTTGCCAGATATATGGACTCAAAATCCCCAAAGCCAAGTGATTGTCCTCTGCGCCTTTCATGATATCCAGGGTGCGCTGACCGTTTTCCAGGGCATCAAAGAGCTGCTCCACGTATTTCAGATAAGCAGCGCCATAGGGAGACAGCTTGATATTCCGCCCCTCCCGGGTAAAAAGAGGGACACCCAGTTCCGTTTCCAGCTTCTTGATGGTGGAGCTGAGGGATGGCTGGGAGATATGCAGGGCAGCGGCGGTCTTCGACACGTGCTCCTGTCTGGCTAATAGCAAAAAGTATTTCAGCTGCAGCAATTCCATAGAAACCTCCCGAATCATAAACTGAAATCTATCTATATATAATCCATTATATCTTGGACTGAATAAAAAAACAATGATATCTTTATTGTAGTAAAACATTATCGCAAGAAAGGGGAAGTCAATGAAAAAAAGATCCATTCGCATCGGCGTAGATGTGGGCGGTACCAATACGGACATCTGCGCAATTGACGAAAACAGTGGCGAACTGATGGTCTATAAGCTGCCGTCCTCTCTCCACGATCAGTCCGATGCAGTCGTTACGGGAATGAAGGTGGTGGCGGAAGAGCATGGTTTTGACGGCAGCGAAGTCAGCCGCTTCATGCATGGAACCACTGTGGCGACCAATGCTATTTTGGAAGGACGAGGAGCAAAAACTGCCTTGGTCACCACGGGAGGATTCCGCGATCTGTTGGAAATCGGCAGGCAGAAGCGGCCAGATCTTTACGACCTGCAGACCGATAAGGTCAGGACCTTGATTGACCGCAGCCTTCGTTTTGAACTTGATGAACGCATGGACTGCAGAGGGCAGGTAATCAGACCGATGGAGCAGGAAGAGGTAAAGACTCTGGTGGAGAAACTTAAGGCGGGGGGCGTGGAGTCAGCAGCCGTGATGTTTTTAAATGCTTATCTGAATCCGAAGAACGAACAGATGCTGAGGGACCAAATCCAGGAAGCCATGCCAGAGGTCTTTCTGACCATCTCCAGCGATCTTTCGAAGCAGTTTCGTGAGTATGAACGGCTTTGCGGCACAGTGCTCAACTCTTTTGTAGGACCGGAAGTCAAAAAGTATATGAACAACCTGAAGGCGCGTCTGCAAGAGATTGGAATTCACAATGCATACATAAACCATTCCAATGGTGGACTGATGTCCATCGCAGAGTCCATGCAGTACCCGATTAAGACCGGCTTGTCAGGTCCTGCGGCCGGCGTAGTGGGCGCACAATATATTACGCAGCTCGTCGGAGAAGAAAATCTGATCACAATTGATATCGGAGGAACCAGTACCGACATCAGCCTGGTGGCCGGAGGCAGATTTGAAGCTTCTGATGAAAAGACCATCAGCGGTTATCCGGTAAGAATTCCATCCATTGATATTTCTACCATCGGTGCCGGTGGCGGCAGCATCGGCTGGATCGACAGCGGAAAGATTTTGAAGGTAGGCCCACAGAGCGCAGGCGCTAATCCTGGTCCAGCCTGCTATGATTTGGGTGGCAGCGAAGCAACCATCACAGATGCCAGAGTGCTGCTGGGTCATCTGAATGGGGAGAGCCTGCTGGCGGGCAGACTGCAAATTGTAAAGGCGCGTTCGGAGGAAGCAGTACAAGGCTTAGCAGATCAGATTGAGATGGGGCTGTTGGAAACGGCAAAGGGCATCATCGCAGTGAGCAATTCCAATATTATCAAGGAAATCAAAAACGTCACCGTAGCAAAAGGCTATAATCCAAGTGAATTCTGCCTGGTTGCCTTTGGCGGCTCAGGCCCTCTTCATGCGGCGGAACTGATGGAAGAGATGATGATTCAAAAAGCCCTGATCCCTAAAACACCTGGACTTTTGGCGGCCTATGGCCTTTTGACAGAAAATATGCGTAAGGACTTTGTACAGACCAGAGTTACCGACCTGGACGAATCCAGCTTCGATCTGCTGAAGGAAGAATTCAGCATCTTGGAAAAGGATGCTGCAGACTGGTTTGAAGGTGAGAAGATTCCGACGGAAATGCAGGCAATGGAATATTTTCTCGACATGAGATATAAAGGACAGAACCACGAAATCAGAGTGCCCCTGGTCATGGAAAAAATCAAAGACAGCAGGGCCATTAGGGATGCGTTTACGAGAGACTATGAGAGACTTTACTCTTTCAGCTCAGACGACATGATTCAAATTGTTAACTTTGGATTGTCTGCTATCGGCAATATCGTTTATCCCGTCATTACAGAAGACCCATATGCTGGTCCGGACCCTGCAGATGCAGTCATAGGCAGCCGCTGGGTTTATCAGGGGGACGGCGTTTTTGCCGACTATGTCCTCTATGACAGGGAGCGCCTGCGGAACGGAAACGTGATCAAAGGGCCGGCCATCGTGGAGCAGATGGATAGCACGACTTTGATTCTGGCTGGGCAGAAGGCGACCGTGGACAGGTATCTGAACATGGTCATTGAGAGGGAGGCGTAGACGATGAAAGAAATTAATTCCATTACCCTGGAGATTATCTCCAACAGCATGACGTCTATCGCAGAGCAGATGGGAGTCATTCTCTCTAAGACAGGGTACAGTACGAATATCAAAGAGAGGAAGGATCTTTCAGTGGCGATTTTCAGCCCCGAAGGCAAGTTGCTGTCTTTGGCTCAGCATATCCCTCTGCACTTCAGTTCTCTATCTGGAGCAGTGGAGGTGCTGACGGAAAAATATGATCCGGCAGATGTTCACGAGGGGGATATCTTTATCGCCAACGATCCTTATACGGGAGGCGGTTCCCATCTGCCGGACATCGTCTTGCTGCGGCCGGTGTTCTATCAAGAGAAGCTGATTGCCTATATGGTCAACACAGGCCATCATGCGGATAAGACCAGAAAGGGAACGACTATTTACGATGAAGGCATGCGCATTCCGGTGGTCAAGCTCTACGACCGGGGCGAAGTAGTGAAAGACGTCCTTGATTTGATCATGCTCAACTTCCAGATGAAGTACGAGCGCCAGGGCGATCTCAACGCTCAGGTGATCACCAACCAGTATGGAGCAGATAAACTGGTGGAGCTGGTGGAGAAAATCGGTTTGGATACTTACAGGGCATTCTGTGAGGAATGGCTGGATTATGGCAGGCGGAAAGCGAGGGCTGCTGTTGCCTCTTTGCCCGATGGCACCTATGAGTTTGCAGACTACATGGATGACGACGGCGCAGGAAATCGGGATTTGCTGATTAAGACCAAGCTGATCATTGAGGGAGAGGATATCACCTTTGACTTTCGGGGAACCTGTCCACAGGTCAGCGGACCGTATAACTGCGTCCCCTGCGCCTTGAAAGCGACGGTCTATTACTCCCTGATGTCAATTCTGGATAAGACCATTCCGGCCAACTCCGGTTTTTTTGACAGCATCAATATCGTGGCAGAGCCGGGCAGCCTGGTCTGGGCGGAAGAGCCGGCACCTGTGGCAGACAGGGAGACGACTTCGCAGCGTTTTGTCTA
>URXI01000352.1 GCA_900551775.1 uncultured Eubacterium sp. | reverse complement strand
AAGCGGAACTTGTTCCGCAGACAGAGAGCGCTAGCTTCAGGTGCTAGTGACGCATGAGTCGTGTGGGTTCAAGTCCCGTCACCTGCACCAAGTAAAGACACCATTGAAATCTGAACCCTTAAGTTCGGAGTCAATGGTGTTTTTATTATAAAATCCAGTATTTATGCGGCTTTTCGAGGTCGCATTTTCTTTTTGTCAGTCGGACTAAAAAACGAATAACTCGGATTTGGCAATCCGGAAAATTAAAAATAAACCTTTTTGAACCCTTTAGTCTGTCTGCACGTGTCTCAGAAATCCTTCAGTTTCAAGGCATATTCTTCTTCTTTCTGTTCGGGAGTCTTGTATTGCAATTTCTTGTGCGGGCGTTTGGTATTATAGAAAATCATGTACTTGTCCACCGCACTTCGAAAGTCTGATTCCGAGCGATACTTGGTGCGATATAACTCCTCCCGTTTCATAGAAGCAAAGAACGATTCCATTACGGAATTGTCATACGGCACATGCGCACGTGAAAAGGAGTGTGTGATGTTCAGAGACCGCATATAATCATTCATTGTTTTGGATCGGTAGTTGCTGCCACGGTCGGTATGGAAAACCAAACTTGAATCCGGCTGACGTGCTTTATATGCAATTTGAAAGGTTGATTTTACAAGCTGTGTGCTGTTGGTCTTGCTGATCTTATATCCCACGACCATACGGGAGGACAGGTCGATAATCACGCAAATATAATAAGCGTTTTCGCCGTACTTAAAATAGGTAACATCACTAACCCACACTTCGTTCGGTTTGCACGTGTCAAACTCTTGGTTAAGGAGGTTTTTGTATTTGCGGCCTTCGTCCTCGTATAATTTCTTCGCCGACTGACGAATGCTGACTAACCCCATATCACGCATAAGCGTGCGTACCATTTCGTTACTGACTTTGAATCCTTCACTTTTCATAACTGCCGCAATTTTGGCAGCACCAAAAATCTGATTGCTTTCGTCGTAGATCTCCTGTATGCGAAGCCGTAGTTCTTCACGGCGTTTCGCATACCACGTGTTGTCTTTCTTATTGCGGAGAACGTGGTTGTAAAACGTTCCGCGGGGAATATCGAAAGCATCACAGATCACGTGCACATTGTATTTGCCGTAAAGCTGTTCGGCAGCGTATAGCCTTTGCCTCAAAGGTGCCTTGGGTGTGCAGGGCGCAGATTTAAGAATTTCAACAATGCTCTCCAAACGTGCGACTTTGTTTTCAAGCAAATGAAAATTGTCGACACTTACTAACTGTCCTTCGGTTATCGGCTTCCTGTTCCTCGCGTTAAGCTCGTAACCAACCGTAAAATGTACTCTTGGGTATGCCGGTGTCGGCGAGGATATGCGTCGACAGCTCACCGGATATAACACGGTCAATGACCGCTTGCTTTTCTTCTTGGGTGTATGTTCTCATATTTTCAACTCCTATATTGAATGCATTGAAATAATATTACGACATTTTCTGTAGGAATTGAAAGAAATGTGGAAATATGATATAGTTAGAAAAACAATCATTTTTATTTGATAAAAAGATTCACGACTTTTTATTAATTATAAGACCAACGCCGGAAAAAACGTACTTAATGGGTGAAAGCGCTTTTAGATCTGACAAGGGAGGTCAACAACATGGATGATCTGAGAATCATAGAACTCTACTTTGAACGGGATGAGCAGGCAATCAAGGAGACGGATGCAAAGTACGGCAAGCTCTGCCACAGTATTGCCTATAACATTCTGAACAATCACGAGGATTCGGAAGAATGTGTCAACGATACATACGTGGGAGTGTGGAATGCAATTCCGCCTACAAGACCGAGTAATTTTATGTCCTTTGTCTGTAAGATTGCGAGAAACCTGTCTCTGAAGCGGTTGGAGTTTATGAAGCGTGAAAAACGGTCAGCGGATGTAATGTTGTCCCTGGATGAACTGGAATCGGTACTGCCGGATGATCGGTATGCCCCCGACGTGAGTGACGAGGACGTAGGCAAACTGGTCAGCCACTTCCTGCGCACACAAAAGGAGGACGTGCGAAATGTCTTTATCCGGAAATATTTCTACTTCGATTCTATCGGAGAAATTGCAGAGCGCTTTGGGTTTACCAAAAGTAAGGTCAAAAATATGTTGTTCTACACCCGAAACAAACTAAGGGACTATCTCATTAAGGAGGGCGTTGAAATATGAAAATACCGAGAACGGCAAATGCTGTCGGGCATATAGATGATGATCTCATCACTGCCGCAGCAGAAAGTAAAACGAAAGCCAAGCGTAGCCCTTGGCTCAAATGGGGTTCCATAGCGGCTTGCTTTGCGTTACTCGTCATCGCAGGTACGGCGATCCTTCCGTCGTTATTTGGCGGTGATGGAGGTACAACAGATAAATATAAAGACTTCATCCAGACGGGTGAATCTGTAATTATTTGGCCGTGGGAATATCAGACAGTATATGAAAAATACACGGAACTGAAATATGATGGCATTGAATACCTTGGCAGAGGACGCGAGGTATCGGCTTCGCACGTTGGCGAAATCATTGGTAACCACACCGTGGTAGGATATGACGAGATCAATAGCGGTAAGAAGTACACCGAAGAATTTGAGGTATATAAGCTGAAGGATGCCGCACAGAGTCAGTTTGTTGCCGTGAAAATGGAGGGCAAGTATTATGTCTTCAAAAATGACAAGTATGCGCCTCCGAGCACTTTGGGTGAATTGTTCGATTTGATGGATCTTTCGAAAGTGATTGAATTGAACACTTTTTCTGAGAATGGTGATGGCCCGAACAAGAACCACTTTGTATTGAATAACGATGATTACGTGTGGGAAGTTCTTGCCGGATGCGAAAATGCACCATTTGTTGAGGATGAGAAATGGGTTGCACATGATAGAGAGTATTACAGTTTTACGATCACATCTGAAACTCTCGGCGTATATAAAGGTGCCATGTATGTTACTGTAGATGGCTATCTGTGGACAAACGCTTTTAATTACCAATACCTCTTCAATATCGGAGAAGATGCAGCCAGTAAGATTATCAAATATGCAAAAGAGAATTCCACCGAAGCAGAGTATGAGCCGTATCAGAATACCATTGTCGGTAAGATTACGGAGATAACCGATGAGTATATTCTGTTAGACGATTCCATTCTCTGCGCCAATCCCGATGACGGAATCACGTACAAAATCCTTCTGAATGATCTGCGCATCTCCCGTTATGCAGAAAGCGGAGCTATCCGAGTGGGAGAAAATGTTCAGATAACATACGAAGGCGAAATTGACGAATCGAATACCATTGACAGTGCCATTTCCGCATCTGACGTGGTAATCTCCGGCGGGGATGTTCTTATTCCCGAATAATAAAATAAAAGTCGCATATATGATTAACCGAATATAAGTTTTTACGAGAGTTCGAAGTCATACGCAAAACTGCCGAAAATATCTTTTTCGTAGCCCATAGACAAAACAAGTCGTAGAAATACGGCTTGTTTTTTTATTGCTGATACATTTTAAAACAGCAGTGGCGGAATTGCACCAAATCTTTGATTTGGTGGTAGCGGAACTTGTTCCACAGCACGAAATCTTCGATTTGGTGGTAGCGGAACTTGTTCCGCAGCTTGACAAGCGCTAGCTTCAGGTGCTAGTGACGCAGAATGTTTAAGATTTACGCCAACTGAAAAGCCACTATGCCCACGATGCAGATAATACTTCCGATTAAATTGAGCCGTGAACGCTTTTCTCTGCGGATCAGACCTATCACGAAAAGCGTTACAAGGATCATCGGCTGAATGAACGAGTAATTTGCAAGGCTTATAGATATAACCGCATTTTCAAGCAGCAATCCGAGCGTATTGGGAATTCTGGCAAGCACTACCTTAACAACGCCGCTTCGATTATTCTTAATAAGCTCCCTGATATGAACTCTCGGCAGCATTATCAGCGAAATTATCACCATAGCCGGAAGAAGCTGCATTGTTGATGAAGCATACGGAGAGAAACTCCTTATAATAAGCCCATACCCATATTTTGAAACAAGATACAGCACCAATGGCAGAATTATCTGTTTATAGTTTACACTGCCACATTTAGACGACTTTGCAATAAATACAAGGCCTGCGGCTGTTGCAAATATACAAATCAGTTTGATAATATTGAGTTCTCAACTAGTA
>URXI01000351.1 GCA_900551775.1 uncultured Eubacterium sp. | reverse complement strand
TCTCGCCCGCCTCGAAAACCTGTCTCAGCAGATTTTCGATTATTTTACAAATATAGAAGCAAATGCTGCAGAGCTTTCGGAATATCTGAACCGGGTTGAAGCCGAAAAACATAAGCTTCTCGGCAGATCGGACCGCGAGTACAACCGTCTGGCAAAGATTCTGCGCAGGAATCCCGGCGCAGTTTCCGAGCATCACAAAGAGGAACTGGACAGTCTGTTAAATATGTTGAAAAAATAGAACTGGTCTGTTGAAGGCCGTCTGCCCGGCGGGGGCGCCTCCTTTTGGGGGCGTTTTTTCGTGGGAACAGCACAGTTTCCTTTGCAGGGACAGGTCGGTTACGCATAGGGCAGCGTGCGGAGACAGGATGCGTAGCAAAAAAGGTCAAAACAGGCGAAACTGCGTAACGCCCGTGCATAGCACTCCGGAGGACCCTTTTGCGTGCACGAAAAAAAGAACAAGAAAAATCGGGAAGCCGTGTTGACTTATTGCTTTAATATGTTACTATGGTAAAGTACGAAAGGAGTTCGAGCAAGAATATGAGAATCAACAGTAAATTAATGAAAAGTGATGAAAGAGCCACCTTTGAGCTTCGGGCGCTGTACCAGCAGTACGGCTACACCCAGTTCAAGATGGGCAAGTTCGAGGAATACGAACTTTACGTCAGAAACAAAGATTTTATCGCATCTGACAGCATCATCACATTTAACGACGCCGGAGGAAAACTCATGGCGCTCAAACCGGATCTAACCCTCTCTATTGTAAAGAACTATCATCATGTCCCGGGATATGTTGAGAAAATTTACTACAGTGAGAATATTTATCGTGCATCAAAGAGTGTCCATTCGTACAAGGAGATCCTGCAGACGGGACTCGAGTGCATGGGCGACATCGACCTCTACCATATTTGCGAAGTCACGTTACTGGCAGCCAAGAGCCTTGCCGCCATCAGCAGCGACTACGTGCTGGAAATTTCCCATATGGGACTGATCAAAGCGCTGCTCCATCCACTGGAAGACGAAATCAAAGAGAAGATTGTAAAGTGCATCGGCGAAAAGAACCTTCATGAAATCCATGAAATCTGCCATGCCCACACAATCGACCATCATATAGAACGATCCTTAGAAGTATTGGTATCTACATACGGAAATTACCGAAAAGTCATCAGCGAGCTGAAAAAGCTGAACCTGACAAATGGTGCGAAAGAAGCTCTCGACGAACTTGACACCATCTGCAGTGTCCTGGCAGCCAACAAGCTGGCGAGGAACATCAATATCGACTTTTCCATCGTCAACGACATGACCTACTACAGCGGCGTGCTGTACAAAGGCTTTGTCAACGGCATTCCGACCAGCATTCTTTCAGGCGGTCAATACGACAAACTGATGGAACGCATGGGAAAGAAGGCAGGAGCCCTGGGCTTTGCCGTATACCTCGATTCTTTGGACCGTCTCGAACCATACGAGAAAATGTATGACTTCGATGTGGTCTTTCTTTATGATGAGGATTCTGACATCAGTCAGGTGCTCAGAGAAGCAAAGGCCATCAGAGACAGCGGCAGCACCGTTTTGGTGGAAAAAGAGATTCCAGGCAAACTGACCTACAGAAGCCTGATGAAGATAGAAAACGGGGAGGTACGGATCCTTGAACGAAATGATTAATGTGGCGCTGCCGAAAGGCAGGCTGGGAAAGAAAGTTTACGACATGTTCGAAAGAGCAGGCTATGAATGCCCCTCCATCAAAGAGGACAACAGGAAGCTGATCTTTGAGAACAAAGAAGCGGGCGTCAGATACTTCTGGGTGAAGCCTTCTGACGTGACCATCTATGTGGAGCGGGGCGCTGCGGATATCGGCATCGCGGGCAAAGACATCCTTCTGGAATACGAACCGGATGTATATGAGCTTCTGGATCTGCACCTGGGCAAATGCCGTATGGCGGTCGCAGCAAAGGGAGACTTCAGCGATCATACGGAACGCACCCTCAGAGTCGCCACCAAGTTTCCAAACATCACGAGAGATTTTTATGAGAAGGAGAGCCGTGACATCGACATCATCAAACTGAAAGGCTCCATCGAAATCGCGCCGATTCTGGGACTCTCCGACGTTATCGTGGACATTGTGGAGACCGGCAAAACCCTGAAAGAGAATAATCTGGAGGTGATCGACACCATCGTGCCCATCAGCGCCAGACTGATCGCAAATAAAGCCAGTTTCAAGTTCAAGACCAGGGCCGTCGAAAAGATCAGAGACGGCCTTGCAGCACAGATTTAATAATGAGGTAATAGACAATGAGTAAGTTTTTAAATGAAAGATATAGAAAATTAGAGAGTTATACGCCGGGCGAACAGCCAAAAGACACGGTGCTGACCAAGCTGAATACCAACGAGTCGCCTTATCCGCCGGGACCGAAGGTTTTAGAGGCGATCAACAGTAGAGAAGCTGCGAATCTGAGACTGTATTCCGATCCGGAATGCGCGGGTCTCAAAGAGACGCTGGCGAAGCAGTATGGCATGACGAAGAACAACATCTACGTGTCAAACGGTTCCGACGACATCCTTAACTTCGCCTTCATGGCCTTTGCGGGCGGCAGGACGGAGGTCCTGTTTCCGGAAATATCCTACGGGTTTTATCAGGTGTTCGCAGACCTTTACAACCTGAAGTATACGAAGGTGCCACTCAAAGAGGATTTTTCCATCGATCCAAAGGATTACGTCTGCCAGAACAAGATGATCGTCATTGCCAATCCCAATGCGCCGACGGGCAAAGCTTTGTCCCTCTACGAGATTGAGGAAATCGTCAGAACCAATCCGGAGAACGTGGTCGTCATCGACGAGGCCTATGTGGACTTCGGCGCGGAGAGCGCAATAGAGCTGGTGCACAAATACGACAACCTGCTGGTAGTGCAGACCTTCTCCAAGTCCAGGAGCATGGCAGGGGCGCGTCTCGGCTTTGCCATCGCATCGGAAGGTCTGATCGCAGACCTGGAGAAGATCAAATTCTCCACCAATCCGTACAATGTCAATCGTCTGACCTGTGCGGCGGGCATTGCGGCCATCGAAGAGAACGACTATTACAGAGAAAACTGCAGGAAGATCGTTGAGACGCGGAGCTACACCGCGGAGAGGCTGGTGGAGCTGGGATTCAAGGTGGTTCCGTCAAAAGCCAACTTCCTATTCACGAAATGCGAGAAAATGGACGGGGGCGAGCTCTATCAAAAACTCCGCGAGAAGGGGATTTTGATCCGACACTTTGACTCGGAAAAAATCAGCCAGTACAACAGAATTACCATCGGCACCAGGGAGGAGATGGACCTGCTCCTCGGCGCCATAGAAGAGGTGATCGGATGAGAACAAGTGAAATCAAGAGAAAGACAGCGGAGACGGACATCCGTCTCAAGCTAGATCTGGACGGCAGCGGAAAAAGCGAGATTGACACCGGGTGCGGCTTTATGGACCACATGCTGACCCTCTTTGCAAGGCACGGGCGGTTTGATCTTGCGGTGACCTGCAAGGGGGATGTAAAGGTGGATTATCATCACAGTGTTGAAGATCTGGGCATCGTCCTCGGGAGCGCTTTCGCAGAAAGTCTGGGGGATATGAGGGGCATCGAACGCTATGCCGATATCATCCTTCCCATGGACGAAACCCTGATGCTGTGCGCAGTGGATATCTCGGGCAGAGATTATCTGGGTTTTGACGTTTCCATACCCGCGGCAAAGGTGGGGGATTTCGATACAGAGCTGGTCAAAGAGTTCTTCCTGGGCTTTGTCAGAAAAGCAGCAGTGACCCTCCATTTCAAAGAATTGGCGGGGGAGAATACCCATCACATCATCGAAGCCATGTTCAAGGCTTTTGGCAGGGTCATGGCGAAAGCAGTGAAAATCAACGAAGAATACGAGGGAGAAATCCCTTCGACGAAAGGTGTTTTGTAATGATTGCAATTGTAGATTACGGCGTAGGCAATATCTTTTCTCTATACAGCTCTTTTAAGAGCATCGGCGCCGAGGTCGTGCTTACCGGTGACGCGGACGAAATCAGGGCAGCCGACAAAATCATCCTGCCAGGCGTGGGCGCTTTTGGCGATGCGGCAGAAAAACTGAGAGACAGCGGTCTGGCGGAGTTGATCACAGCGCAGGCGGCATCGGGAAAGCCTCTCCTTGGCATCTGCCTGGGCATGCAGCTTTTATTCGAAAACAGCCAC
>URXI01000350.1 GCA_900551775.1 uncultured Eubacterium sp. | reverse complement strand
AAAACGGTCCTCTATAGTAAAATTGCTGCTGTAGCTGAACCAACTCTGTTTACAAGCTGTTTTTCATGCGTCTGCCGTGAGCAAGCGGGGCATGTTCTTGAGATATATGACCCTGTGTGTTATAATAGTTCCCGGATCTAACGACGTTGTCGCAAGGTAGGAACCATTGAAACACCAGGCGCGATAATATTTACAGCGGAATGTTGGTGTTATAATAGTTCCCGGATCTTACGACGTTGTCGCAATAAAGGGGAATACTATGGATAAAGAATCATATCTGGAAAAATGCCTTCCACAATATTTGGAACACGATCTGTCAGCCTATAAAGCTTCTTTGCACGGGGAAAAAAGGTTTCTGGACTGTCTGAATAACGAACTTGAAAATTCACTGAAAGTGGCTTATCAAGAAAATCTTATAAATAAAAAGCAGTTTGACTATATGTGGGAGAAATATATCATAAATTATGGGGTGATAAATGAATGAGAGAACTGATTGACTTTACAAATGGAATTGTTGATCCACTTGATGGATATCGAGGCAACAACGGGAAAAAAATAAGCTTGAGGTTTCATGATGAGTGGTATATGGTCAAATTCCCTAACCCTGATAAAAAAATGCCGGAAGCTTATACCAGCAGTATATTTTCAGAAGATATTTGCTGTCGAATATTCAACAGCGTTGGTATCAAGGCGCAAGAAACCAGACTGGGAACCTTTCACTTCAATGGTAAAACCCGTATCGTCTGCGCCTGTAAAGATATGTGTAAAGGTACACCCCTTAGACTGGTTGAATTTGTACAGATAAAGAATACATTTATTGACAGCCCTCGTTCTGGCTATGGTACTGACCTGGATGATGTACTTCAGACAATAGAGCATCAAACTATTTTCAATGCAAAGCAGTTAAGTGAATATTTTTGGAATATGTTTATCATGGATGCTTATATCGGCAATTTTGACAGGCATAATGGAAACTGGGGATTTCTGGTAAACGATTTAAAACAAAGTGCTGAGATAAGCCCTGTCTTTGATTGCGGTTCATCTTTATATCCGCAGGCTACAGACAAGCAGATAAAAGACTTTTTGGAAGATGAGGAAGAGATTAAAGCCAGAGTATACGTATTCCCTACGTCTGCGCTGAAGCAGAATGGGAAAAAAATAAATTATTATGATTTTTTGATGGATAATGGCATTCCTGCTTGTGATGCTGCCCTGGGAAATGTATTGGAACGGATTGACGATAAAGAAATACAAAGAATTATTTACGAAACACCTGCTATCAGCGATGTGAGGAAAGAATTCTATTGGAGGATGCTGAAAGAAAGGAAGCTGCGCATATTAGAAGCTGCTTATAAGCGAATAAAATACCTTAACCTTCGTTCTTTTTCTTGACCTGTACCTTGCGTACAGGTTTATACTTGACCCAGTAAAGAGAGGTGACATCACATGAAGATCAATGAAGTGACAAGAGAAACCGGCCTCAGCAAGCGGGCGGTCAAGTATTATGAAGAGGAAGGCCTTCTGACTGTGGAGAAGGATCAAAACGGATATCGCAACTACAGCGCCGCGAACTTAAAGATCCTGAAACAGATTTCATCCTATCGAAAGCTGGGTATTGGCATCAAAGAGATCAAGGTTCTCTTGCAGAAAGGGGACAGAGAAATCCTCCGCCAGGTTTACGAAGAGAAACGAAGACAGTTGGGAGAGGATCAACAGGAATTGGAAGCGTTGGCCGCTTATATCGAAAATGGGGATATCGATGCCTTTTCGCAGCGGCTGGATTATGAGACCATCGCAGATGCTCTTCGGGATATGATTCCCGGAGCATACGGGGATTACTTCATGTATCACTTCCTGCCCTATTTACAGATCAAAATGACGACGAGCGAACAGAGGGAAGCCTATGAGGCAATCATCAGCTTCTTTGATGGTTTGGAAATCAAAATCCCTATTTTTCTGCGGGCAGCCAGTTTTTTGAACTGCAGATTGTCCAGGCAGGATGCAGAACATATGACGAAGAGGATGGACGCGCAGATGAAGCGTTATATTGATATGGCAGAAGAAGATTATGAGAAGCTGCGGGAACAGACACGAAAAAACGTGAAGATGAAGAATTCTCTGTTTTATAGATATCATCCCGCATTCGTATCCCAGCGGAAGTTTATGAAGCGGCTGCAGGACGCGGGATATAATGATATCTTTATTCCTAATATGATGAAGCTGTCGCCATCTTACAAGGCGTATCACAATGCTTTGACAGCGGTAAACGACAGGATTTGTACAGATCTGGGGCTGTACTACGACTCGAATTTTCAGTTGGTAATGAAGAAATAGACGGTTAAAATAGACAGAGACTGGCAAACTATGGTATACTATTCGAAATAGAGTATGATACTATGAAAGTGTGTGCGAGCTATGTTACCAGCAATGAAACAAAAGAAAAAAGTCAGCCTGATTTTTATATCGGTTCTATTACTTTGCACAATCGTGGTTTTCAGCCTGTTTTCCTACTTTTCTGTGGGAAAACAGAACGGGACTGCCAGGGTTGTCAATTACGCAGGGATTGTCCGCGGGGCTACCCAGCGACTGGTGAAACAGGAACTGAACGGACATCCTAATGACCCTTTAATCGACCAGTTGGATGCTATTATCGAGAATCTCCAGAGCGGTCAGGGACCTTATGATCTGATTCAGTTACAGGATCAGTCTTTTCAGCAGCAATTGAAGCAAATGAAAGAACAGTGGCAGGATCTCAAAACAGAAATTCAAAAGGTGCGTCAAGGCAGCGGTGAAGAGAGGCTGTACGAATTGAGCGAGAATTATTTTGTTTTGGCAGATCAAACGGTTTCCACGGCAGAGATTTATGCAGAAGACAGTCTGCAGACTTCGCGAACCTGGTTCCTGATCCTCAACTTTACGATGCTGGTACTGATCATCTTGTTCTGGTCTCTCAACGCTCGCCAGAAGAAAATGAGCAGAGAGCTGGAGCTTGCAGAACTTGCCAGTAACGAGAAGAGTGCATTCTTGTCTAAGATGTCCCACGAAATCAGGACGCCGATGAATGGTATCATCGGCATGACCGAAATTGCCAAACTTTCGGTCTCTGACGAAAAAAAGGTCTCAGAGTGCTTGGATAAAATAGACTTTTCCTCCAAATATCTGCTTTCCCTGATCAATGACGTCCTCGATATGTCCAGAATCGAAAGCGGAAAGATGGAAATTGAGGAGACGGAGTTCGATCTGCCAGCCCTCGTTGAGGGCATTCGCACGATGTTCAACATAAAGGCGCAGGCGGAACAGATCGAATTTCTTGTGACTAGTGATATCGATGATATCAAGATTGTAATTGGAGATGATCTGAGAATAAACCAGGTTCTGCTCAATCTCATTTCTAATGCCATGAAATTCACGCCAGAGGGCGGCAGAGTATCTCTGCACTGCGCTTGCAGCAAAATCGACGGCTCGCAGGCTCTTGTTCGTTTTGTCATCAGAGATACGGGAATCGGCATGAGCGAAGAATTTATGGCACACATGTTTGAACCTTTTGAGCAAGCCAAGAATATTTCTAATAAACAATATAAAGGTACCGGATTGGGACTGCCGATCAGTCACAATCTGATTCAGATGATGCACGGAGAAATCAAAGTGGAGAGTACCGAAGGGAAGGGAACGGTCTTTACTATCACCATTCCGCTGGCCATCTCCCCGAAGCGGCAACTGGCTAACCAGAGAGCGGTTTCTGAAGCAGACATGGACACTTATCACTTTGCCGGAAAACGAGTCCTGATTGCAGAAGATAACGAGATCAATGCGGAGATTGTGAAGAAGATGCTGGAATACACTGGTGCAGACATAGAGCACGTGTGGAATGGCAAAGAAGCCGTGGAGGCTTTTACAGGGGCAGAAGAAGGATATTTCGATCTGATTTTGATGGACATGCAGATGCCAGAGATGAACGGCGAAGAAGCGGTGAAAATCATACGTCAGCAGAGCCGGAAGGACGTAGGACTTCCGATCATCGCTCTCACAGCAAACGCTTTCAATTCAGACATGGAGCGGGCGTTGGCAGGGGGTATGGACGACTATCTGACAAAACCGATCGAAATGAAAAAACTATACAGCACTATCGGCTTCTGGCTGCAAAAATAAAAAACGAGTGCATGACGGAGCGTCGCTCCTATGCACTCATGTCACCCGCAAGGGGT
>URXI01000349.1 GCA_900551775.1 uncultured Eubacterium sp. | reverse complement strand
TCTTCAGCTCATCAATCACATCTCATATAACCTCGTAAATTTATCCGTCAGATACTTCGTATAATAATTGGGATCGAACTTCTCATGGCAGGTGTTTTCTATCAATTCTTCTGCCGTCAGCAGCATACCGTGCTTATAGATCCGATCGGTCAGCCACTCACTTACAGGCGTAAAGTCTCCCTCAAAACAGCATTTCTCCAAATCGACGACTTCTTTCAGATATTTCATGATCTGTGCAGAGTAAGCGGTACCCAGGGCATAGCTCGGGAAGTAACCGAAAGCGCCTCCTGCCCAATGTGCGTCCTGCAAAATACCTTGGGTATCATCGGGCACATCTACTCCCAGGTATTCCTTGTACAGCCTGTTCCACTCTGCCGGAAGATCGTCCACGGAAAGACCCTCGTTAAAAATCTTTTTCTCCATCTCATAGCGAATCAGGACATGAAGAGAATAAGTCAATTCGTCTGCCTCCGTCCTGATCAGGCTGGGGCGGGCCACATTGACTGCGCGGTAAAAGTCCTCGGCTGTTACACCCTCCATCTGCTCTGGAAACAGCTCTTTCACCTTCGGGAAGATCAGCTGGCAAAAAGCCTTGCTTCTGCCGATATAGTTCTCCCAAAGCCTGGACTGGGATTCGTGAATGGCCGTAGTGGCTCCGTGACCCAGCGCAGAGTGCAGCAAATCGTCGGATACGCATAGTTCGTACATGGCGTGACCGCTCTCGTGTATCACGCTGTAGAGGTTGCTGGTCAGATCATCTTCCTTGTACTTCGTAGTGATGCGGACATCGTTTTTGGAAAACTCCGTCGTAAAGGGATGTTCCGTCTCCCGCAGGATGCAGCGTTCCTTGTCGATACCCATGAGGTCCATCACGTAAGCGGACAGTTCCTTTTGTTTCTCGATGGGAAAGGTCCCCGAAAGAAAAGACGTGTCCGGCTTGTCAGAAGACTTCTGTACCGCTGCGATCAGCGGAACCAGTTTTTCTTTGATGTCGTCAAAGAAGGGGTCCATCTGTTTCTGCGTCATGCCCTTTTCAAATTCGTTGAGCAGTGTATCGTAGACGTCCCCGTCAGGATTGATATAACCGGCATAACGTTTCTGAATCTCTATGAGCTTTGCAAGATAAGGCTTGAAGAGTTCGTAGTCGTTTTTGTTCTTGGCAATTTCCCAATAATGGTTGGCTTCGTTTTGAGCTTTTGCCGCAGCGACCACCTCTTCCTCTGGAACCTTGGCCAGCTTTTCCTGTTCCTCTAACAACTCCTCCGCTTCCCTGCGGGTCTGAAAATCCAGTTCGTCCTTGTGTGACACCAGCTCCTTCAGCATTTCTTTGTACTCTTCGCTCACCGTCAACCTGTAGGATTCGCCGCTCATCACAGCCAGCGTATCGCTGAGGGTATCTGATGCGCCGGGCGGCATGCCCGTTGCTGCATCATAAGTCAGCAGATTCATCACATGATCGAACGCATGCATCTTCTTCTGATGTTCTTTAAAATTCTGTATTGTCTTGTTTAACTCCATTTTACCACCTTTACATGAACAGCTTATATAGGACCAGTGCCGCCAGTCCAAATGCCATTCCCGCTAAAATACTTTTTCCAAAGGAAATACCCAGTCTCTGGGCATTCTTTTTCTCAGACTGGGTGATTTTCCTCTTATACTTATCTTTTCTCCGATAGAACTGATTATAATTCATTGTAAATTTTCCCTATTTTTTTACCTTACAGCAGGAGACGAAATGTCCCGGCTCTATTTCTTCAAATGGGATATCGCATCCTCTGCATTCATCGCTTGCCAGAGGACATCTGGCGGCAAATCTGCATCCCGGTTTCGGATTGACCGGACTCGTGACCTCGCCTTTGATGATATGCGGTTTCTTACCGCGCATCTCTATACTCGGTACTGGAATGGCCGACAGCAGCGCTTTGGTGTACGGATGGAGCGGATTCTTGAACAATTCTTTTGAAGAGCAAAGCTCCACACATTTCCCCAGGTACATGACCGCAATCTGATCGGATATATGTCTGACGACGCTGAGGTCGTGGGTGATAAACATATAGGTCAGATTCCTTTCATCCTGCAGATCCATCAAAAGATTGAGGATCTGTGCCTGAATGGACACGTCCAGGGCCGATACCGGCTCATCACAGACGATAAACTTCGGATTCAGTGCCAGAGCTCTTGCCACGCCGATTCTCTGTCTTCTTCCGCCGTCCAGTTCGTGGGGATAAGCGCTGGAGAGACGCTCTGCCAGACCTACCGTATCCATCAGTTCGGCTACTTTGTCAAAGACTTCCGTCTTGTTCTGGCAGACCTTGTTAATGAGAAGCGGTTCTGCGATCAGATCCTGGACGCTCATTCTCGGATTGAGGCTGGAGTAAGGATCCTGGAAGATCATCTGCATATCCTGGCGGATGGTATGTACCTGTTTCTTTTTGTAGCCTGTGATATCTTTCCCTTCAAAGAAAATTTTTCCGGATGTCGGCTCGTGAAGCTTGAGAACGGTTCTTCCCAGTGTGGACTTTCCACAGCCGGACTCTCCGACCACACCCAGGGTCTCACCCTGATTGATGGTCAGGCTGACCCCGTCTACCGCATGTAATTTCGCATCTTTGCCGACGTCAAAATACTTCGTCAGATTTTGTAGTTCTATTAATGGCTGGCTCATCTATTTCACCTCCTGCTGCTTTCCTTCATACAGAAGGCATCTGATTTTATGTCCCTCTCCATACTGATCGGGATGTATCTGTTTACATTTCTCCATACATTTTGGACATCTCGGTGAAAAAGCACAGCCGGATGGCAAGTCAGTAGGGTCCGGCATCATGCCTTCGATCGGGTGCAATCTGTCTTCCTCCGCTTCCATGTTAGGAATGGAGCCGAACAGTCCGTCTGTATACGGGTGATGGCTGTCTCCTGTAAATAAGTCTTCGACCGTTCCGTACTCGATGATTTCTCCTGCATACATGACCGCCACCTTGTCACAGGTCTGCGCGACGATACCCAGATCGTGAGTGATCATGATCATGGCGGTCTCTAATTTTTCCTTCAGTTCTGTCATCATAGCCAGCACCTGCGCCTGGATCGTCACATCCAGAGCCGTGGTCGGCTCGTCTGCGATGAGCAGCATCGGATTGCAGGCCAGGGCGATGGCGATGACTACACGCTGCTTCATGCCGCCGGAAAACTGATGGGGATAATCCTTTTTCCGGGAAGCCGGGATGCCTACCATTTCCAATACTTCTTCTACACGAGCCTCGATCACGCTCTTTTCCCTGCCTTTATCGTCGTGGAGAATCAAAGACTCTGCAATCTGTTCTCCAATAGTCAAAACAGGATTCAGCGCCGTCATCGGATCCTGGAAAATCATGGAGATCTTTTCTCCGCGGATTCGCTGCATTTCTTTTTCCGGTATTTCCAGAAGGCTGCGGCCTTCAAACTCGATTTCCCCGCCTGTAATCTGTGCAGTTCTTTCCGGAAGAAGACGGAGTATGGAAAGCGCCGTGGTGGTCTTTCCCGCACCTGTCTCTCCGACGAGGCCCAGAGTCTCCCCCTTGTCCAGATCAAAAGAAATTTTGTTGACAGCATATACTGTTTCCAGATCTGTCTTATATATGACTTCTAAGTCTTTTACCTTTAAGAAAGTTTCTTTCATTTGTATATCCTTTCTTCTAATTCTTCAGTTTCGGATCCAGTGCATCTCTCAGACCGTCACCTGCCAGGTTGAAGCTGAGGGCGGCGATGACGATGAAGACACCTGGGAAGTACAGCAGATACGGCGCGCTGAACATGAACTGCCTTGCATCGGAAAGCAGTGCGCCCCACTCTGGTGATGGCGGCTGTACGCCCATGCCGAGGAAGGACAGCCCTGCCGCAGAAAGAATCATTGCGGCAACGTTCATGGTGGTCGTTACGATGATCGGTCCCAAGGCATTGGGGATGACATATTTCAGAATAACCCTGATATCGGAAGAGCCATAAGATTTCGCTGCTTCTATGTAATCCTGGTCCACTACAGTCAGTACCACGGAGCGCACCATTCTGACCATGCTCGGTACGCAGGAAATGGTGATGGCAATCAGCAGATTTCGCAGGTTGGCGCCCAGGGCGGCAACTACGGCAAGGGACAATAAAATAGGAGGTACGGTCATCACCACGTCGGTCAGACGCATGATGACATTGTCAATGGCCTTGCCGTAGTAACCTGCGGCTGCTCCGAGTAGACCGC
>URXI01000348.1 GCA_900551775.1 uncultured Eubacterium sp. | reverse complement strand
GTTAATGCAGGCAGCCCTGCTCGATTGTTACTTTTCAAAAATTATAGTTGCTATGCTTCAACCTTCACGAGGAGCGTCACGAAGTTTTCCACTTCTTCGTCCAGATTTTCTTTAAGCGCTTTCTTTTCCTTATTCAGGGCAGCTTCAATCTTCCCTGCGTCTTGCTTACCACTTACCTGTACTGCATAACTATGCGCATGTACGCCGAAAGCAGCGATCAGGGATTTTTTCAGAAGCAGTTCATTTCGCGGCGTGTCTTTCTTATCCTCATTAGATCTGGAAATCTCCTGTATCAATGCACCGTAGTACAAGACTTTCAGCATCTCTTCGTCACTGTTTTGAACCTTGTCCAGGTGACGGAATAGGTAATTAACTGCCTTTCTTATTTCTTTCTCGCAGGCATCGGTATTCTTTGGATCTTTCTTGATCTGTGCTACGAGTTTTTCAGCCATCTCTTTTGCTCGTCGTTCTTCCACGCCCATTTTCCGTCCCACCTCAAGGCTGAGAACTCTTTCCTGCTTTTCCAGATCAGGATTTTTCTGAAAGGCTGGAACAGGGATGTTTTTCTTGGTCAGTTGAGAGAGAAAGAGCTTGACCTCTCTTTCGTAATTCAGCTGAAGGGTTCCAACGTGATCAATGATGCTTCCCTTTTCCCTGGTTTCTGCGTCTTTTGATGTGAAGAGGATAACGTACTCGTGAAGTTCTTTTGCGCAGATCAGCAGCAGGTTATCCTTCAGCTTGGCAGAATCGTCTTTGCCGGCAAGTTCGATGATAAAGGCGCTGCCATACACGGTATTCAGCAGAGCTTCCCGCCTGTCCTCAATATCGACGACATTGTTCGTCATTTTTTTAGCGGCCTGGCTGATGATATCCACATATTCATCCACTCTGTCTGGATTGTCTTTAATCTTTTGATAAAGGTTGACTGCATCAGTCATGCCTAGTCTGCTTTCCTCAGCCATATCCTGGTTCAACGCGTCGTCAACCCTGATTTTTCCCCGGGTAAAACTGTCGCTGGTTGCCAGGGTGATTGAAATCGTAAGTCCGATTACAAGAGCCAGGCCGATTCCGATTAATAATGGTTTTTTCATATCTGAACCCCTCCTTTGATTTTGTAATCAAAGTATACCGCAAAAAAACAGCTATTTTTGAATGATGTCGTGAATCAGGAGGGTTTTTGCAGTGAATCGGCTTTTTCCTGCAGCAGCGCGATGAATTCCTCTGTTTCTTCTTTGATTCTTTCCGCTTTGCCTGCCGTGAGCGCCAGAAGCAGGATTTCGTCCGCCTTTTCGCAATCATTGGAGTAACAGTTTTGCGCATATGAAAGCACCTTGCTGGCAATATCGCTGAACTCATGTTGCCACAAAGCTGCCTCAGCCTTTGTATAAAAAGCCTTTTGCTTATCCAATTTTACGATTTCTTCTATAAAGGCGCCATAATAAATGGTCTTCAATGTAATCGCCCGGTCCAGGCCCAGATCTTCGATATGCTCGATGAGATAAGTCATGGCTTCAGAAATCTGCTTCTCATGTTCTGTTTTGCTGTCAGGACTTTCCGCCATTTTCTTGAGAAAATCACTTCCTGCTTGTACGCCTTTTTCTTTAGCGTCAAAGCAGTCTTCGGCATATTTCAGCGCAAGGGCGCTGTTTTGATAAATCTCTGTTTTTTGTCTCATTGGTCCGCTCATGGCAATGCATAGCGCCATAAGTACGGAGATGGTAATGGTCGCTGCGATAGAAATCCCAATTGTTTTTTTACTCATTTTCTTCACGTCCGTTTATCCTTTCTTTCATCATATCTTGTTTTCCTGTCCTTTGCAAGACGCAGTTGATAAACTATTCGCAAAGCGTAACGGATTATGATAAAATACTTATAGCAAAGAAAAATGCTCGATGATAGGGGAGGTGAGATAAGTGTATAAAGTTGCTATCTGTGACGATGTGACCCAAGTGTGTGCTTTGATTGAAGATACGCTGCTTTCCTACGCAAAGGAAAATGGAATCCGCATGCAGACCGAAGTCTTCTACGACGGGGAATCCCTTTCCTCATATATGCATAAGGGGAACACCTTTGACCTCATCTATCTGGACATCGAAATGGGCACCCAAAGTGGAATCGACGTCAGCCGGGATATCCGCTATGGATGTGGCGATATCGATACGGAGATCGTCTTCGTCTCAGGAACCAGCCAGTATGACAGGAAACTCTTTGACGTGCACCCCTTACATTTCATTCCGAAGCCGGTAGATCCGCAGCTGGTCATACGGGATTTGAATCTAGCTATGAAGAAACACAACTGTGCCGCTGACGTTTTCACTTTCAAACACGGTCAGGAAACCGTGCGTCTGAAGTACGCAGATATTCTCTACCTTGAAAGTTTTGATCGGAAAGTCGCCGTGACGACTACCCAAAAGACTTATGAATATTATGGAAAACTCTCTGATGCCGAGGCAGAGGTTCCAGGATTTTTCTGCAGGATCTATCGATCTTACATTATCAATCTGCGCAGAGTTTCTGCATTTCGAAGTGACGGTGTGACTATGGAGGACGGTAAAGTTCTGCCGGTCAGCGAATCTCATCGTAAGGAATATCGCGAGAAACAGAAAAAAGAGATGATGCCGGAGGACTGCTTATGATTTATCTATATATATTGCTGTATATTCTGGGAAACATCTTCATCGTGTACACCATCGATCAATATTATGGATTACTCTTTCGGCACAGATCGATGGGGCAAAGTGTGTGCTTCCTGTGCTATGCCGTATTTTACTTTGCTTTCACCGTTTTGCATTTCACTTCGCTTCCGTTCTTTGATAGACTGTGGCTTTACCTATTGCTGCTCTTTTTATTCTCCTTTGTTTATGAAAGCGCCTTGCTGAAAAGAGTCGGGGCAGTCCTGCTTCTGTCGACGCTCTTACTGGCATTGAACCTGGGACTGATATTCCTTTCCGCACGCTTCAGCCTACAGCTGTTTTATCCTCCTTATTTCAATTCGATTATCGGCTTTCTATTATTTGACGTCAGTGCATATATCGCAGTGCTCCTGATGAAATTCATCGGGGATAGATTTCAAAGGAAGAATACCCATTTCACCTACTGGCTGTCTGCATTTCTCCTTCCTATGAACGGGATATACCTTCTGTCTCTCGCCATCATCGCCAGGGAGAAGGATCTTGGGTTTGCGTTTTATATGAGCGCTTTTATCTTGATTGCTGTCACGGTTTTGGCCGTCTACAGTCATAACCGGATATCCAGGCTGTCTTTGATGGAGATGCAGAACATCATGTATGAAAACCAATTTGAAATGATGCAGAATATGCAGCAAACCATTAAGACGATTCGCCATGACATCAGGAACCACCTGGCGTCTGTCGATTCCCTGATCAAAAGAGGTCAGTATGAGGAAGCGGAAAGTTATATTCAGAAAACTACAGGCGCGCTCGATTATGCGGCGTCAGTTTCCAGTACTGGAAATACTGTTCTAGACGCGATTATCAATTACAAACTCAGCAGACTTGACCCCAAAATAAAACTGAGATACGAAGCTTCCGTTCCGAAGGATCTCTCGATTTCTCCTTTTGATCTTACCGTCATACTTGGTAATCTGATCGACAATGCTGTGGAAGCTGTTGAGAAAGTAAAGGAGGGAGACCGGGAAATCTCTGTGACGATCAAATACGACCGCGGCAGGCTGCTGATCGCTATACGCAATACTTATGACGGTATTTTGACAACGAATGGGCAGGAAGTTCTTACCCGTAAAGCAAATGCGTCTTTTCATGGTATCGGATTGAAACACGTAAGGGAGATTGTAGAGAAGGCGCAGGGCGTCATGGATTTCAGCTTTGATGGTCATGTTTTCCGTGTCAGCGTAATCCTGTACTTATCATGATTTTCCTCGTCAGCATGAAAAAACCATCGGCTTACTTGGTAAACCGATGGTTTTGATTTGCGATATGTATTTCTTTTATTTATAAGAATCGATCATCTTCTGGAATGCCGGCAGGCTTCTTCTGATCATCGCATTGGATACGCAGTAAGAAAGTCTCATGTATCCCGGACAATCAAAGCCTTCGCCAGGAACGACCAGCAGATTGTGGTCTTCTTTTGCTTTCTGGCAGAATGCCATGCCGTCGCCGTTAGGAACTTCTACGAAGAGATAGAAAGCGCCGTCAGGTTTTGCACACTTGTAGCCCATCTTTGTCAGTTCATCGTAGAGCAGGGTACGGTTCTCGTCATAAGCCTTCAGGTCAGGCATCTCG
>URXI01000347.1 GCA_900551775.1 uncultured Eubacterium sp. | reverse complement strand
TGAGGAAGCCGCCGAAGTGGTACGCCGTATCTTCTCCCTCACGCTGGAGGGATATGGGCCTTATCAGATCGCCTGCAAATTATCCGCAGACCGGATTGAAATTCCTGTCGTACACCTTGCCCGCTTCAACGAAGGTGTGAACCGTTCAAAGCCGGTCAAAGACCCCTATGGATGGGGATCATCTACCATCGTGAACATTTTGAAAAAACGAGAGTATTTAGGGCATACCATCAATTTCAAGACCCGCAAGCACTTTAAGGACAAGAAAAGCCACTATGTTTCTGAGGACGAATGGACGATCTTTGAGAATACCCATGAAGCCATTATCGACCAGCAGACCTTTGATTTGGCGCAGAAAATCCGCAGCAATGTACGGCGTTATCCAAACGGCTGGGGCGAAGCGGCTCCCCTCACAGGCTTGCTCTATTGTGCCGATTGCGGCGGCAAGATGTATGTCCACCGCACCAACAATGGCAAGCGGGTTTCTCAATATACCTGTTCCAATTATACCAAAGTTCCGTGTGGGACACTATGCCCTACACAACACCGTATCAATGAGAGTGCTGTCCTGACATTGGTTTCCGACACGCTCCGGGCTATCGCTGAATATTCCAGAAATGACCGGACGGAATTTATTCACACCGTTCAGGAAACGCAGGTTGCTCAACAGAGTGCCGATATATCGAAAAAGCGCAGGCGTCTGGCCGCTGCTCAAAAGAGAGCCGGAGAACTGGAAAAACTGATTTGCAAAATCTATGAGGACAATGCCCTCGGCAAGCTGTCGGATGCGCGATATAGGGCGCTTGATGCACAGTATGCCAAAGAGCAGGACGCACTTGAGATTGAAATTGCGGAGCTGGAAAAGGCTGTTACCGGCTATGAGCAGAGCCAGAAATCCGCAGAGAAATTTATAGCCCTGATTGATAAGTATGAGAATTTTGACACGCTGACAAACACCATGCTCAACGAGTTTGTAGAGAAAATCCTTGTCCACGAACGCGCCCGAAAAGGCAGCCAGGACACCACGCAGGAAATTGAAATCTACTTCAATTTTTTAGGACGCTATATCCCACCATCCTTACAGCCGGTTCCTTTAACCCCGGAGGAACAGGAAGAACTGCAGAAAAAAGAAGAACGCAAGGACAGGCTTCATCAGAATTATTTGAAGCGGAAAGCCAGCGGCGCACAGAAACAGTATGAGGACAAAATCAAGGCGAAGAAAAAAGCGGAAATGGACGCTAAGAAAGCCCTGATCCGGGCTGAGGATATGAAAAAAGGCGTTTTTTCTACTGTCGGACAGCTGCCGAAAGAAGAACCACGCAAAGGCAGCATAGCAGCCAGCGCAGCAGTCTAATCATCACGAAGCAAAGGAGAATGAATATGAGTAAGTTGACTTACATTCGTTGTGGAGATTATGATATACCCAACCTAAAACTTTCTGAACAGCCGGAAACTTCTATCGGCAAGTACGGCAGAATGCGAAAATCCTACCTAAAGGAACATCGCCCCATTCTCTACAACCATCTGCTGATGAGCGAGAAGCTGTATCCACACCTGTTAGAGATTGAGCGGACAGCACAGGGGCGTGTGGAAACCATGTTGCCTCACATGATGGAAGTTGCGGGTGTCACGGAGGAACTGAAAGCCTGTGACCCTATGCGCTGGATGGGGCTGATGAACACGCTGAAAGCGCAGGCAGAAGAAATCATATTAGCAGAATTGATTAACGACTGATTCCCTAACAATAAATTACAATATAATCAAAAAGACGAAGTTAGTGTAAATAGACTGACTTCATCTTTTTTGATTCCTATATTCTTCTGGGGATTTTCCATAAACTTTACGGAAAGTGGCCGCAAATTTACTTGCATTGGCATAGCCCAAATGCTCTGCAATATTGCCGATTGTCAAATTCGGTTTTGACATCAATAAAAGCGCATACCGCATTTTTGCCTGTCGGATATAAGCCCCAATAGGAACACCATACATGGCTTTGAATGATTCTCGAAGTTTGGTCTGCCCCATTGCTGCTATTTTGCAAAGCTGCGAGAGTTCTGGTGGGTTTAAAATATTCTGTTCAATAGCCAGACGTACAGATTCCAGCGCCTTTTTCTCTTGTTTGGAAAGAGACTGGTGTTTAGATGCTATCTCCTGTCGCTGTTTATGAAAGTTGCCTGCCACAATAGAAAGCAGTTCACCTACTTTGCTTTCGTAGTAAAGACGGGAGGTTTCGCCAGCAATCAGTTTATCCCGTATCTGCAAAAACAGGGTTCCAATTTCCGGGGTATTATAATCAAAAGCTTTCCAATCATAAACCTCTGCATAGTCAAAATCGTCCGGGGTAAAACGGTCTTGCAGATTTTTCTCTATGTAATCTTCAAACAGCAAAACTGACGCATAGCTGATTGGTATATTGGGTTGATATAATACTCGCCCCTGTGACGGCTTATTTAGATAAAGGTGGATTCCCTCTGTGATAGGTTGGGCTTTCCGCCCATTCTGGATCAGGGTAACACCGCCGGATTCCAAATAATAAATTTTCACCAGCTTTTGATTGATCTCATATTTGCGTTCCATTGAGGCGTATGGTATCCAGCTTCCGGTTGACAGGAATAATCCATCTGTCGGTTGAACCTGATAGATATTTCCATAGCCTTGTCTGTTTTGCGGCTGCAAGGTGCAGATTCCATTATGATTATCCTGTCGAAAATGATAATCATGCAGATAAAAAGAAGCATCCCCTAATTCGTGCGCGGCCTGTGTAGAATCGGTCTGCATCCTGCTCACCCCCGTTTCTTATGTAGTCGGAATAATCCGCAGTATCTTTTTTTATGCTCCAAAATGTCGCAAAGGCTGTCAGCAAAACCACAAAAAGCACTGATATATCCGGTTGTTTTTCCACTTTTAACTCCTGTTTTGACCTTTTTTGCCGGATTTGACACCCAAAAAATCACTGAGTAGAATGACATTACTGGCTGGTTAGCTGACTCTAATCACAGCAATTCTATCACGATTTTGTGCGTAGGTCAATGAGGCTTCTGCCAGCAAATAATAAATAGGAGGACGTTGAAAATGTCTAATTCACAACAAATGAAAAAAGGGCTGTCTGTGCGTGATTTGATTACCACCGGCATCCTTGCTGCTTTGTACATGGTATGCGCCATGATTGGCGAGGCTATCTTTGGGTTCTTCCCTGTACTGACTTTCCTTTGCCCGCTGTCTATTGCGCTGCTGTGCGGCCCGGTTTATATGCTGATACTGGCAAAGGTGCCGAAGCATGGCCCAATCATTGTCACCGGTATTTTGGTAGGAGGTGTACTGTTCGTACTCGGTATGTACTGGTCTATGTGTTTGGCATATTGTATTCTCGGCGTTGTGGCCGATCTGCTGGCCGGTTCCGGGAACTTTAGAAACAAAGGGCGTAACCTGTTGTCCTACATGATTTTTGTTCTCAGCCCAGTTTTCTCCTACGGTATGCTTTGGTTTGACCGCGACGCCTATGTGCAATATTTGGTAGAAAAGGGAACAGAACAGACCTATATGGACACAATGGTTTCAACCGCGCAAAACTGGATGCTCCCGGCAATGATTATCGGCGTGTTGATCTGTGCTGCTATCAGCGGTCTTGTAGGCCAGAAACTATTGAAAAAGCATTTTGAAAAGGCCGGAGTAGTGTAATGGAGATGCAACTGCAAACAAAAGACACACTTGCCACATTACATTTAGACCCTCGCACAAAACTATATCTGTTGATCGTCGGAAATGTTGCGTTGTTCCTTGCGCCCTCTTTACTCTATGAGATTGCGCTGGTTGTATGCGTTGTGATTCTCGGCATCCTTGTAGGAGCAAAGCGGTTTACGGTAAGAATGGCTGCTGTCTATGCGGGAATGGTTGTTCTGCATATCATTGGAACAAATTATTTGACAGGGACTTTGCAGATTGCGATTGTAACATTTACCGTATTTATCCGTAAAATCTTTCCTTGTGCCATGCTCGGAGGTATTTTAGTCAGCACGACAAGAGTAAATGAATTTATGGCGGCCATGAACCGTATTCATATGCCAAAAGCAATGGTTATTCCTCTGACGGTCATGCTCCGCTATTTTCCTATGGTGCATGAGGATTGGGGCTATATCAGCGACGCCATGCGGATGCGCGATGTAGCTCCAACCGTCAAAAGTCTGCTGACCCATCCGGCCCGAACAGTGGAATGTATCTATGTTCCGATGATGATGTCAGCACTGAAAGTGGCGGATGAATTGTCGGCGGCGTCTGA
>URXI01000346.1 GCA_900551775.1 uncultured Eubacterium sp. | reverse complement strand
TTGCAGACCTTTCTCTGGGCAACAAGAAAAAGGTGGGTATCGTGTCTGCCATTATGACTTCGCCCAAACTGATTATTATGGACGAGCCCACCAGCGGATTAGACCCACTGATCCAGCAGGCTTTCTATGATATTCTGAAGGAGGAAAACAGCCGGGGCGCTACCGTGTTTTTTTCCTCCCATGTGCTGAGTGAGGTGCAGAAACTGTGTGACCGGGTGGTCATTCTGAAAGAGGGACAGCTTATTGGCATACAGTCCATCAAAGAACTGCGTGAGAGCGGCTATAAGAAAGTCTCTCTGAGCGCAAAGGAGGCTATCCCTCGCGATTTCTTTGATTTGTCCGGCATTGCGAACTATGCGGAGACTGCGGATAAGACCTCTGTTTCCTTTATGTATAACGGAAATATCACGGCGATTATTGACAAGCTTCACCTGCTGCATTTGGACGATGTGCTTTTGGAAGAGCCCTCTTTGGAGGAAATCTTCATGCACTACTATGCGTAAGGAGGTGTCGGGCATGGTCATTTTGAAATATGAACTGAAAAGGCACCGCAAATATATTTTGGGTTGGGCCATCGCCTTGGCTCTGTGTGTTTTTGTGATGACGCCTACCTATTACAGCTTTATGGATGTTTCCACCGGAGACCTCTATGAAACGCTGGGTACGAGTGATTTTTACAAAGGCGTTGGTGTGTCCATGGAATATCTGACCTCACCGTTGGGCATTTATGCGTTTCTTACCAGCTTTTTTATGATTGCGTCCGGTATTTTCGGGATGCACTTCGGTATCGCCATTCACACCAAGGAGTGCTCGGAGCGAACCTCTGAATATCTGTTTACAAAACCCCATACCCGAAAAACGATTTACTGGGCAAAGGCGTTCACGGTTTTTTTCGGCGTAGTGGTCGTGAGCATGGTATATCTTCTCGCCTCTTTTTTGGCGCTGGCCCTGTTCCGCTCCGGCATTGACTGGGGAGAGTTCTTTCTGATTGCTCTTTCCCTCATGCTGGTCACGCTGTTCCTTGCAGCTATGGGGCTTTTGGTTGGAATTCTATTTTCACGCAATCGAAGCCCACTTTTGACTGCCGGGTTAATTGTCTTTGTCGAGTACTGCGTCACCAGCTTCTCCAACATTGTCAGCAACCGTGCCATTAGTTTTCTGTCCCCGTACTCGTTCTTTAGTGCGGCTGAGATTTCCAAATCTGGCTTTTATGAGTTGGATTACTTGGGATGGTGTGTACTGCTGTTTGCCCTGTTTTTGGTGCTGTCTTATCGTGTCTTTTTGAAAAAAGACATCCAGTTCCGCTCATGAGGGGGTGCAAAGATGAAAACATTGGTGAAAAACGAATTCCGCCAAACCAGAAAGACCCTGCTGATCTGGCTGGGGATCATGTTACTGCTGTGCGGATTCTGCTATTTTGAACTTTTATCCTTGAAGGACAGTCTGGATGAGATGGCCCGGACAGTCGGCCAATTTCCTCGCTTGATCATGATCATGTTCGGTGTGAAAGGGGATCTCACGACTGCCCTTGGTTGGTACGCGTGTATCTATTTTTGGGAGGGGCTGTTGGCCTTTGCCTATGCAATCTCTCTGGGCCTGTCCTGTGTGGCGAGGGAAAAGAAATTTGGAACATCCGAATACCTGTTCACAAAGCCTGTGGAGCGGAAAACCATTGTTCTGGCGAAGGTGATCGTTTCAGCAGTGAACCTGCTGGTGTTCGCCCTGTTCAGCGGCGTGTGCAATTATTTCACGATCGTTCTTCCTTTGGGCGGTCTGGATCAGCCGGGAGCGGTGCTTTCCACAACGATGGGAATGTTCTTTACCCAGCTTCTCTTTTTTGCCTTGGGTCTGCTGTTTGCCAGCCTTTTCAAATCTTATAAGGCCGCGGTACGCGCCGGTACGGTTTTCGTATTGGCCGCCTATGTGTTGGCCTTTACTGCCGAGTACACAGGGAATCGTTTCTTGGATTATCTGACCCCTCTGCGGTACTATGATGTGTATGAAGTAGCACTAAATGGCGTCTATCTTTCCTACATCGTCTTAACAGTACTCATTGTGGGCGCGTGTGTAATGGTTTCTACAAGGCGGTGGAAACTGCGTGAGTTGTAAATGTAATTGTCCATAGATATTCTATTATCTGATGAAAAACAAAGAATGAAAAAAAACGAATGGCTATTATGCCCCAACTGCAACAACAAAACGAGAATTAAAATCTGTGATAATACAGTACTTGAAAATTTTCCGCTATACTGTCCGAAGTGCAAACGGGAAATAATAATCAGCGTAAAACAATTCAATACCACAGTTATCACAGAGCCAGACGCATAGACGCAGAGCCGATAACCCGTTAGGCTTGTGCTGCGGATTATCGGCTCTTTTTGCTTTTAAGATAGAAAGGAGACAAAACCATGAGTAATTCTATTAAAGACAGCGCACAGGCTTTCGCCGTCAATCAAGTGCTGAAATATGTTGACAGCAATCCGCAGGAAGCATTCCCCAAGTTGTTAGATTGGGCGGATAAGTTCGATAAGGATAACCTCTATCTCACACAGCGCCAGCAAATCCGTAAGGTGATGGAGCAGCCTGACAGCAACTGGATGCGCCTGATCAACAGCCTTTGGACGGACATTGATTCTGAAGTCCGCAAAGTGTTCTTCCGCAATTTTATTGTCAATGCATCTCTCTTAGGCAGCCGCAAGCAGGTGGCTAATCGTGAAAAGTACGGCTGCAATATCCCCTGGGCAATCCTGATGGACCCCACTTCCGCCTGCAACCTTCATTGCACCGGCTGTTGGGCGGCAGAATACGGTAATAAGCTGAATCTGAGCTATGAGGAACTGGATGACATCATCAATCAGGCCAATGAACTGGGAACCTATATGTTCCTCTACACCGGCGGTGAACCTATGGTACGCAAGAACGATCTGCTCCGCCTGTGTGAAGCGCATCCTGACTGCGTATTCTCTGCCTTTACCAACGGTACCCTTATCGATGAGAAGTTTGCCGATGAGATGCTGCGGGTGAAGAACTTCTACCCGGCCATCAGCATTGAAGGCTTCGAGGAAGCTACTGATTTCCGCCGTGGCAAGGGTACTTATCAGGCTACTATGCGGGCGATGAAGATTCTGAAAGAAAAGAAGCTGCCTTTCGGCGTATCTGGGTGCTATACCAGCAAGAACATCGACTCCATCAGCTCGGATGAGTTCTTCGATCATCTGGTGGAGTGCGGTGCGAAGTTCGCATGGTTCTTCCACTATATGCCTGTGGGCAACGATTCCGCTGTGGAGCTGCTCCCGTCTCCTGACCAGCGTGAAAAGATGTATAACCGCATCTGCGAATACCGTAGCACAAAGCCTATTTTCACAATTGACTTTCAGAATGATGCGAAATTTGTAAACGGCTGTATTGCTGGTGGCCGCAACTATCTGCATATCAATGCCAATGGTGACATTGAGCCTTGCGCTTTTATCCATTACTCTGACTCCAACATCCGTGAAAAGACCCTGCTGGAAGCATATCAGTCTCCGCTGTTTATGGCCTATCACGACGGTCAGCCCTTTAATGATAATATGTTCCAGCCGTGTCCTATGCTGGAAAATCCTGAATGTCTGCGTAGCATGGTAAAGAAATCCGGTGCCCATTCTACCGAGTATCAGTCCCCGGAAAGTGTTGACCATCTGTGTGATAAGACTACACTTTATGCAGAAACCTGGAAGCCGAAGGCCGATGAGCTGTGGGCTGCTTGTCAGGGCTGTAGTGGGTGTAAGAAGTGATGGACGGCTATCAAATTTTCACAGATGCCACCTCAGATCTCGCACCGGAGTTAACCGCAGGTCTGCCATCTGTTGAAATGATTCCTATGAATGTTGAGATCGGCGGAACAGAATACTCATATGGTTCCCCGGAAGGAATCACAGCCAAGGAGTTCTACCGCTTGCAAAGAGCTGGGAATTTTGCAACGACCTCACAAATCAACCCAACGATTTATTTTAAGCATTTTGAACCCTGTCTGCGACAGGGAACCGATATTCTGTATCTCTGTTTTTCCTCTGGTCTGTCAGGTACATATCAGTCTGCGTTTTTAGCGGTTGAAGAACTACAGCAGGAATATCCGGAAAGAAGAATCATCTGCATTGATACGCTTGCTGCCGCAGTGGGTGAAGGGTTTTTAGTCAGAGAAGCTGCGAAAAAGCAGAGGGAAGGACTGTCTATTGATGAATTGGCTTCTTGGGTCATGGAACACCGATTAGAGGTATGTCATTGGTTTACGGTTGATACCTTTACCCATTTGAAACATGGCGGGCGGGTTTC
>URXI01000345.1 GCA_900551775.1 uncultured Eubacterium sp. | reverse complement strand
CCGTTTGTAGAAAGAGAAACGACATATTGCAAATAGATTACAGAGAAGTTATGTTAAACCATATATTTGCTCTGCCGGTTGAAAGGAGTCCAGATATTGGTGAGCAATCAATCAAAAGGAATTAAGCGGATTCTCAGTTTTGCCGGCAGATACAGGGGCCTCTTGACTTTTGCCCGTTGCCTTTCCGGCATCAGTGCGTTGTTTATTATAGGCCCTTTTATCTGTGTATATTTTGCGGCAAGAGAACTTATCGCTGTATTTTTAGGCGATCAATTGAATGGCCAAGCATTATTGAATTGGGGCCTTTTTGCATTAGGATTAGAACTCGTGGGAGTAGTACTCTACTTTTTGGCTTTGCTATCTTCTCATATCGTTGCGTTCCATATTCAAAAAAACCTGCAGATGGCAGCATTAAGGCACCTTGCTCATATGCCAATTGGCTATTTTAATGCCAATCCAAGCGGAAAATTGCGTAAAATAATTGATGAAAACAGTTTTCAAACGGAGACCTTTATTGCACATCAGTTGCCAGATTTAACAGGCGCCCAAGTAACCCTGATTGCTGGTGTTTGCTTTATGATCATTTTTGACTGGCGTATTGGAGTTCCACTTATTATCTTATATGGAATGGCCTTTTATCTGCAAAGCTCTCTCATGGGAAAGAATAGTGCTGAGTTTATGAGAATTTATCAAGACGCTCAAGAAACAATGAACCATGAGGCTGTTGAATATATTAGAGGAATCGCCGTTGTCAAGGTGTTCGGACAAACTGTAAAGTCGTTCGCCAAATTTCATAATGCGATAGAGACCTATAAAAAGTACGCACTTGCTTATACTATGTCTTGCAAGAAAGGCATGGTTGCATTTAATGCTATCGTAAACTCATCCTTTTTAGTGCTGGTTCCGATTGGCTTTCTAGTTGGATTTACGACCCCGACACTCAGAGATTTTATTCAAAGTTTTCTGTTTTACGTGATTTTCTCTCCGGCATGCGCAGTGATGCTTAATAAAATTATGTATATGACTAGTTATAAAATGCAGGCAGAGGAGTCTATGCGTAGAATCGATATGATTTTAACTTCTAAACAGCAACCAGAACCAGCGATCCCCCAATATCCTGATACATATGAGGTCGCTTTTGAAGATGTGACATTTGCATATGATAATACCGATCACCCCGCAGTTTCACATCTCACTTTTATGGCAAAAGCAGGAGCAATAACGGCCCTTGTGGGACACTCCGGGTCAGGTAAAAGCACAGCGGCCAGTCTGATCCCTCGGTTCTATGACGTGCAGGATGGCGCAGTAAAAATTGGCGGCGTTGACATCAGGGAAATCCCACAGGGTGATTTAATGAAAATGGTGGCATTTGTGTTCCAAGACCCCAAGTTGTTTAAGGATAGCCTATTAGAAAACATAAGAGCCGGAAGACCATCGGCAACCCGTGAGGAAGTTCTAAAGGCAGCTCATCTGGCGCAGTGCGACGACATACTGAAAAAGCTTCCAAACGGAATAGATACAATTATTGGAAGTCAAGGTATATACCTGTCCGGGGGCGAAACACAGCGCATTTCTATTGCCCGCGCTATTTTAAAAGATGCTCCTATTGTAGTTTTAGATGAGGCGACAGCATATGCTGACCCCGAAAATGAGCATCAAATCCAGAAGGCCTTTGATGGACTTATAAAGAATAAAACGGTTATTATGGTTGCACATCGGCTTTCGACTGTCCAGGATGCAGATCAAATATTGGTGATGAAAAACGGTGCGATAGCGGAAAGCGGAACACATTCTGATTTGATAAAGCATCAGGGCGAGTATGCTAAAATGTGGGACAATTATAACAAAACGGTGCAGTGGCATATAGAAAGTTGAGGTGCTGTCTATGCTAAAACGTGCGTTTGCATTAAGCGATCAAGGCGCAAAAGATTTAGCGAAAGGAATTATAGCAACTGCCTGCGCCAATTTGATACAGATCATTCCAGCAAGTTTGTTGTTGATGGTAGTAATGATGCTTTTAGAAAAAGCGGCGGGGACTCAAGTTAATGTAGGTCGGAATATTCCGTTCTTTGTCGGAATTACCCTGGTGCTTTTTGGCATGATCGCGATTGCCCAATTAGTACAATACAATTTGACATACACTGCTGCATATAAGGAAAGTGCAAACCGAAGAATTGTGCTGGCTGAAAAACTCAGAAAACTTCCACTGTCATTCTTTGAAAAGAAAAATTTAGCCGATCTGACAACTACTATTATGGGGGATTGTACAGCATTAGAAAGGACATTTTCTAATGCGATTCCACAGTTGTTAGGCACAATTCTTATGTTTGTTATTATGTCCGTGGGGCTGGCAGTTTTAGACTGGAGGATGGCTCTTTGTATTATTGTCCCGGTACCAGTTGCCTCAATTGTTGTTGTTCTTGCTCGTAAGGCACAGAGTAAGGCGGAACTTGAAAATCTGGAGGCAAAAAGGTGCGCCTATGACGCAGTACAAGAATATATTGATACTATAAAAGAATTAAAAGCATACTCAAAAACGGATGTATACTTGGATGAACTTGATAAAAAGTTAGAGAATGTTATTCGTTGTTCCTTCCGAAATGAGTTAGCCCCCGGAGCATCTACAACAGCTGCTCAGTTCATCCTGCGCTTTGGTTTAGTTGCTGTTTTGCTTATAGGGGGAAACTTGGTGATTGAAGGTATGCTTTCTATTCCCATGCTCATACTGTTCCTTCTTTTCGCTGGTCGAATCTATGATCCATTCACCAACTGTTTCATGCTATTAGCGGAGGTTTTTGCCGCACTTGTAAGCATTGGCCGGATGAAACAGATAGACAATACACAGGAACAAACCGGCTCAGACTGTTGCAATAACATTGGCTGCGATATTGAGTTCAAGGATGTTTACTTTTCTTATAACGAGGAACCAGTTCTGACAGGAGTATCTTTTGTAGCAAAGCAAGGCGAAATAACTGCTTTAGTCGGGCCATCTGGCAGTGGAAAATCAACAGTTTCAAAATTAGCAGCGCGTTTTTGGGACGCCGATTCCGGACTCATAACACTTGGAGGCATAGATGTCAAAACTGTTGAACCAGAAGTATTGTTAAAAAACTATGCAATCGTATTCCAGAATGTCACCCTTTTTGACGAATCGGTAATGGAAAATATACGGCTTGGCCGTAGCGGAGCTTCTGACGAAGATGTTAGAGCCGCAGCAAAGGCCGCCCAATGTGATGAGTTTATTGATCGTTTACCGCAAGGCTATGACACGAATATCGGGGAAAACGGAAGTAAATTATCCGGTGGCGAGCGCCAGCGCATTTCTATTGCCCGTGCCTTGCTAAAAAATGCTCCTGTTATTCTTCTCGATGAAGCAACTGCATCTATGGATGCAGAAAGTGAAACAATGGTACAAACTGCCTTGTCAGCGTTATTAAAAGGTAGGACAGTGATAGTTATTGCGCATCGAATGAGGACCATAGCAAATGCAGACAAGATAGTTGTTTTGGACAAAGGAAAAGTGACTGAAGTGGGGACTCCCAGCGAGTTGGCTAAAAAAGGCGGGTTGTATGCGCATTTGGTTGCACTCCAGCAGAAACAGCAAATGTCTTCCTTACCGACATGAACGTCCTAAGAGGGAAATATGAAAAGAAAACAGCAAGCCACCACATCGGGTGAAGATTATTTAGAGGCAATTTTAGTGCTCCAAATGCAGAAAGGAACAGTGCGCTCTGTTGATGTCGCCCGGCATATGGAGGTGTCAAAGCCCAGCGTGAGCCATGCGGTGGCGACCCTGCGGGATGGAGGTTTTCTGACGATGGACAGCGACTATTTCCTGCACCTGACCGATGTGGGCCGGGAAGTGGCGGAACAGATCTACGAAAAGCACCGTTTCTTTACCGAGTGTCTGATTGCCGCCGGCGTGGATCCGAAAACCGCAGAGGCAGATGCCTGCCGGATTGAGCACGTCATCAGCGACGAGAGTTTCCAAAAATTAAAGAAACAACTCATGTAACCTGTGGAGATCGAACTCATTACACCAAGAGTGTCTTCGAAATTGAGGATGACCAATATGCAAAACGATCCGCGCTCCCGAATTCTCCTATTGCTACAACTTCTCCTGAAGCAGACAGATGAGCACCACTACGCAACTGGCGCGGATATTCTCCGTTTTTGGGAGACTCATGGCATCCAGACCACCCGGAAAAATGTGTACAGCGATATCCAACTGCTCATGGACTTCGGCCTGGACATCATCTGCATCAAAAGCCTCTGGAAGCATAAAATTGGGCATATTGGCAACGGAAGGGACGATATCTT
>URXI01000344.1 GCA_900551775.1 uncultured Eubacterium sp. | reverse complement strand
GAAGTATGGGGAACCCTCGCGGCAAGCATGACGGCTGTGGCGGCCTATTCGTTCCTCGTATTCAACCTTCTGTGCGCGCCTTGCTTTGCGGCCATGGGCGCCATCAAGCGTGAAATGAACAACAAGAAGTGGTTCTGGTTTGCCATCGGATATCAGACGGTCTTTGCCTATCTCATATCCCTCTGTGTTTACCAGTTCTGGACGTTCTTTACTGGCGGCGGATTTGGCATCGGCACAGTGGCAGCCATCATCGTCCTTGCAGCCATGCTGTATCTGTTATGCAGACCGGCACCGAAAGAAGAGACGCTAAATCAGGCCATGCCGCTGACAAAGCGGAAGGCCGCATAAGGGAAGGGGGAGCTTATGAATGTTTCTACAATGATTGTTCTGCTGGTGGTGGCAGCCATCGCAGGCCTTAGTATCAGATCCCTGGTCAAAAGCAAGAAATCCGGTAAAGGCTGCAGCGGATGCAGTGGCGGCTGTAACTGCAGCGGCTGCTATCAGGCGGAAGAAGAGAAAAGATAGTCTTGAGAAAAACACCGGCTGCGGAGTAAAATCTGCGGCCGGTGTTTTTTCGTCTCCAATGTAGGGGTCTTCCACGATGGAGAAAATTGCGTCTTGAAATAATCTTTTTAAATTTTTATCTTTTAACTTTTTTAAATACTTAGCAGCAGGAGGCAGAAGACGCAAATCATTCATTTCTACTCCTCCTCGTCAAAGACATCGCTAGCAGTAAAATATTCTGCTTTTCCCTCCGCAACCTTTGAAGCATCACGGAGCATCGCATTTACTGCGGGACGTATTTTCTTTTGCGTCATTTTAAATTCGGATAATAATTGTGATCCTTCATAGCCTTGGCTGATTAAATCTTCCAAAATTTGTGCGGCAAAGTCGCTATCATAGGCAGCAGCAATCGGACGGATAACAAGTTCATTTCCTCGAAGAAAACATTCCGCCTCGCTTTCAAAACCGAGCAAAGTGAAATATTTTTTTGGGATCGTGATCTGTCTCTTTTGAGAAATACTGACAATTTTGCGGCTGATTGGGTCGACATGACCTGTTGTTGCTTGCGGCATAAAATTCCCTCCTGACATTTGTTCTTTTACGACAAAGAATTCTTTGTTTTCTAAGATATTATACCATCTTTGTTTTTCGTTTTCAAGTGATTCCAGACCCGGCAAATTTATTTTGCCCAAAGGTGGCCGTAAAGTTTCTTAAGCATAGACTTTACGGCCTTGTTTTTTATCTGCAGTTGAAGCCGGACGACAGTATGAGATCAAAATAAATTCCATTGACATAACTACAGCCATGATATTAAAATCTATTTAATCAGATGCATCTTATAGGTAGTATGACGAGGTTGAAAAAATGGACAGAATAGATTTTACTGTGATGAGAGAACAGATCAACAGTGCTTTTAGCGGATTTGCAGTCATTGATGAAGATGGGATTATCAAGAACGTGAACCGCTCTTTTGAGCGGAATTTCGGGCTCTCTGCAGCTGCAATCATCGGCAGGCCGCTTGATATCATTGTTCCAGAGCTGAAGCAGCAGAAGCAGGTGACCGACGGCGTATTTGAAACGGAGATAGAGGGTCGATGCTATTATTTGATCCCAACAGAGCTTTGCAGCGGGGAAAATGGTCATTGGATGGGGATCTCCTTCATCAATGTCACTGTCAGCGGAGAAATGGCGGCAAAGCTGAAAGATGAAAGAAATCTGAATGCAGAGCTGGCCGAAATCTTGGAAGGGTCTTTTGACGGCATTTTGGTAACTGATAAGGACGGTAAGATCCTTTTTGTCAACAGCTCTTATGAGCGTGTGGCAGAGATCAAGAGAAGTGACATGGAAGGAAAGTCCATGCGGGATTTGATCAACCCTGTCTGGATGCCCAATTCGGTGGCTTATGTAGTGGCAGAACAGAAAACGACTGTATCAAAGAGGCAGATTGTCAAATCGGGGCGCCATATCATGGTGACTGGGAAACCTATTTTCGACCGAGATGGTGAAATTAAAAAAATCGTCATCAACGCACGGGACATCACAGAAATCTACGATTTATCGGAAGAACTTCAAAAGTCGAAGTCAGCGGAAAAACTCTATATGGAGCGGCTTTCGGACTTTTCACAGATGAATCAGAAGGCGTCCCCAATCCTGGCAGTGAGCAAAGAAATGAAAGGCGCGCTATCTCTGGCAGAGAAGGTGGCAAATTTCCAGGCCACGGTACTCATTTTGGGAGAATCGGGCGTCGGCAAGGAAGAAGTCGCAAAGTTCATACACAAAAACAGCATGCGCAGGGATAAACCTTTTATCGCCATCAACTGCGGGGCGATACCAGATAATCTCTTAGAATCTGAACTTTTCGGCTACGAAAAAGGGGCTTTTACAGGGGCAATCAACACTGGAAAAGAAGGACTGCTGGAAGCCGCAGCAGGCGGAACTGTATTCCTGGACGAAATCGGTGAGACGCCTTTGGATTTTCAAGTGAAGCTGCTGCGATTTTTGGAGAGCAAAGAAATCCGACGTGTCGGTTCCAACCATTCAAAAAGCGTGGATGTGCGGGTGCTTGCGGCGACCAATCGGAACTTGGAGACGATGATAGAAGAAGGAACCTTCCGACGGGATTTATATTACCGGATCAACGTGGTGCAGATTGAAGTGCCGCCCCTGCGAAAGCGAAAGGAAGATATCGTGCCCTTGGCATCCTTCTTTTTGCAGAAATACAATCAAAAGTACGGGCAGGAAAAACTGCTGACCCTGGAATTGGTTGATGAGTTGGAAAAATACCAGTGGGTGGGAAATGTGAGAGAGCTGAAAAATGTCATCGAAAACATGGTCATCGTCAGCAATAACGAGTATCTGCAAACGGAGGACCTGCCTTGGGATGTGAAGGATAAAAAGATGCAAAAACGGAGGCTGATTGATGAAATCTCTGAACAGGATCTGACACTGGGAGAAGCTGTCGCAGAACTGGAAAAGCAAATCCTGCTGCGAACCAGAGAAACCTGCAGTTCGACCAGAGAGATGGCTGTCAAATTGGACGTGAATCAGTCCACCATTGTCAGAAAGATGCAGAAATATAACATAGGATAACCCCCGCAAATATGCATAAATGTAGCAGTAGATGCGTTGACGCATCGAAAGAGGAGGCGCAGAAGAAAAGACGGATGATTTCCGTCTTTTTCTTTTTTTGATAAAACCTCTGAATTTGCAACGATAAGACGCAGGCAATGCAGAAAAGACAGAGAGGAAGAGAACTTGGCACGATTCTTGTTATAAATAGAAATAAGGAATTCTCAGATAAGAACAGGAGGAGAAAGATGGAATTTACTTATTCAAGAGAACAGGAAATGGTAAAGAAGATGCTGAAAGAATTTGCAGAAAACGAAATCGCACCCATTTCGGCAGATATTGACGAAAAAGCAGAGTATCCATACGAGACAATAGCCAAGCTGGGAGAGCTTGGGCTGATGGGCATGCCCTTTCCCGAAAGCTATGGCGGTGCCGGTACGGATTACCTCACATACATCATGGCTATCGAAGAGATATCCAAGGTCGATGCCGCCCATGGCGTCATCATTCAGACCCATAATGCCCTTTGCTGCTGGCCTATCTTTACTTACGGCACAGAAGAACAGAAACAGCAATATCTGCCTGATCTTCTTTCCGGCAAGAAGCTGGGCGCTTTTGGACTGACGGAACCCAATGCAGGGACAGATGCAGCGGGGACGCAGACAAAAGCTGTACTCGATGGAGAGGAATGGATTCTCAATGGAAGCAAGATCTTCATTTCCGGCGGCGGTATTGCAGACGTTTACATCATCATGGCGATGACAGATAAGTCAAAGGGAACCAAGGGCATCAGCGCCTTTATCGTAGAGAAAGGTACACCGGGCTTTACTGCTCCGAAACACGAAAACAAGATGGGGATCAGAGGTTCTATTGCGGCGGAACTGGTATTCGAGGACTGCCGTATTCCGAAAGAAAACCTCCTTGGCCAGGAAGGCAAGGGCTTCAGGGTTGCCATGAGTTCGCTGGATGTGGGCAGGCTCGGCATCGCCGCACAGGCCTTAGGCATCGCCCAGGGGGCTTTTGATCAGACCGTTACTTACATGAAGCAGAGGAAGCAGTTCGGCAAGACCCTTGATAAGTTCCAGGCGCTGGCTTTTGAAATGGCCTCCATGAAGACCAGAATCGACGGCGCCAGATATCTTCTCTACGACGCCTGTAATACCAGAGACAGGGGGCTTCCTGCTACGGCAGCTGCGCTTTTTCTGGAACAACAACTCAACAAAAAATGGAGCATGACCGCCAACGGCGAATGGAT
>URXI01000343.1 GCA_900551775.1 uncultured Eubacterium sp. | reverse complement strand
TGATAGAAACCAGCCGATGACCTGATAGTAGAAATCATTGGCCCAGATGACGGTAAAATGTTCGTCGATCAAATGCTTACTGACGCTGACTTCCAGCAGGCGCATCAAAGTGTCATATTCATAATCAGACGGGCATTGGCGTGCAAAATCACCCTTCTGTCTGCTTTCGGTTTCCAAATCCATCATGTCTTTCTTCCTCCAAATTCCCCTCTGCTGCAAGGCAGCGCCACCTTGTTCATGTATATATCTCTAACATTATAATACAGAAAAACAAATAGCTCAATGCTTTGTAGAAATTTGTTTCCGAAAATGTTAAAATATAGGTATAATAACCGTGAAGGAGTTTGAATGATGCACAATGAACCGGCTTTTTCAAAATTAATTTATGAGTACCTCGTTCTGCGCTTTCGATTTCGATATTATCAATGTGGAGATAGCCTTCCATCCATAGATGATATGTGTCGCAAATTCCGTGTTTCACCCCTGACTGTCAAAGCGGCTCTGAAACGCCTGGAACAAGAGCACTACGTCTCTATCCGCCATGGTAAGTGTACCAAAGTGACTTACGAACAAAGCGATGAAGCATATGACAAATTTAAAAAGGATTTCTTTGCCGCAAAGATACCAATGTATTCTGATTTTCAGGAGGCTCTGGATCTCATATTCTGTCCCTTGTACGTAGCGTCCTTTCAACGCATGGAGCAAGAGGACTTCACATATCTCAAGCGTATTACAGAACGTCTGGACTTCGATGACTTGACCAATTTTTACCATTATATTCTTCAAAAAACTGAAAACCCGCTGGCGTTGAACCTATTTTGGGAAACTGCGTTATATTTAGGCTTTCCATCCATCATTAAAATAGAAATTCCCACTTTTTATAATGTAGAACGCCTAAAAGAACATATGCGTCAGCTGATTAAAAGCGGTCAGAAAAAGAATCCAAAATTAATCTATGACTCCCAGCACGCTTTAGAACGAGATATCACAGGCGAATTTATCAAATATCTGGCTGAACAGATGCCAGGAAAGACCACGGAATCGGTTTCGTTCCACTGGCGAATCTATCGGGATCGCCCACAGATCTGTTATAACCTGGCAACTCGTATCCTGCATCATATCTATGTCGGAGATTACAGGAAAGACAAGTTTCTGCCCTCGTACCAGGCGATGGCCGAAAAATATCAGGCTTCCGTCAGCACCATACGGCGAACGATACGTCTTCTCAATGAAATTGGGGCAGTTCAGTCAGTCAATGGAAAAGGAACACGCATTTTGTCTTTGGAGGAACAAGGCCATGAACCGAACTTCAGTCATCCCGCCGTCAGGCGCAACCTGGCCTATTTTATACAAGCCTTTGAACTTCTCAAATTTTCCATTGAAGGCGTCAGCCGCGCGGCCTTTCCATTTCTGCCCACTGCAGAAAAAAACAATTTAATCAGCCGAATGGAGACACATCTGCAGACACGTCGCTGTGAACTGGTTTCAAGTGAACTTCTGGCATGTATCTCTGCCTATTGTCACTTTGCAGAATTAAGAGAAGTTTACGAAAAGCTCTATAGATTAATGCTTTGGGGTGCTCCTCTGATCCGACATCGCAGGGAAGCATCGGACATGAGAGAAATGACAGCTCAATTTACAAAAGAGATGATCTCCTCCCTAAAGAACGAGGATTTTGAGAATTGTGCGAAACTGCTTGCCGGTCTCTTCGCGCAGCAATACCCTATCGCCGAAGCTTACCTGTACAGGCAGGGGATGAAACCGGAAGAACTGAGATTACCGCCTGCAATCAGCTTCATGTCTGCCAGTGATTCAAAAGATTATAAGAAAAAAGAGATATGAGCGGCCATATCTCTTTTTGTCATCATCACTCTTCGTACTCGATAACTGCCTCGTCTCTAGATCCTCTGTCCAGCTGATGCCGGGCTTTTCGATTCTCTATACTGTCAAAGATGATAGAAAAGTCATAATCTGGCGGGTAAAGGGCTTCCGCAGCAACTTTCAATTGCAGACGGTTGTGCTTCACTTTGCGCTTTTTCCCTTTTACCTGTACTGTTACGTCGCCGTTCTCGTCCGCCGGCTTGTATACAATTCCAATTTCTTTCTCCAGCAGCACCAGGACACTGTCTCCCATCTTGAACTTGCTCCGGACATCTGTCGTCTTCTTTGGCTCACGCTTACGGACTAACCGGCTTCTCGGAATTTCCATAGAAGTTTCTTTTGATGCAAAATCTGCACTGCGCTCCCCGTACACCTCGTAATGAGCCCGATCCAGGAGGTGTGATGCCAGCCCCAGTCTTTTGGCGATGTCCAGAGCACAGCTTTCTCCTGATTTTCCAAGCTCCAAACGATATAGTGGCTGCAGGCTTTCCCGATCAAAAGCCATCCTGGCGCCGATCACATTTTCTTTCTGTCTGGCATAGGTTTTCACCTGGGGGTAGTGTGTCGTTACCAGGAACATGCACTTACGCAGACGCAGCTCATCGAGGACTGCCACAGCGATGCCCATGCCTTCTGCCGGATCTGTTCCGCTGCCAAGTTCATCGAGGATGACAAGGCTGTCAGGGCTGGCGCTCTCCAAAATCCGTATCACGTTGGTGATATGTCCAGAAAAGGTGGAAAGGTTCTGTGAGATATTCTGGCTGTCGCCGATGTCACACCAATAGCCATCCTGCATGGCGATATAACTTCCTTCTTCACAAGGAATGTGCAGACCGCACTGTGCCATCAAAGACAGCAGTCCTGCGGTTTTGATTGCCACCGTCTTTCCGCCGGTGTTGGGGCCTGTAATGATAATTCCAGTCAGGGATTCTTCCATCTCAAGATCCAGCGGCACGCAGGTTGCGGGATCCAGCAGCGGGTGCCGCCCCTGCCTGATAACCAGTCTCCGTTCGCAGCCGATATCAACAGGCCTCGCACCCATGGCCGCACTGAGCGATCCCTTGGCAAAGAGCACGTCCAGGATTTCCATCGCCTCCATGTTGCGCCGTATGACAGGTTCCTGCTCTGAGACCATGGCAGTCAGCGTATAGAGAATCCGGCGCACTTCATTGTCCTCTTCAATGGACAGTTCTGCAAGTTCGCTCTGCAGCTTTGACACCGATGACGGCTCCATGAAAACAGTGCTTCCCTTGCCGGATACTTCTATGACAGTTCCGCCAAACTGGCTTTGATAGCGCCTCTGTACCGGCAGCACAAGCCGGCCGTTGCGGCTGACGATACACTGTTCTGCCAGATACTTGCTGCGGCTCTTGAGGACGTGATTCAGCTTTTCCTTAATCTGTCCTTCGACATGCTCCTGTTTTCTGCGCAGATTTCGTAAGGCGGGGCTGGCGTCATCATAGACCCGCTCTTCCTGGACGCTATGGTCAATTTCGGACTGTAGTTCTGATAGGTCTCCGATGCTGCGTCCATAAGCGCCCATGGCCTGATCCAGGCTCTCTCCCCGCTGCAGGTATTTCGCCATGCGCCCGCAGGAAGCCGCAAATTTAGATACGGTCACCAACTGGCCAGTCGTCAGCATTGCTCCGATTTCTGCCTGTTTCAGGGCTTCTTCCATGCCGTTCATCGAGACCAAAGGCGGCGTGCCGCAGGTATCGAGAACCTTGCGCGCCGCAGTCGTCTCCTTCATCTTGCGGATGCACTCCTCTTCTTTCATGAAAGGCTGCAGTCGATCCAATACTGCTTTCGCCTGTTCCGACAGTGCTGACTCTTTCAATTTTTCTATGATATGATAAAATCCCAATGCTTCATAATGTGGATTTTTTAACATTTTGATTTCTCCTCTTCGCTTTCTATTGGATTGCGGCTGACACAACGGCCTCCTGCCGTCACAAATGAGAATGCGCAAGGAACATGATGTTTATACAACAAAAAAAGCACAGTCAAAACCATGCTGATGTGCTCTTACCAAAGAGAGGTGCCATCCGCCATAGTCCTGTATAAAGAAACTTTCGCATCACAAACGAAACGGTTTTCATGACCGTTCTGTTCTTATGCTGATTCATGTTCCTTACCGTACTACAATGGACAAAAAGCTACCCCCTCAAAATTTCAATATTTGTCTGTAGTATATCATATGAATTTTTCGCTGTCAATGTGTCAAACAAGAACCAAGTAATCCGCCATAAATGCCCCTAAAATTGCTCGTTTCAGGCACTTTTGCCGGATTTAAAGCGAAGGAGTGTATTTTAGACTTCATGCATTTGCTGCGATTTCCCTCCTCTGCGGATTCAGAACACAAAACGGAATAACCTTCACAAAATTCCGAAAATATGGTATATTTACTATAACATTCTGTCCAAAGAGCCGCAGGCGATTTGCAAGACA
>URXI01000342.1 GCA_900551775.1 uncultured Eubacterium sp. | reverse complement strand
TCTACCACGACTCCCGATTGGAAAAAGAATATAACCTGGAAATGGACGACAGCGACAAGCGGCTTCACTTGCTGCTTTCTCTGAAAATATGGCAGTATCTCAACAAGTAGCAAGATATCGGCATACCCTGCAGTGTGAAAGATAAGAATCTATCTCTCTTTTTTGATCATGCACTCTTTTCTATAGAAAACAACTGCATACTTACTTACACTTGGATAGCCTTCACTTAGGAAAGGATCCGCGTACTTCTGTTCTTCTATCTGCCGCAGTCCTTCTTCGCATTTTTTCTCCATCTCTGCCACACTGTCTGCAGTTTTCAATTCTATTATGATGACATTCCCTTTCCGGATTGCCTGTGTCTTCAGTACGATATCCGGTCTGCCTGTGCCGCTTTCCCTGTTAGAAAGCACCGAGTAACGTCCTGTATTCTTGAGAAGTCCGCTGAGGAATCCGTGGTAATAGTTCTCCGCATAGTCGAAGTAGCTGATGGTGTCCATCAACTGAGCCGAGATAAAGTCTGCAGCCCTCTCACAGTTTCCTTCTTCCAATGCTCTGACCAGCGGGCTCCTGTCCACACCCTCAATTTTTTTGTCAAACCAGACCATGATCGACCGCCGATAAATCGACTTAATCTCCTTGTTTGGGATAGTCATCTCCAGATAGATCGTCTCTCCCTCGATCCGCTGCCCTTTCATCTTCAAGTAGCCCGTAAAGAACAGGAAGTTCCACAGGTTGTCCTTGGACGTATGAATGTCCTCGTAGGTGATTTCCTCATGAACTGGTTTCTCTATTGTACCGCCGTCCATGAGAGTCTCTAACTCTTCCCTTGTGGAGTCGTCTGCATCCTCCACCAGCGACTTTACAATGTCATTACCAGAGGTATTGGACCAATAAGGTTTTGTTGCTATCTGCGCCCCTTCCTTGGCATTGCTTGCATAGCCCAGGATACTCCAAGGGTTGTAAATCTCCGTATCTGCGAAGCGGTACCCGTCATACCATGCCTTCGCTTCTTCAAACCTGTCCGATAGATCGTAATAAGCCAGCAGATTCTGCACTTCTTCCTCAGTAAAGCCGAAATAGCTGCTGTATCTGGGGCTGATGACAGAATGGATTTCCAGATTGTTCAACCCTGTAAATATGCTTTCCCTGCTGATCCTGAGGCATCCGGTGATCACGCCTAGTTTCAGGTACGGGTTTGTCTTCAACGCGGACTCGAACAGGGGACGGATAAAATCAATCATTTCGTCATAGAAACCGCTGAAATATGCGTTTTCCAACGGCACGTCATACTCATCGATGAGAATGACCGTTTCCCTGCCATGGTATTTATACAGGCACGCTGACAAGAAACGGAGAGCATCCAAGTAAGGCTGATCCTCCTCGCTGCCGTTTAGCAGTGCTTGAAAATTTTCTCTTTCCTCTCCTGAAAGCACATCTTCTTCCAATACATACTGATGCCGCTTAAATTCTTCCTTGACGCATTTCTTCAATTCCCCATATGCCCGCTGGTAGTCCGCCTGCTTCCCTGACTTCAGCGACAGACTGATGACCGGATACTGTCCCATGTGCTTCAGATACGCCTCGCCGCAGTCCATGATGTACAGCCCCTCGAACAGGCCGCGGTTGTCAATCCTCTCGCCCTGCGGGGTTCGCTCGTCTTCAAAGAATCGACGCAGCATGGAAAGGTTCAAGGTCTTTCCGAAGCGGCGCGGCCTTGCGATCAGTGTCGTCTGCGCCCCGGAATCCAGAAGGTCCCGTATCAGCAAGGTCTTGTCGACCAGGTACAGGTTCTCTTCTTTAAACCGTTTAAACTCTTCAAATCCAATTGGAATCTTCTTTTTGTCCATCTTTCCTCCTCCCCTCGTGTCTATAGTATACGTGAAAAGAGAAAAAATCACAAGTGTAATTCCCCTGGATAATCGCGCCTATTCTCTTGACACGAGTCCGATTTCGGACTATAATAGTTTCATCATGCCATAGTCCGATTTCGGACTCAAATTTTTGATCAGGAGCACTATTTATGGAAATCAATTTGAATTCCCCTTTTTGGAGATACAATCAACTATACAAGGAAGAAAACGATCTGTACCACGATTTGACAATAAGGCTAGGACTTTCTGACAGCGCCTTCTCCATTCTATACACCATCTGCTATCTGGGCGGAGGCTGTACCCAGAAAGAAGTCTGCAGCTGCGCGTTTCTCAGCAAGCAGACGGTCAATTCTTCCGTCCGTAAGCTGGAGGAACAAGAGATTCTTTATTTAGAGAAGGGACAGCGGCGCGATACCCATCTTTATCTCACCGAAAAAGGCAAGGCTCTGGCAGAAGAGAAAATCAAGCCGGTCATCGATATGGAGCTTGCCGCCTTTTCTTCCCTGGGTGAAGACAGCCTTACCCTGGTCAGGCTCAATGCACAATATCTTTCTGCCCTGCGCAGAGAATTCGAGAATCAAAAGAGGTAATTTATGAGAATACAACTATCTGAACATTTTACGTATAAAAAGCTGTTTCGCTTTGTCCTGCCCTCCATCATCATGATGATCTTCACGTCCATCTATTCTATCGTGGACGGTCTTTTCGTATCTAATTTCGTGGGCAAGACGGCTTTCGCCGCAGTCAATCTGATCATGCCTTTCCTGGGCGGGGTCAGCGCCGTCGGTTTCATGATCGGCACCGGCGGCAGCGCCATCGTCGCCAAGACCCTGGGTGAGAAAAAAACACAGCAGGCCCATCAATATTTTTCGATGCTGGTCTATGTCCTTATCGCCCTGAGTCTCTTCATCGCCATCGGCGGTCAGCTCGTCGTCCGTCCCCTTTCCAGGCTCATGGGCGCAGAAGGCCAGCTTCTGGAATACTGCGTGCTATATGGAAGAATACTGCTTATCTCCCTGCCCGGCTTCATGCTGATGTGCGCCTTCCAGAGCTTCTTCGTGGCTGCCGAAAAGCCTAAGCTGGGGCTGTATCTTTCCATCACCTGCGGCATCACCAACATGATCCTGGACTTTGTCTTCATCGTGATTTTTGACTGGGGTCTGGCCGGGGCAGCCATTGCCACCGCTGTAGGTGAAATCATGGGCGGCCTCGTTCCCATCATTTATTTTGCCCGCAAAAACGACAGCCTCCTGCATCTGACCACCACCAGGTTTCACGGACGTATCCTGCTCAAAGCATGCACCAACGGTTCCTCGGAACTCTTAAGCAATCTGTCCTCTTCTCTTGTGGGGATGCTATATAATCTGCAGCTGCTGCGCTTTGCCGGAGAAGACGGCGTCGCCGCATACGGGGTGATCATGTATGTGAACTTTATCTTCGTCGCCATTTTCCTGGGCTACAGCATGGGCGCAGCTCCCATCGTCAGCTACAATTACGGCGCTGCAAATCACGCAGAACTGAAAAACCTGTTTCGAAAAAGCATTCGGGCAATCCTGATCTGCGGTGCAATCCTTCTAACCCTCTCACAGCTGCTGGCCATGCCGCTGTCCAAAGTTTTTGTCGGTTACGATGCCGCGCTTCTGGCTATGACTTGCAAGGGATTCCGCATCTGCGCCCTGTCGTTTTTGATCTGCGGCATCAACATTTATGGTTCTTCCTTCTTCACGGCACTGAACAACGGGCTGCTATCCGCTCTGATTTCGTTCCTTAGAACCATCGTCTTCCAGGCTTCCATCATCCTGATTCTGCCGATGATCCTGGGGCTTACCGGCATCTGGCTCGCAGGGTTTACCTCAGAAGTCCTGACCCTCATTGTCACAGTCATCTGCCTGTATCTCAATCGTAACAAATACCATTATCGGTAATACAAAAGAGCCGGCTTTTCCCATTTCTGCAAAAGCCGGCTCTTTCCTATTCTATTCTTTTTATGGTTACAGCTTCATTTCCAGATCCCAGTTTTCCAGATCCGTATGTAAGAGCTCATGGGCTCTGTGGGAGTTAGGTTTTTCTAAATATTCCTCGTAGGTCAGCTGTACTGCCGAGTTCTCATGAGAGAATCTGAGGCCGGAGAATTTGTCCAGACCGTAGAGAATCTCGCCTCTTGGAGATGCAAACTCACAGCCATCGTGAACAGGCTGACCGCCTCCGCCCACGCATCCGCCAGGACATGCCATGATTTCAACAAAGTCATACTGTACTTCACCTTTTCTGATGGCTTCCATGAGTCTTCTGGTATTTCCGAGACCGCTGGCAACAGCAACTCTGACCTGAAGGCCTTTGATTTCAAAGGTCGCTTCCTTCCAGCCCTTCATGCCCCGCACGCTTTTAAAGCTGTCAGGTTCTGGATTCTCGCCAGTAAGCAGGAAGTATGCGCTGCGAAGGGCCGCCTCCATGACGCCGCCGGTGGCCCCGAAGATGACTCCGGCTCCGGTCCCCTCCCGCATGGGGCTGTCGCTTTCAATATCGTTTAAGCCCTC
>URXI01000341.1 GCA_900551775.1 uncultured Eubacterium sp. | reverse complement strand
CCTCTGTCCGGTAATTGTCCATGAGCTTCATGTCTTCGCTGCGTTTCATCATTTCTTCATAGAAACGGTCAATACAGGCGAGCATATCTTCCTTTTTGTAGTACACATCCGGCATAACTGCCTGTAAATCCGCAAGGTCGGCGTTCTTCGGGTCTAGCACGAACAGGACGGCGTTGGTGCGGAGCAGGGCTTCAATGAGGGTCAGGATGAAATAAGTCTTTCCGCCGCCGGTTCCTCCGGCAATGAGCATATGGGGGAGCTTGTCATACTCCCACCAGACATTTTCCATGAGCCGGAGCCTGCCGTCCTTTGCCTGTACGTCCTCAATGGAAATACGGTTGGCAATGGTATCATAGAGCAGGGTGTACTCCACATAGGAATCCTTTAATTCCTTATCCGTCAGCTCACAGTACAAGCCGCTTTCCAGCTTTTTTTCCAAGTTTAAGAGCTGTTCCTGATATTTCCCCAAGGTGATTTCCACACGGATATGGAGCAAGCCCTGTTTCATCCGGTAGTAGATTTTGGGAAAGTAAGTGATGGTTTCTTTGGAACGGCTGGAAGACAAGTCCTTGAAAAAAGCGTCTTCCTTTCTCTGTTCCGATTCATACCACTTGTTTTCCAACACCATCCTTGCCAGCTTTTGGCGGTGGATGAGCTGCTTTACTTCATCCCTGCGGTATCGCCAGAACAGAAGAACGGCTGCAAGATACACCAGCCCTGCCACGCCCATGCTGAATAACAGGTAAGGGAGATTTACGTCCTGTGTTATCTGGGAGAGGGACACTTCCTGCCAGTTGGTTCCGGCAATCTGCCGGATATGAAACAGCAGGACAACCAGCAGGAAGACAGGGAACAGGGCGGCAAGGGCAGTATGGAACACAAGGTCTTTATCCGTGGGACGGATACGTTTTCCACGGGGGAAAAGCTGCTTCATGGGAATAATCCTCCTTTCGCTTTTTTTATGTTCCTGTTATTTTACAGAGGAAGCGTCTTTCTTCGGTGGCTGCGGATTCATGGCAGCCCCTTTTTTCAGGACAATATCATCCGCCTTGATGTACCAGTCCACCTCTGCCCCCTGAAAGGTAGCCGTTGCCACGGTATCTGCCACAGGATTGATAAGTTCTACCTCTGCGTTGTAATCGAACTCCTTTAACGGCACGCTGGCAGGGATAGAAACCTGAATCATACGCCCCTGTCCTCTGGATTTTAAGTCATAGGTACGCTCCTTGATTTCTTCTGATACCGAGCCGTCTTCATTCTGGAGGTGAACCTCACGGCGGAGGGCAGAAAATTTCAATGCCCCGAATGTTGCTTCCTTGTCAATCACGATTCCGTTTGCTAATCTCATAGTCTGATGTCCTCCTTTTCCTTACGCTTTTACCATATCGTCAGCGTGTAAAATGTAGTTGGTAAAGCCCCTTGTGCCGATTTTATAGCCCTCTGCGGTGATACGGGGATTGATGAGTTTCACACGTTCCTCAAAGTCAAAATGCTTCTCTCCGGCTTCGGCAGGGAGGATAACCACAATATCATCCGCCCTCTGTACGTCTGAATACAGGTTGAAGCTGCGGGAGAGTACCGCCATGCGTCCGTTGATTCTTCGCTGTTCTGTTTTGTCTTCTCCGGCAAACTCCAAGTTGCCGAATGTCTTTTCCATGTTGGGGATAACGAATTTTAATTCCATATAGATGTACCTGTCCTTTCTGAATGTTGTGTTTGATGGTTGGTTTTGGGTTCTGGTCTGGAAGCGGAGGGGAACGCTCCAGCGGTGGTGATTTCTTCGTGGTATCACATCCTTTCTGGTTTTAGGGTAAAAAAATAGACGCTCAGTTTTGAACGTCTATAAGGAAACTGCTTATTAACTTTTTAGTCTTCTGCTGGATGTTTTGAAAGATAACGGGAATAATCAGTGTCAAATTGTAAAGATTTCAACTGTTCATCTATAATTTGTAATAGGTTTTTACCGTTAAGGATTGCTTCAAATTCTTTTATAGAGAAATCAATAATGCAATATTTATCTTCCAATTTCTCCTTATGGAGATAAAATTTTTTTATTAGTCCAGCACCATTACTCCATCCAGTTCCGCTAGTACCATAATACGAAAATAAAATGCCTATTTTTATGTTGTTTGTTAAAAGCAAACTACAAAATTTTCCTATGTATGTAACACTAACGGCTTTGTCGTAATTTTTGCATTCTCCTAGAAAGGTATCAAGTTTCGGGTCAATCAGATGATATGTCAACAAAACTTTTCCTTGAGGAGTTAAAGTAACGATTTGGTCTATTTCATTCGTTGAAGTTCGTAAGTTTCTATCTACATTAAAAATATTTCCAGAGATAGTTAAGAGATAAGAAACTAAATTTTCTAAAGCTTCGCCTTTTAAGTTATGTAAATTTTTAGGGGCATTATCTGTAGGGGAAATGTCATGAAGCTGTTTGAATTTTTCAAGTAATTTTTTATAAGTGTTTTTTTGGGCTTCACTAATTTCACAAATTTTTTCATATCTTAATTTATCAGATATATTATTAAGGACATTTAATGCCTTAGAAATTTCTTTATCATCTGGCATAATATCAATCATCACGTACCACCATATATATTAAAAATGAATTTTCTATTGAGGAAAGTTCGCTATGGCAGAGTTCACATTCAAAAGTTTCTGGTAACTCATTAAACAAACGTACTGTCCCCATAGATTTTTGGCAATTACTACAATATAATTCATAATAACTTTGCAAAATTCCTTGCTTTTCCAATTCAGATAAAAAATCATAGATTTCAGGAATAGATAAGGAAAATTTTCTTTTCAAAACGCCAGGATAAATCCACATATTTTTTCTATAATTCTTGAAAAAATTAGTTAAGGCAATGCTATCTATATTTTTATTCATTTTGCGTTGTATCGTCATTTCTATGATTGACAATGTATTCGATAACATAATTCATTCGCTCCATTCCAATTAGCACATTACTATAGTAATATTGTATTAAGCAATAAGATTTATTCATGTAATTGAAAACGAACTTAACACGGTTACTTCGTGTTTTTATTTCGTTTTCCCATAATAATTCAATCCAAGGATAATCGGACATTTCTTCCATTTCAAACATAAATTGTTCTAAGGCTTCTCTGAAATCAGGTACTTTCTCTAATTCAGCCTGATTGTCATTTAATAGTGAGCGTAGTTCACCGATAAATGGTAATATATATTCTTGATTGTTACCAACATCCAGTTGTGCGTTTCCACCATTAGGTAATTTCATGGATTGAGCAATAAGTTTTACATTTTCATCACGTTTGCATACATTAACCATAAAGTCTAAATTTAGTGGAATCAAATCGCACTCAAAATGTTCTTTAAAATAATCAGACATTTCTGCAATTAAGTTGGAATATATAGTCGGTTCTTTTTTGTCGGATAAAAAGACCCTTTTTAAAACATCAAAACGGAATTCTATCAATTCTCCTTTTTCATGAAATACAACTAAAAAGGGATATTTGGTTAAAAATTCTTCCTGTGTGAGAGGATGAATAGCTGCATATGCCAAATTAAATTTCAAAAAATAGTATCCATCCATAGAGTATGCAACAGGTTTTACGAAAGATGTATATAAGTAATCATTCTCATAAGTATTTTCAAGAGGAATGATTTCCTTTGCTTTTTTTAATGTTGATGAAAAATCATTACAAGTAAAAATAACGGAATACTTATAATCTTTTAAAAATTCCCATTTTTCTAAAGCATATCCAGCTCTTTTGCTCTGGTGAATGCAAGTTACAAGCTGTTCGGACAATGTTTTTTCTGAAATATCTACAGTTTCTAGCCCCTCTATGTATAACTGTCCCGAAGTATCTGTTTGTTTAGTCGCAATTCCGTGCTGAATGAATTGTTTTACTAAATGGCGTTTTACTTTATCTGAGTAAGCCATTACTGTTTTTTCAAGATATTCTAAATAGTTGTTTAACTGCATACAATCCCTCTTTTCTGTGCATATATCTTTCGTTATCCTGATTATACTTGATATAAGTGCAAAAAGCCATGCACAAATCAAAATTTTTATAGGATTTTCGATATATACATAATAATAAAAGTTTTGGTGCTATTGCATATATAAAAAATAGACGTTTCATGTTTTCACACAAAACGTCTACTCCTTGCATTAAGGAAAAGAGTATCGTATTATCTTGATAAATGGTTTCCTAGCTGAATTGAGCCAGCTAACACGTTGCTAACACTTTTGTTACCAGTACAGGATATTTCGTGAATCTATCTTCCGTACAGACCTCACGTTTTTCCTGTATTATAAGGTGTTAGAGAGTATTACAGGAGGTTAGAAACTACTTGCTGCGAAAGGACATTTAGAACTCCTAAGCACTAGATGTGGGTTCGATTCCCGCACGGGACGTCCTATCAAAAGCG
>URXI01000340.1 GCA_900551775.1 uncultured Eubacterium sp. | reverse complement strand
CTAAGGCATACGATTTCCCAGTGGGCGGGACCTGTGGTCATATTGAAGGCGGCAGGTACCAGAATCAGCTTTGCCCCAGCAAGAGCCATCAGCCTTCCCAGCTCAGGGAAACGGAAGTCGAAACAGATGCAGAGGCCGATTTTGCCGAACTCTGTATCGAAGACAGTAACCTGACTGCCGGCAGTCAGTGTATCGGACTCCTTGAAGGATTGTCCACCTTTGACGTCGATATCAAAGAGATGCATCTTCCTGTGCTTTGCAATCTGGCGGCCGCTGCGGTCGAAGACATAGGCGGTGTTGTAAACGTGCCCATCTTCTAATTCTGGTACAGAGCCAGCCGAAAGGTATACACCGTACTCGGCAGCAAGAGCGCTGAGTTTCTGCCATGTGTGACCGCCTTCTTCCTCCGCGAAGAGAGGGAAGTTCTCAGTGACGTAAGGACAGTTGAACATTTCCCCAAAGGTGATCAGGTCAGGGTTCTCCGGCATGACCGCTGCTATGGATGTCTCAAGCTGCGCCATGTTATCAGCTTTATCGGCAAAGACGTGAGTCTGCAGTTGTGCGATTTTCATTACTCAGACACCTCTTTTGCTCGTTCCTGGTAATCCTTGTAGGCGTTCAGTGCATAGACCATGTCGTATTGCAGGTGGTAGCGCATGATTTCCGATGCGCGGTCAAAGTCGTGCTCCTGTACAGCCTTATAGATTTCCATATGGCCTTCGTTGATTTTCTCCACGTTGGGTTTCTGGTAGTACATACAGGAAAGCACTTCAACCTTGGCGCGGATCCTGGTGGCGGCTTCGTCCAGATAGTGGTTCTGTGCATGGCGGTAAAATGCCACGTGGAATTCCTCGGAATATTCTTTCCACTCTGTAATGTTTCCCTCTTCCAGCAGTTTATTGCCCTTTTTGATGATCTCACCCAGTTCGATGAGCAAAGGGGCCTGGGTAAAGGAATTTTTGCAAAACTGTATTGCAAGAGCATCTAATTCTCCGATAAACTGGAAGATTTCGCGGATATCTGTTTCAGTGAACTCTGTTACGGTAACGCCGCAGTTGGAGTAATAGGTAACGAGACCGTTTTCTGAGAGCCTGGTCAGAGCCTCCCGAATCGGCGTGTGGCTGACATTGAATCGGTCCTTGAGGACCTTTAAGGTTAATTTTTGACCACACACCAACCTCTGATCTGTGATATCATGATACAGTTCATCATAAATCTGCTCAGATAGTGTGATTTTGTTTGACATAATTATTTCTCTCCTAAACCAATAGACTACTTCCATTCTATCAAAGTTTTCTTAAAAATCAATATCTTCGAGTAAAAAATACAAATATTTTGCAAAATAGCATAGAATGTTCCAAAATATCACGTGAAGATGCGGGAAAACAGCTATTTTAATCGGTCAGGATTCAAATCTTCCAGTTCAGGGAGGACGAAAAGACCATCTTTGCGCACCAGCTTGCCGTCAAACCAGATTTCCCCGCCGCCGTACTCCGGTCGCTGAATTAAGACAAGGTCCCAGTGGAGGGCAGATTTGTTTCCGTTAAAAGCGTCGTCGTAGGCCATGCCTGGTGTCAGGTGGAGACTGCCGGCGATTTTTTCATCAAAGAGAGTGTCTTTCATCGGTTCCAGGATATGGGGGTGTACGCCCAGGGCAAATTCACCGAAATAGCGGGCACCCTCATCCGTATCGAGAAGGTCGTTGATGCGTTTCGAATCGTTAGCGGAGGCTTCTACAATTTTCCCATTTTTTACTTCAAATCGTACATTTTCGTAAGTGAAACCCTGCTCATTGGAAGGCGTATTATAGGTGATGCAGCCATTCATGGAATCCTTTACCGGGGCGGTGTAGACTTCTCCGTCAGGGATGTTCATTCTGCCGTCGCACTTGATGGCGCCGATGCCTTTGATGGAGAAGGTGAGATCTGTTCCAGGCCCCAGGATCTGGACCTGGTCCGTCCGGTTCATCAGCTCCACCAGAGGGTCCATAGCTCTGCTCATCTTCCCATAGTCGATGGTGGAAACGTCATAATAGAAGTCTCTGAAGGCGTCTTCACTCATTTCGGCAAGCTGTGGAATGGAGGCATTGGGGTATTTGAGCACTGCCCACTTGGTATGGTCGATCAAGTAGCTGCTGGCGCGGCGCATGATCCGCTGATAGAGATTCATCTGTTCCGTGGGAACGTCGGAAAGCTCAGAAATGTTGTCAAAGGCGCGGATGCCGATGTAAGCGTCCATACCTCGGTTTTGCTGCAATATGTATTCCGCCTGATATTCCAGCTGTTCTTCGCTGCAGTGCATAGCCAGTTCCCTGATGACCCTAGAGTCCCTGATGGTCACATAAGGCCAGCCGCCGGCCGCATAAGTATCCCGGATCAAAGCTTTGACCAGGGGCAGGCAGCAGGCGCCTTCATATTCGATCAAAACCTTTTCACCCGGTTTGATCTCGGTGCTGTAGCGGATTAGAAGATTGGATAGTTTTGTATCTCTGATATCCATTCTATGCTCCTTTCTTTTTCACATGTAGATATGCGAAAACCCCTGAGCCAGGGGTTTTCGCGTGGATGAATTTTATGATTCTATCTTGGAACTTACCATGAGAAGTCGTAGATATAGTAAACGCCTTCAACCGGCAGATGATGAATCTTTAAACCAGCGTTGCGCGCATAGAGCATAGTAGGGTTGTAGAGAACCGCATAAACGGCTTCTTCTTGTACCTTCTGGAAGATTTCATCGTAGACCTTAGCGCGGTCTTCTTCTTTGATCGTGGTAACTGCTTTCTCGAAGAGCTGGTCGATTTCAGGGTTGCTGTAACGGGCGTTGTTTGCCTGTCCTACGTACTGGGTGCAGAGTGCCATGGCAACCTGCTGGGTGTCACCTTCCAGTGACATCTGCAGTGCAGTGATGCCGAAGTCTCCCTGTCTCAGTTTATTGAGATAAGCGTTGAACTCGAGAATTTCGATTTTGCATGTGAGGCCGACTTTCTCAAGATTGTTTTGTACGACTTCTGCCAAAGTCTTGTACTGCTCTGCCACATACATCTTGCCTAAGTCGTACTTGCCTTTGATGCCGGCTTCTTTGAGCAGTGCTTTTGCCTTATCTACATCATATGTATAGGATTTCTGGTCTTCTGACCAGCCCAGTCTGTCTGGAGTCAGCAGGTTGGAGTTCTCTGTAGCATAACCTTCCTGCACGCTCTTGATGATGCCCTCACGGTCGATGGCGTAGTTGATTGCCTGACGGAATTTCACGTTGTTGTAAGGTGCCTTTTCTGTATTCATGGCCACAAAACCGAAAGTGGTCTCTGTGGCTTCGTCCAGTGCCACGTTTTCGTCGTCTTTGACCGTGCTTACAACCGATGGATCTACTTCCGCAAAGTCAACTTCGCCTGTCTGGATGCCGACGCCCATGGCTGCAACGTCTGAAATGACTTTGAAGGTAACGTTCTTGATCTTAGGCGCGCCCATGTAATACTCTTCATAGGCTTCCAGCTCCGCCTTGTCGCCGTCGCTGTGGCTGACCCATTTGTAAGGTCCGCAGCCCACAGGCTCCTGTGCGAACTTATCTTTGCCGGCTTTTTCGAAATAAGCTTTGCTGGCGATGAACATCTGATCCATGCTGTCCAGGAATGGGGCATAGACACTCTTTGTGTAAACTTTGATGGTGGCATCATCGACGATGTCGTAGTGGTCAAAGCCTTCTACAACAGCGCCCTGATATTCTGACTTGGCATAGAGGTCGAGGGTGAAACCGATGTCTTCTGCTGTCAGCTTGCTTCCATCGTGGAAGGTGACGTCGTCACGTAGATGGAAGGTATAGCATTTTCCGTCTTTGCTGATTTCCCACTTTTCCGCAACACGCGGTTCCAGCTTGGTCTGGTCTTCATAGTTCTTTCTGAGCAAAGTGTCGTAGATCTGGCTGTTCATGCGCTGTTCTACCGTAGTGCTCCAGTTACATGGATGAAGGGTCGCATAGTCGTTGTCTACTGCTACGACCAGTGAAGTCTTGCCTTCGGTGTCGCTGCTGCCACCGCCGCAGCTTGCAAACAAACCCATAACCAGGGTCAGGGACAGAAGAAGCACTGCCGCTTTTGAGATTTTCTTTTTCATTGTTTTTCTCCTATTCTTCAAAATTAAAAACTCTTTTTGTATATTTGTCAGCAAGTTCAATGGCACCTCGCACGTCTTCCTTGCTGATGATGGAACTCTGACTGTGCGGAAAGCGATCCACGATGGAAATGCCGCACACCTTGACGCCGCAGCCGGATAGATTGATACTGCTGGCATCGGTGCCGCCCCGATCCATGACGTCTCTCTGATACTTGATGTGGTTTTCTTCGCAGCAGGAAAGCATTTCATCTACCAGGTATTCGTCCAGCATGGCTGACGGATCGCCCAATTTGACGCCGACACCTTCTCCAACAGCGTTGCTGC
>URXI01000339.1 GCA_900551775.1 uncultured Eubacterium sp. | reverse complement strand
TCATCGAGGCTCAGGTCGTGGATATCCTCGTGGCCTGTAATCCTGGCAAAGGTGCGCAGCTCGTCCGCGCTGACATTGAGGAAGTTTGCCACTCTCTCTGCCGCCGCATCTCCTTTGAGGCGTTTGCGCAATTCCGGATCCTGGGTTGCCACGCCGACAGGACAGTTTCCGCTGCCGCAGATGCGATACTGCTGGCAGGCTGTCGAAATCAGTGCCGCAGATGCGATGGCCACTGCGTCTGCTCCCATGGCGATGGCCTTGGCGAAATCAGCAGAAACACGAAGTCCTCCCGTGATAACCAGGTCGATGTCGCTGTGAACGGAATCCAGATATTTTCTTGCCCGATGCAGGGCATAAACAGTCGGCACGCTGGTAGCTTCCCGCAGAAAGAACGGGCTGGAACCGGTAGCACCGCCGCGTCCGTCGATGGTGATGAAATCAGGCTCTGCAAATACGCAGAATTCCAGATCCTTTTCAATCTTGCCGGCAGCGATCTTGATGCCTATGGGTCTTCCCTCTGAGCGCTGACGGAGCTGGCTGACCAGATCCTTCAGGTCTTCCTTCGAGTTGATGTTCGGGAACTTGGACGGGCTCTGCACGTCCTTGCCCTGTTCCTTGCCGCGGATTGCCGCAATTTCAGCTGTCACCTTGTCCCCCGGCAGATGTCCACCCATGCCCGGCTTGGTGCCTTGACCGATTTTGATCTCGATGGCGTCCGCTTCCTTGAGATTCTGGTCGTTGACACTGTAGAGATTCGGTACGTATTCAAAGATATATTTGTAGGCAGCCGCCTTTTCCTCTGGCAGGATGCCGCCCTCGCCGCTGCACATTGCTGTCTTTGCCATGGCGCTGCCCTTAGAAAGCGCTTCTTTTGTCTCTGCAGACAATGCGCCGAAGGACATATGAGATATGTAGATCGGGCTTTCGATTACCATAGGCTTTGCCGCCTTCTTGCCGATGACGGTCTGAATGCTGACTGGAGCGTCATCGTCCAGAGGCGGCGGATTCAGCTGTGCACCGAGAAGCAGGATGTCGTCCCAATTGGGCATCGGCATCTTTGTGCTCATGGCTGCATGAAGGGATTCTCCCGATACTGCCATCTCGTGAATCTGGTCCATATAGCGGCAGCTGTCGTCGTGTCTTACGAAGGCTTGATCGTAGTCCAGATTATTCCCCGCTTTCTCATCGGAAACCGGCGCAGGCGCTGTCTTCCCTCCTGTCACCGGATTGCCCTCGTCATCCTCTATCATTTCAAAATTGTCAACAGACGATCCGCACATGAAGCAAGCGTCGATGTCGGTAATCTTCATGCCCTCTTTTTCTTCATCAAAAATATACTTACACACTCTGCATTGGTATTTTGCCATTTGTATCCTCCTCTTCATTTCTGTTCCATTTGTTATATCATACCACAAAACCCGTTGGAAAGCCATTATACATCTTTCTCAATACTGGTAAAGCCTTTGCCGCTGCCCCATACAGTATCGACATGAAGTACGGTGACAAAGGCTGCCGGATCTGTCTGCGCCAGAAATTTCTTCAACAGCATACTCTCTCTCGGCGAGCAGAGTACCACCAGTTCCTTTTTTTCTATCCCGGTAAACTCTCCCACCGTCTTTCGGCTGGAGACGCCGCGATCCAGCGTCTGCATGACAAACTCGATGGTCTCCTCCGCCTTTGATGTGATGATGTCCACCTGGACGATCTTCGTCTCAAAGCCGTACATGATGAAGTCAACCATCTTGGAGGCGATAAACTGGGTCACTAAAGCGTAAAGCGCGATATTGCGACCGTAGATGAACGCCGATAGAATGATGATGCAGGCGTCAAGAGCCAGCAGGATCTTGCTGATATCCACCTGCGGCGCGAATTTCTTTTTGATGATCTTGGCGATGGATTCCGTTCCGCAGAAAGCGTAGCCCCTCCAGAAGACGATTCCATTGCAGACTCCCGAAAACACACCGCAGAAAATAGCTGCAAGAATCACGTCTTTCTCTTCCAGCAGTTTAAAATCGAAGAGCTCCAGCACAAACAGAATTGCCGGATACATGATGGTCACCACCAGAACCTTCTTTGCCTCTTTGAATCCGATGGTGGCAACGACGACGATCAGGATCACAAAAGCGCCGGCGTAGTACATCAGCGAAAAGTCAAGATTGACATAATACTGCATGATTCTCACGATTCCGGTCAGACCGCCGATGGTCAGGCCGTTGGGTATCATCACTGCCGTAGTGGCAAAAGCGCCGATGGCGCAAGCTAAAATCAGAAAAAAGTAATCAACGATTCTCTGTCTCATGGTTTCCTTCATATTCTATCCTTTCAAACACGACATTGCCAAAGATGTCTACGATCTTTACACAAATAGAGTTTTTCTCTGAAATAATTTTTTCATAAGAAGTCGTAAGCTCCCCTTTTGTTCTCACAAAGATGACCTCGGGGCGATGCACACCGTCTCTATGATGAAAGTCGATACTCCAACCTTCGACCATCTGCAGGGAGTCGTCTTTTAATACCTGCTTCACCTTGTCCTTCGACTTCTTCTCCACGGTCTTGGAAAGCTCCCGCTCCTTGAGAGACACCAGGCTTAACTGCAGCAATCGCTTATCAGAAGAAGGGATTTCCGCTACGCTGACTTCCACGACTGCATCTATTTTTGACTTTCCTTCCGGTTTTAAATCAAAAACCTGGAAAGATTCTTCCTGCTTCGCCAGTCTTTCTATGGTGCTCTCGATGGCCAGGCTGCCGGAATCGCAGGCAATGAAACGTCTGCCCATCTTCCCAGCTGCTGCAGGCAGAGTCCCACTGCCGCAGAAAAAGTCGGCGCAGATGTCGCCTTCCTGCGTGCAGCTCTCGATCATCCGCGAAAGCAGCTGCTCCGGCTTCTGGGTCGCATAGCCGGTTCGCTCTGCTGAGGTACGTCCCACCATGTCGATATTCCACACATCCTTCATGTTCACCATGGTATACCATCCCACTTCATCCCTGTATTCTTTTACGCCTTTAAAACGATATGGTTTGAACTGTCTGTTGTAGGACTTTTCTTTTAGTGGGAAAAATTGATATTTGGCGCTTTTGGCATACACCAAAATCGTATCGTGCTTTCTGGCAAAGTGTTTCTTGCTGGTGCCTCCCGATTTGTAAGTCCAGATGATTTCGTTGACAAAATTCTTTTCGCCGAAGATCTCATCCATCAGCACCTTTGCGTAGTGCACCACATGCCAGTCCAGATGGAGCCAGATCAGTCCGTCATCGGCCAGCAGATCCTTCATCAGATAAAGGCGCACCGCCAGCATCTTCAGGTATTCAGAAAGGCCCTTCTCCCATTTATCCCCATAGGCCAGATGTTTGATATTGCTGCCGCCCGCCTTAACCACTGCATCGTAATTTGATTTTGAAAAAAACGGGGGATCGATATAGATCATCTGTATTTTCCCTGCCATCTGCCTTTCGTCCAGCAAAGTCTTCATGAAAACTTTGTTGTCCCCGCGGCAGAGCAGATTCCCGCTTTCCAGCGCCTCAGCGCCGACCTCTTCGGTCAGAAGCAGCGGTTTCGCGCTTACATTTTTGTACTGCCTTTGACTTTCCCCTATTACTTTTGCGAATTCTCTTATCAGACTCATTTATCTTCTCCCTGTTTCCGCCCAGCAGACAGCCTATCAGCTCTTCTCTGCCAGCTTTTTTCAGGGCTTTGATTACAGTGCTTCTATTCTCCGGCTTGTTATAATGAATCAATGCCCTCTGCATCTTCTTTTCTTCCATATCCTTGGCCACGTACACAGTCTCCATGGTAAAAGGGTCTTTTTCTGTGTAATACATACAGGTGGCCAGGGTCGCAGGCGTCGGATAAAAATCCTGCACCTGATCCGGCACAAATCCATACTCTTTCAGGAACAGCGCCAGTTCTATGGCATCCTCCAGGGTGCTGCCCGGATGAGAGCTGATCAGGTATGGTATCAGATACTGCTTCTTTCCCAGCTCTTCGTTGATTTTCTTGTATTCTCTGGCAAAATCGACAAAGACCTGTTTCTCCGGTTTACGCATATGGTACAGCACCCGGTCCGAGATATGCTCCGGCGCCACCTTTAATGTTCCGCTGACATGGTGCTCACATAATTCCCGCAAAAAAGTTCTGTCCTTATCCGCCATGACATAATCGTAGCGGATGCCTGACCGGATGAATACCTTTTTGATCTTGTCGATCGATCTGACGGCACGCAGCACCCCCAGGTAATCGCTGTGATCCACGTCCATATTTTTGCACGGATGGGGATAGAGACAGTCCTTGTTCTTACAGACGCCGCTTGTAAGCTGCTTCTTGCAGGCGGGCTGTCTGAAATTCGCCGTCGGTCCTCCGATATCGTGAATATAGCCTTTGAAGTCCGCCATCTCTGTCAGTTTTTCTGCTTCTCTGACGATGGATTCCTTGCTGCGGCTTCTCACCTGCCTGCCCTGGTGGTAAGTCAGC
>URXI01000338.1 GCA_900551775.1 uncultured Eubacterium sp. | reverse complement strand
GCGTGACTTTCTCCGAGCAGAACCGAAACGTGCAGGAACTGCCTTTTCTGAGTCAGCTCTGGCACAGGTTTACAAGACGAGAATTGATGGAGAATATAAGGGCGGCCCTGCCTACTACATAGAAAGAGGAATGGGCGGAAACAAAATTGCGAAGATCTTCGCCATCGTCTTTGCCCTGGCGGCGATTCTGGCAAACGGTATCACAGGACCGACCATCCAGGCATTCAATTTTGCTGATGCGGCCCATAATGCGTTCAACCTGAATCCGTGGATCGGCGGCGCTGTGATGGCAGTCTGCGTTGCATTTGTCGCTTTTGGCGGCGCAAAAAGACTGGGCAGAGTGTCAGAACTGATCGTACCTGTCATGGCCATCATCTACATTATCTTAGCGTTGGTCATCCTCGGAATCAATTTCAAGCAGATTCCAGAAATGTTCGGACTGATTTTCGGCTGCGCATTTAAGATGAACGCAGTTTATGGAGCCATCTGGGGCAGCACAGTGATGTGGGGCGTCAAGAGAGGTATCTATTCCAATGAGGCCGGTTACGGCTCGGGCGCGCACGCTGCAGCATCAGCGGAAGTTTCACACCCTGCAAAACAGGGATTGGCACAGTCTTTCTCTGTATATGTAGACACCCTGTTCGTCTGCACAGCGACAGCAATCATGATCCTTTCAACAGGAATGTTCAACGTCATGAACGAGAAAACAGAGACCATGATTACGGAAGGACTTCCAGGGGTAAAGGCAGGCGTCGGTTACACCCAGGCTGCAATTGACTCCGTATTCCCTGGCGTCGGATCTGTATTCATCGCTATCGCGGTATTCTTCTTTGCATTCACTACGCTCTTATCCTTCGTGCTCTACACGGATGTGAACATCTCTTATGTGATGAAAAACAAGAGCGAGAGTGCGAGAAAAATCATGACTAACATATTCAGGGCGATCATCGTCGTCATCGTACTGATCGGTGCTACCAGATCTTCAGACGCTGCCTGGAATACGGCAGACATCGGCATCGGCATCATGTGCTGGATTAACTTTATCGCACTGCTGATTCTCTCGACAAAGGCAGTGAAGCTGCTCAAAGACTACGAGAGACAGAAACACTTGGGACTGGATCCTGTATTTGAGCCGGCAGACTGCGGCATCAGAAATGCAGATCTCTGGACCGACATCGTCAAAGAAAAATATGCTGACCTTCTCGCGAAGAAACATCAGGCTGAGGGCAAAGCAAAGAAAAACGCTTAGAAATCTTAATCAAATATAGTGACAAAAAGCGGGCGCAATTCCAGGAAGCGCCCGCTTTTGCCTATGTTCAGGGAAGCAGCAGCAGTTTTTCGTAAAAAGCAAGGCCAGGCAGCAGGGCCGCCTCGTCGAAGTCGAAGTGATCAGTATGAAGAGCTGTATCCGCGCCCAACCCCAGAAAAAAGAAAAATACAGGGAAGTGGCGGGCATAATAGGAAAAATCTTCACTGGTCATGGAAGGCTCCGCAAGAAGCTGTATCTGATCCGGGCAGCGACTCACGACCAGGTCAAAGAGTTCCGGCGTATTGCAGAGAGGAGGATGGCCTTGTGAAAGGTTTATCTCAAAAGTGCAGCCCGTTGATCTTTCAATGTGTCCGGCGATTTCTTCCATGCGCCTTTGAATATGATCATAGGTTTCCTGATCGAAGGCGCGCAGGCTGCCTTTGAGGAAGGCAGAGGCACTGATGGCATTACAGGCGGTACCGCTCTGCAAAATACCGAATTTCAGCAATCTGTAAATCCCTGCAGGAATTTCTTCTCGCTCCATCTTGTAGGCAGCTGTGAGGAAGGCAGCGGCTGCGTAGAGGGCGTCGCTGCCCTGGCGGGCCTTGGCGATATGGACGGATCGGCCTTTGACCGCAACCTCTACCTCGCGCATTCTCGCCATCATCGCCCCGCGGCGCGCCCCGACAATTCCTGCGGGCAATTCCGGCCATAGGTGGCAGCCAAAGATGCGGACCACATGGCAGGCTGTGAGGATGCCGCTTTCCACGATGGACTCCGCTCCGCCTTCTGTCTCCTCGGCGGGCTGAAAAATCAGCATGACGTTGCGGGACAGTGCTTCTCTGTGAGATTCTATGCGCTCTGCCAGGGCCAGGATCATGGACATGTGGCCATCGTGGCCGCAGGCGTGCATTTTGCCAGTATGACGGGAGGCATAAGGCTTTGACGTGCGTTCCGCGATGGGCAGGCCGTCCATATCCGCCCGGAAGGCGATCGTCTCTTTCTTTCCAAAATCAAACCAGGCGCAGATTGCGGAAAGGGACGGCGTCAGGATCCGGCAGTCGTATTTGGAGAGGGCGTCTCTGATATAGCGGGTGGTTTCCGGCAGGTCGAAGTCCAGCTCGGGAATTTGGTGCAGGTCGCGCCTGTATTGTCTCAGCAAGTCAAGCATGGTGGTGCTCCTTTCAGATATTTGTAGAAAATTATAAACTATCACAAACAAAAAAGCAAATATTTGTTTACAACAAACAAAAAAGTGGTTGGCAGGGGGAGAAACTCATGTTAACCTAGTTTTCAAGATAGAGGTCGCGGGAACGACGCCTCTGTGGGAGCCGACGGGCGACGATCACAGAGAGCAGCAATCTCGCCGAACTCTGCAGGCAGGTATGTCTCGCAGGGTGGGGTTATGGAGAATATCCATGACACTGTCTGCAAGGTGTTTATCAATCACAGCCCTTGCAGGAGTGCTGTCGGAAAATTTGATTGTCTGTACGCTGTTTTAGAGCGCTCTTTATGTGTACAGAAATGATCGAGTGATCCATAGCAGGCCTTCGGGTCTGCTTTTTCTTTTGCCGGCGAATCTTGCACTCCCTATCTAATCAGAAAAAAGGTAGGAAAGAAAGATGAATCTAAATCATTTGAGAGGGTCCCTTGTCGCTCTCGTCACACCCTTTGATCAGGAGGAAAACCCGGATTTTGAACGTCTGGGTTATCTGATCGACTGGCATCTTGCTGCCGGAACGGATGGTATTGTAATTCTTGGAACTACAGGAGAGAGTTCTACTATGACACAAGAAGAGGACGATGCAGTCTGCAAGTTTACCGTGGAGCGTGTTTCGGGCAGGATTCCGCGCATCGCAGGCATCAAAGAGGCCTCCGGGGATATGGGTTATGCCATGGAGATGCAGCTCAGATACCTGGAGCTGATACACTGTCTCTTTTCTGAGGTCAACCCGATTCCTGTGAAAACAGCTCTCGCATTAATGGGAAAATGTGAATCTCATATGCGTCTGCCTCTATATGATATGAGTGAATCTGCCAGAAAAACACTGGCGATTTCGATGAGAAAGGTGCAACTGTTATGAAAATTCTCTTAATTGGTCATGGACAGATGGGAACCATGGTAGGGGAACTTGCGCTGGCCCAGGGATTGGAGGTAGCAGCAGTGTTTTCCACCGATAATATAGAAAACTTAAAAAAATTCAATCAGCCAGTGGATGTTTTGATCGACTTTTCTTCGCCACAGGCGCTGCCCGCCATCGCAGCTTACGTTAAAAGAATGGGTGTGCCGCTGGTCTCTGGTACGACGGGCTTCGATGAGGACGCGCAGAGACAGCTTCGTGCCCTGGCTGCCTATGCACCGGTGCTCTACAGTACGAACTTTTCTACTGGAATTGTCATAATAAGACGGATTTTAAGGCAGTTTTCTGCATATCTATTAGATAGCGGCTATGAAGCAGAACTGATAGAAGCACACCACAATCAGAAAAAAGACGTCCCCAGCGGCACCGCCCAGACCCTGCTATCGGAAATTGATCCCAACGGGCGATTTACCAGGGTGATTGGCAGGGGTGAGCAGGGCGCCAGAGGAAGGCAGGAAATCGGTGTCCATTCTCTGCGGGGAGGAACAGAGGCCGGCCGTCACGAGGTGATTTTTTTTGGACAGGACGAACAAATCCAAATCGCCCATTGTGCAGCCAGTCGGGAGATCTTTGCCAGGGGCGCTCTCTTGGGAGCGGAAAAATTGGTCAGACAGGTCAAAGGCTTTTACACCTTTGACCAACTCATATGAAGGAGGAACACATGAACGCAAGTGAAATTATAAGATATATCAGTGAATCAGAAAAAAAGACGCCAGTCAGGGTGTACCTGAAATGGAAAAAAGGGGCTGCAAAGGAAGCATTTCAGGGATGCAGGCGCTTTGGCGCAGGTGATGAAATCATCTTTGGAGACTGGAAGGACGTAGCGCCGGTGCTTTCGGCAGCAAAGGATAAGATTGACGATGTGGTCGTGGAAAACGACTGCCGCAACAGCGCCATTCCGCTGCTGGATATGAAGGAGATACCGGCCCGTATCGAACCCGGCGCTGTGATCAGAGAGCAGGTAGAGATTGGCAAAAATGCGGTCATCATGATGGGGGCGCTGATCAACATCGGGGCGTCTATCGGTGAAAATACAATGATCGATATGGGCGCCATTCTGGGTGGCAGAGCTACTGTCGGCAAGAACTGCCACATCGGCGCCGGC
>URXI01000337.1 GCA_900551775.1 uncultured Eubacterium sp. | reverse complement strand
CGTCTTGACAAAGGTGCCAATGGAGGCCCCGGCAATAGATTTGAAGCATCTTTTCAAGCTAGACTCTGCCAGTCCGAACATACAGGCCAGATCCTGAATGGTATCTTTGGTAAAGGGATTTTCAATGATATACTGGTAAACCTCCTGTGTCCGTTTGGAGATGTCCGCAGAAAACTGTTGCGGCCGACAAACTGCGCTGCCATCCAGGAGACTTAAAAACAGCAGCAATTCGATGACCTTGATCCAAAAGTACGGAACCTGGATACGCTCATCTACCGAGTACAGTTCGCTGAAAATATGGTCGATTTCGTGCTTGGATTTGATGATAAGGGAACGCCCATCTGAACACAGGCGTTCTTTTATCTGTTCCAAACTGATATGAGCTTGTTGAAAGCCCTGATCCAAGGTTTGCTGTGCCGTTTCCATTTCCAGCAGTACGGTGATGCCTCGGTATTTTTTCAGAGGGATACGGGAGCCAAGGAACACCTGTTTGTCTTTGGAGAGGTAATCCACGCACAGGTCACCTTCCCCCAGAAAACTGACTGCACCCCCATCTAATTCGCATTCATAGCAACCTTCCAGGCAATGATTGATCTGCAAGAAATCTTTTTCAAATCGGATAGGACGGAAACAGGAGTCCATTTTCAAATCGTTATAGGTAATTTGAATGCCTGGTGCGACTTCAAAACGTTGCATCGTTCCTTCGCCTGACTCATTCCCTTCATGCAACACCCCTCCTAACGTTTTCTCTACTATCTCTGTTTTATAAATATTGTGAAATGCCTCTGTTTCTTTGATTGCGTCAAGCATTGTAATCCTCCCAAGTTCTGTGTTCTTTCGAGTTTGCCAAAACTAATTATAGCTTCTTCTGCACCAAATATCAAATACAGCAGAGGTATCTATCAAGTCAGATATTTCCGTAATAGATCTTGATACCCATCAGAATGAAGCCTCTCTACCGCATATCGCAACCATTCATCTGGCGTTGGATTATCCCCAACACAGGGAATTTTCCTCCATTGCGCCCGTTTCACCGGATCGGGGTCATTCCACCCCTTCTCAATCCGCACCGAGATAATTGCTCTCATTTCTTCCACTGTAATCCCATGTTCACGAGCCAGACGCTCAAATATATGTTCCTCCATAAAATCTGCCTCCTTGCAAGATTAGTGTTTCCGTTATCGCTCAGTCTATAAGAATAGCCTTTTTGGGGCATACTGTATCTACCGATTGTGACTATTATACCACCATTCTGGGACTTAGAATAGATACAGATAGGTAGGTGATGATATGGATACGCAGAAGCGAATCAGAGAATTGATGGAAGAACGGAAATGGACAGACTACCATCTGGCAAAGGAAGCTAATCTTTCCCATTCCACCGTTACAAATATGTTCAATAGAAATAACGCACCCACTCTGCCAACTCTGGAGGCAGTATGCAGGGCATTTGGTATCACACTGGCTCAGTTCTTTGCCGAGGGTGAAGAAGCGCAATTGACCGAAGAATAACAGAAACTCTTTTCAAAATGGAGTACCCTGACAGATAGGCAAAAGCAAATCCTTCTTGAACTAATGGATGCTATTTGAAGCACATCGCTCCCACACCGGGAAAGATGTGCTTTTCTTTTGCCAATAAAAAAAGCCCCTGCTAACCGCAGGAGCGAAAACAAAAACTTTATATGTAAATTTGAAATGCACCCATTCATGCAATTTGGGTGCATTGTATCAATTTGTGGTACGCAAGCCAGCCTGCGCTGCGGATCGATTTGCAGAGAGCCAAAGAGTATCGGTGCTTCTGCGGAGGCGGTTGCCGTGGAGAAGTCTGCGACAGAAGCAAGGGCTGACTTTGTCTTGCTAAAAAGGACATCTTCATCATCTCTAAACGATAGAACTATAAGCTTCCCAAGCAGCTCACCTCCAATCATTCAAACTTCGCCCGCTCATTATCTTTTGGAATGTGCGGGTCGAATCATCAACAGGACGATACCCACAGCAAACAATGCGCACTGGATGATAAGAACTGCAGCCGGCATAGAGAAGCCAGGGTCTAAAGTCCCAAGCGTTAATGGGTACTCGCCAAAGAACTGTCCATTCCAAATTTTCAAGGCGTCAGGCAATGGTAGGGCCATGCACCCGAAGGGAACTACCATCCATACATAGACCAGCCAAGGCCGGACTTGGCCTAACAGCCAGCCGCTTCCGAGCGCAAATATCAGCGTAGGAACCAGTGTGATCAAAGCCGGGAAAAGCAGTTGTCCCCAACTGTACCAGCTAAAATACTGTCCGTAAAAGAAAACGGTCTCCGCGATACAAACCAAAGCCAGTAATACGGTTCCGGTTAGGGCTGCGGCGCATCGAGCCAGGGCATATCGTCTCGGAGAAACTGGGGTGGCATCCGTAAGGATGTTTACCCGCTGCGCTTTACCGGATGTGAAGAATGTCAAAAAGAAGAGGGCTCCAATCCACAGCAGTGGAATCATGCGGCTCAGGTAATCCCCGAAACTCCAGGGAGAGAAAGGGGCGGTGTGAGACACCCCTAAAATGGTCACGCTGTTCAGCACCTGCCACCCATAGAACAGCAGGATCAGCAAAAGGCCAAAAAAGAATTTGTTCCACAACAGGCGTTTGCACTCATATTGAAATATCTTAATCAAGGTTCAGATCCTCCTCTGCCAGCCCGCAGGCGTTTAAGAAATCCTGGTAGGTCAGATAGGGGTACATGGGGTCCAGTTCCCGATTGAACAGACGATTCAGGATTTGATCAAAAGCATCTTCGCCGCCCACCAGCTGCTCTGCTTTCAAAATTTTCAACGGCATCTCGCAGTATTGCCGCACATAAGTCAGGTTACCTGTAATCTCCAGCTGCTTGTCTTCCGGCAGATTCGCCAGGTAATCGGGATTGCGCACATAGAAATCCAAATAGTAGTCGTCCACAGCCTGCTGCCATTGGTCGATGTAATGTTCCTGGGCGTAGGCTTCCCCGTATAGTTCTTTGACGATACGGTAGGTGGTGTAGACGGTCAGACCTTCGGCCGACCAGGGACTTGTGGAATCCGATGTATCAAACATATTGCCAAGGCCCCACCATTGGTGAACAAGCTCATGGATCATCACTTCGCCGGCGCCGCCACCCTTATCAGCATTTCCAAGGTTATCAGCGGTGAAGTCTGCCTCGTCAAGCAAGCTGGCGCCATTCGTGGCATAGCCGCCACCAGTGACCCGGCTTTGGATGAGCTTGAGCGTTTCACCTGTTCCAAAAGACAAGGGGCCATAGTGTTCCGTGCAGTAGTCAACCACAGATTTGACTGCCTCTACTGCGCCCGCGGCTTCCATAACAGATTGATGTTTGCGGCCGTAGTAGAATTCAATGGTCATGCCGCCAGCCTCAATATTCTCACAAATATAATCGCCGGCATAAAGGATGCCGCCCGTGCCATTGGCCTCATAACGCCAGGTTTTGGTACCGTTGTCATGCTCCGCAACAACCTCTGCTTCGCTGGAGCCAAATGGAATCGCAGTCATGGACGCAGGCAGTGTAATTTCAATGGTGGCAGGGTATCCATTTTCGCCCGGCATAACATTCATCAGGCGCGGGGAAAGAGCCGAGTTCTCCAGACACAGGTATTCTGTGCTGATCTCTTTGCTGCCCTGCATCGTGGACATATTGCGGCTCTCCTGCGGAAAACCACTGTATTCCATGACCAGCTCCGCTTGTTCATCGGCGGGAAGGGTCACTTCCAACATGGCCTCATTGTACTCTTGGTACTCGCTTACCGAGAAGGGTACATCTGCGCCGTTCACCTGCACATTGGAGATGGTATATCCGGGATTGATGCCAAAAGCCACATTTTGCTCCTGACCCGAAGTGTTCTGGAATTGATAGGATGCCGTGCCGGAAAGAGAACCTGTGGAAGTATTGGGGAACACTTGGGCGCTGCGTCCAGTGCAAACTACATTTTCTGCGTAGGGCACCTCATAAAAAGTCATCGCCATTTCGTCCGGATTGCTTTGGTCAACCAGCGGCTGTGCGGCATAGGCAGTGCCGGAGCAGATTAACAGGAGCAGGGCAATGGCTGGACGGTAGATCCGCCGTGTGCTTGCGGCCAGGGAACCAAGTACCCCCTTCCCATATTGCCGAATGCAGAGATAGGAAACCGCCCAGACCCCGGCCAGGGCCGCCAGCCAGGTCAGGCGCATCCAGGCAACCGAGCGGAAGATGCGGAAGTTAGAGAAGTCATCCGACAGTGCCCAAACACAGGGATTGAGCCAGCAGAGCTGCCAATCATCCGCCCAAACGGTCAGGCTCAAGGCTGCAAAGGCGGCAAACAGCACCAGAGACAGGTCAACCCTCCGTGTAAACTGATAGGCGGCCGCAGCGGCCAGAATGGACAGCGGCAGGGCCAGCCCCATCAGGAGCAGATAGGCCAGAACAAAATCCATGCCGCCAAATACTGAACCAATGAGGTGCATACTGATGGGGAGCCAAACCAGCATCA
>URXI01000336.1 GCA_900551775.1 uncultured Eubacterium sp. | reverse complement strand
CCGCTCCAGCCGCGCTTTCATCTTCGGCGTCAGGTAGAGGACGAATTTCTCTTTTTGGCTCATAAAGGCCTCCTCTCTTAGGGTTGACCTCTAGTTTTTTCTTGCGGTCGTAAGCGCAACGGGATAACGACCGCAGAGTTTCTTTTCTCTGCTGTTTTTGACCCCATTTCTGCTAACTCCAGAGGTCTTTGGAACTGCCCGCACTGCAGACAGAAGTACCTTGTCAAAATCGGAGCGTTGACCCGATGTCATTAAGTTAAGCGTTTCCAAGAGAAGGGCACAGAAAGCAGCAATCTACTTCATGCAATTTTTTGGAAAATGCTCAAAAAAGTGAACGTTAAAAACCAGGGTATTCGCTCCGGCTCTTAACTTGATGACATTGGGCGATGACCCAGGCCTTTATCCAGCCTTTCGTTGTCACAAGCTCCATATCCCTCATTTCCACCCAAAAGGGCTAAAACTCGCTCATTCCGCTTCTTCCCACCGGCCCCACTTCGTTGAACTCCAGCGGGGGTCCTGTGCTGTCCTCCGCAGAGCGTCAAAAGCGGCCTAAATCCGACTCAAACCCTGGGAGGGCTCAAGTGCTTTTCCTTGTTATCCTTCGTCTTATTGATACACTTCCTCGCCATCTCCTGTGGCAGCCCCGTACTTGTACGGTGGTCTGCTGTGAGAAACACAGGCTGCGGCAGAAAGTAGTAGTGGTTGTTCCTCTGCCGCTAGCTTCCGTCACGGCGCACCTGCTTGGTTGCCACCTTGCAGATGAATCCGCGTTCCACCAACTGCCTGACCGCATTCTGTGCAGCGTTTTCTGAACAGTTGCAGTGCTGTACGATACTCTTGATGCTGGGCCAGCACAGATCTTTCTGCTCGGCGCAGCAGAGCAGGTAACTGTTACCGCCAGCGGGATTGGTATCAAATCATGATGTTGGGGCAAAAGGTTATTCAAGAGGGTTTCAGGCGAAAAATGTAAAAAATATGATACAATAGAAGAAAACACGGGTGGTGTGTTTTCATGTCATACAAAGCAAATCACAGCCAGCAGCTCTCGCTATTTGACCGCATCTTTCGTCTGACGGAACGGGAAAGAAAATGTCTGGAAGAATCGTGGGCAAAAGTGTTTTCCGATGAGATTTTCCCTGCGATCAGCGGAGAACGCTTTCGTATTTTGTACTCTGATCATGCATCCAGACCCAATATTCCAGTAAACATCATTGTTGGAGCACTGATCATCAAAGAACTCTTTGACCTCCCTGATGACGAAGTGGTCGGGAATTTGATGTTTGACATCCACTATCAATACGCACCGCGTACGATCAGTTTTGAAGAGCAGCCGTTAAGCGACAAAACATTATCCCAGTTTCGCCGCTGCTACGAATACGAGTAATCTGTCCAGCCTTGAGTACTACATCGACCCGGACAACTGCAATTTTATCATTTACCACAGCAGAAATATTGGCGTTGACACCAGGACGGCAGCAATCATCAAAGATGCGGATATATTGTTGGCCAGCTGTCAGGAAAAATACCGCCATGTGAAAGAACACCGGTTGTTGCTGCGGTGTTTGGATGAGCAACCCATTATTGACAACGGAAGACGCAGGCTGCGGATCAAAGGGAAAGAATCACCGAAACCGACAGCTCTTCAAAACCGGACAGCCCAGAGGCCACCTTCAGTGCCAAGTCTGGAAAAAACACATTGGTTATATGGCGAATATCGTTGAAACGGTCAGTAATAGCGGTTTTCTCATCATAGATTACCAGTATAAGCAAATATCTACTCCAATTCTCGTTTTCTGCACGTTCACCTTGAACAGCTGCAGTTTCAAGAGTCCCCCGCTTTCATTGTGATAGATGGAGAATATTCGGGCCAAATGCATCGGAATGCCGCAGCAAAAAAGAATATAAAGCTGATCAGCACAAGTCTGAAAGGAATGCCGGTACCAGATATCTGCGCTGATTTTGAGATCAGCGAGGGTGGCGAACAGATTCTGCAGCACTCTGTCGGCTATAAGCCGCTCCGCCGCAAATATAGTTCTGCAAGCAACCAAGTGAAGACATATTTCCCAAATGACTCTTGTTCTCAATGCTCGCATTTTGAACACTGCCATCCAAAACTCAGAAAATATTCCGGTCTGATCGTGTTATCCCACTCCGCTATAGGGTGCGCGAACCAGCAGAGACTCATAACGGCAGAAGACTTCCAACATTGGAGAAGAGTACGAAACGGAGTCGAAGCGGTCCTGTCCATCTTGCACAACTGTTATTATGTCGATGAGATGCCGGTGCGCGGCAAGATCCCCAGCAAGTTTTTTTAGGGCTAAAATTTTGGTAGTTAATTTTAAAAAGCGGCTCCAGCAACGGAGGGGCTTCTATCTCCGTCCCCACGACCCATTGCTCCCATAAAAAGCGTGGGTAAGTACCATGAATAGGATAACTCATCCGGTTGCCTTCACATTATAGTAGAAGATTGCATTGCTCATTTGGTAGAATCGTTCACCAAGAATCGGCACAGAGCGCCTCCGTGCTCCTTTCAAAATTTACAAAAGAAAAATCTTGTATTTGGGAATCCTCTCTATTAAGCTGTTTGCAGATGGAGCCTGCGTTTTTCGGAACGCGGCGCACCACTGGACTGTTGCAGCAGCTTTCTTTCCTTTTGCTGCGGAATCCCCCGTTCTCCCCCCCTCCTTCCTCACAAATTTCTGCTCCTTGCCATACCATACGTAGTTCCTCTTCTCTGATGTATTACTTCTCCGGCAGGGATTTTCCACCGTTGCACACCGGATTAAAATATAATATCGGGTGCAATAGGATTGTACCATGTTCCAGAGACAATCCACAATTGCCCCAGAACATATCGGGTACAATTTAAAAATTCAATCGGGTGTGCAGGAGTATGAATATGTTACACGGCATAACCTATGGTAACGCAGTCGATCTGTTTGCGGTGGAGTTCACTTCCAGAGAATGCGTACTTGGCGGCCGATCTTATCCTCTTGGATTCTTTGTTGCGGAAGCGTTGGACAAGATCCCGAACATAGTGGAATTCCGGTCTTCTGTTGCACATATGAAGGAAGAACAACGGGGTATTTCTGACCGCCAGAGACGCATCCAGCGCGGCGATGGCATATGAGGCCTTCGGTGTTCTTTAACACAAGCTGACGCCGCCGGTATATGATCGACTGATTTGAGATGAATATCATGCTTAGGCAGTCATCCCGGATTGGCGAAATTCAGCGGAGGTCATGGACGAGATCCTGACACTGAAGACGGATTGCCATACCGCGTTTCAGCAGTGGTTCCCCCGATTGGAAACGCTGGAGCGGGAACTGAAACTCTTTGAGTAAAACATTGACCGAATGCTAGAAGACTACTTTGAAGAACTGCCATCCCGCAAATGGGAAGCGTGTGCAGAGGCATTTGACGATTACTGCAGGGATGATCCAGAATCGGGAGAAATACAGCGATGAAGCTCTGATGTTTGATCTGGATACGCCGGAGTATGCGCATCCCGTCATTCTTGCTTTTGTCCACAGCCGAGATTCCGAGACAGGCCTGCCTTGTCTTGCGGAAAGAATGACTTTTGAGAAGCTAGGCAGTTTTCTCTATGTGGACTCCCATAAAGTGATGGCCCCCGGAAATTTACCTCGACACTGCGCCTACTGTGGACAGTGATTTTTGACCGTCGGCGGCTACAATGCCATGTACTGCAGCCAGGAAATTTCTGATGCGAAAGGCAAGAGTTGCCGCATGATCGTCGCCCATGAAAAGGAGAAGGCAGCAAATCAGAACAGCGAATCCAGAAAGAAATACTCGCGCATTTACAACAATCTGAAGGCACACAAGCAGCGGGGGACCATCTCCATGAACTGGTGGAACCGACAGGTTGCCGCTACCCAGCGGCTGAAGGATGCCTTTGTGGAAGGCCGGATCAGCAAAGAAGAATATATCCAGCAGCCGGATGCGCTGTGAAAAAGACAGCCTTGAAACTATCTCTCCAGAAAACTCTGTGATGTCTGTAGTAAGCGCACCAGTGCAATGTAGGCGATGTACACCTTATCCGCTTCGGTAAAATCGTTCATCATCGTCTCAGCAACTCCACCAATGTTCGCAGCAATTCCGGTCCCATTTCCTGATACAGATCAATGCTCTCACCCCCAATGTTGAGTGTTTCGATACATTCTGAAACGTTTTCCAACGGCTGTGGCCCTCGCAGTTCCACAAATGCAGTCCCAGAATGGCCCCCGGCGTCTTTTCTCCCAATCCCGGACAGAACCTCTCTTTCCCATCGGTCATACGTTGTTGGCGTGACGCCCCACTGGCGGCACCACTCCCGCACGGACAGCCCGCTACCCCGGCAGTTCTGTATCGCCAATTCCCATTTCTGACCCCCCGCATGGTGTTTCAGTTCGTTGCTCGCCATCCGGATTTCTCATGTCTGTCTATCCGTCGCTATGTTTGACGGTTGCACTTATCACTGCATTCCCTTCGTGTGCACAGAGATCCACT
>URXI01000335.1 GCA_900551775.1 uncultured Eubacterium sp. | reverse complement strand
CCCGTTTGCGCGGCTATATCGGTTCGGCGGGTCTGAAAACCAAAACCGACACCCTGACCGCTCACCGGGAACATCCCGGAGGACGGTCATTTTTTCACCCATTTTCAGTAAGGGAAGGCAACACCTTTTACATGGCCCGCCGCAGACAGGAGGAGACCCACACCCAACGCTGGGACAGGGACATGGATTGGCGAGGGACTTCCCATTTCCTTCCTTGGATGGTAAAATGAAATTGATTTGATGGGCCGCCCCCGCTGGAACATTTTGCTCCAAAAGAGAACGGCAGAAAAACAAAAATTATGTAGCAAACGGAGTAGAGAGGATGGATCAATCAATGATTTGTCTACCCAGCGACGTAAAAACTGCTTTAGAAAAAACAAATTTTATTAAAAGATATGAGATGCTTTCTAATACTTTTAACGGAGAAAGAACGCCCTTAAATGAAAGGCTGCGTTATATTGATGGTGAAATTGTTTTGGACAGTCTTGCACAGTTGGGATATAAAGCACATTTTGAAAGCAAGGAGAAATATTTCTGGATTGAGGAAGTTCAGATAGGAACCTATACGTTCTCCGGCAACATGATCTTAGACGGCGGCCTGGTAGATATAGTCTGGATCGTAAAAGAAAACGGAAATCTAATCTTAGGGCTGCCAATAGGAGAATATTCCAGATTGATGATTGCTCCAAACTACAAAATAAAGAAGCCGATTTTTGGAACTTATGAAGATTTAGATGAAATAGTTGAATCAGTCTTCAAACTATTTGAGGATTTTAAGAAAGCAATGACTGCTTCGTGAGGAAACCAGCGCAGACTGTCCCAACCTCTGTACACTTTTTCCGGCCAGCGGGCAGTGGGAGGGATAAAACGCAAAGGAGATCTATATGGGGATTTTTGATAAGCTAAAAGGTGGAAAAAAGGATAAGGTGTTTGAAGATGAATTGATGGATACGCAGTCTGAACTGATTGCGCTTACATTAAACATGGTCGGTAAAGCAGCAGATAAAATATTTGCCTATTGTTCCATAGAAGCCAAGAGCCAGATGTTCAATGTGTTCTTTGAATTAGACGGAAAAATCAAAACATTAAATGAAATGGGGATAGTCCCTTCTCGTGCTATGGAACTTTTAAGAACAGGAACACACGGACTGGACAAGATTAAAGAAGTATGTGCGAAATACAACTATCCCACCCCCACAGAGATTAAAATGATTTATGATGTGAAAACAAAAAAATTTAATGTTGGTTATCAATATAAAGAGATTTGTTCAGCAAAAACTAATATTAGTGCAGGAGAAGTTTTTATGAATTGGGTTACAGCCAAAAAGAATGAGAGCACATAAAAAACAAAGGTGCGGCCAGCAGGCCGCGCCTTTCCTATAACCCAAAACTGAACCCCACCGATTTCCCATTGCGGAACTGGCGGCGGCGCTGGGACGCAGCGCACAGACTTGCAAGCGAACCTTGCGGGAATTGGAGGACGCCGGACTGATCCTGCGGGTGCGCCGGGAGATCGGAGCGCCGAACAGGATTTATGTCCTCATTCCAAGAAGATTAAACCGTTGAAAAACAGAAGAATAAGCCGCCCAAAACAGTTTTACAAAAGGTTTCAGGTTTGCTATAATAAACGCAGGAAATTGAGGATTTTGACTAATATTTCAATGTGCGGGAGGGTTTCATAATGTGGATAGTTATTTTAGTGGCAGTTATTGCGGTGCTACTCATTCTTTACATTAAGTTCTATAACCATTTGCAGCGGCTTTCCGTCAAGGTGCAGGAAGGCAGCGCGGGCATTGATGTTGCTTTGGAGAAACGCTACGATATGCTGTCGGAAGAAATTGAGGCAGTAAAAAAGTATCTGGCGCATGAGTACCAGATCTACACAGAAGTCACATCTACCCGCGCGGGGAAAGAACTGAACGAAAGCATATTTCAGGAAAAGAAACAACTGTCTGAGGAAGCGGTCAAAGCAATCAGCGAGACGATTGCCGAACAGCAAAAGCAGATGGAAACAATCCGGCAGCAGTTGGATCAGCAGCGAGGGCAGGATAACTCTTTTGGAGCGGAAACACCGGGTATGGGGGACGACGGGCTGATCGGACATCAGGTAAGTCTGGATCGGAAACTTGGCTTGCTTACTTCCGCCCAGCAGGGACTCACCGGGGTCAACTCTGCCATCAATGCACTGGCTGAGCAATACCCAACCCTTTATTCCTATGCGTCCATGCAGCATTTCCAGCAGGATATTTTTGACGCAGAGGAACACTTACAAGCGGCAAGACGGCTGTATAACTCCAATGTATCCCTGTATAATCAGAGAATCCACACCTTTCCTTACCTACTTTTGGCAAAACTTCATGGCATGAAAGAGGCAAAGTTCTACACTGTGGAAGAAAAGAAAAAAGACTTTAAGGTGCAGTTTTAAGAAGAAAGGAAAAAAGATGTATGAAAATGGTGGAACAGAATATCAGCGGTGTCAAGCTGGAGCGGCTGCGGCAGAACGCTGTAAAAAAACATAAGATTCTTCGGAAGCTGCTCCCGGTGTGCCTGATTTTGTTTATAGGATTGACACTGGTGAAAAACCGATTTTTGTTTGTCTCCATCAGTGAATATGGCTTTGGAGACCCAGCAACCCAGGGGGGCCTTTGGGGTCTGATTGGAGGCCTGATGCTCAGCGTGATTTTTGCGGGTGCCATTTTTGGTTTTTACTATATGCTGGTCTATAAAAAAGCTTATGACCTCTTTTGTATCAATTTCAAAAACAAATATGTGTTGGACACTCTCCGACAACTGCCGGATTTTTCCGAATTGCGCTACAATGCCGGAGGCGGTCTTTCTTATGAGGAAATGAACCGTTTAAAGTTAATCCCCGGAGGCCAGTCGGTCTTTTATCAATCGTCAGATGAACTGTCCGGCAAGCTGGATGGAGTTCCCTTCCGGGCTGTCAATGTCTGCACTGGCGAAAAAGCTTCCACAAGAAGTTCTACCCCAAAAATTCTATTTGAGGGACAGGTCATTGTTTTTTCCTATTTTGATAATCGGAAGATCAGTGAAGGTTTTGTCCAGGTGTTTTCTAAAAAAGCCCTGTCTAAACTCAGGGAAACCAGAGTCCCGCTGTCAATTCAGACAGAAAACAGTGTATTCAACGAAAATTTTGCGGTGTTTGCAGAGAACGAGCAGAATGCTTTTTACATCCTGACACCCCAGGTGATGGAGCAGATTACAGCTTTTCAGGAAGCTATGGAAGGAAATGTTTATCTTTCCTTTTCTGAAAAATCCCTGTATGTAACTTGCAGCCAGCTTCGCAATCCTTTTCATATTTACATCGACATCCCTGTTGAAGAACAGCGTCAAAAGATTGCTGACGATACGGCGATTCTCCGCAGTGCAAAGGAAATTCTCATAAGAGCCGGACAAAGCAGTCCGAAATAAGAAGGCAGTCCTTGAAAGGCGGTAGGTATCATATGGGATGTACAATTGTGTTCGTTATCCTGCTTGTTATTGGAATGGGCATCCTCTGTTTTCTGACGGGGGATATGGCGGCTTTTATCGCCCTGTCCGCTACTTTAGTCGTAGGGCTTGGTCTTGCCGGTATTCTGTATCATATCTATAAATCGAAGCAAAGACGGATGGAGAAGTATAATCCCCTATCCCCTACATTGCGCTGGATGAATGCCGCAGGGTCGATCCTGATTGCAGCAAGTCAACATACAAATTTTCATCTACTGGCTGGCTGGCGGTACAATAACGAATTTGACCGGGAAAGTATTAAAACAATGCTGTGGGATTATTGGGGCATTCAAGGACATGAGACAGCTATAAAGGAAATGCGCAGCCTGATCGACGAGGGAATGCGTGCCAGCTATCGGAGGAAAATGGAACTCTTGTCGCATAAATATAAGGATGCTACAGAAGTCCAGCTCATTGAGGAGGCCCGCAAAACCAATCCAAACGCAGATGAGGACAGCTATCTGCCGAAAATGCTGACAGCATGGCGGCGTTATGGGGAAAATGCCCTGTTAGGCTGGGACATGGGACGTTGCGCATATATCACGCAATGTTGCTATCTGGCAGGTTATATCAGTATGCAGGAAATGCTGGATCTGTGCGTGGATGCCGGGATGAAGGCACAGTCCTTTTTTCAGAATTGGGAAGAAATGATGGAGAGCTATCTGCTGGGCGGCCAGTTCTGGCAGCATGAGGATAAGAATGACCCAAAATCCATGACGGCAGAACGATGGAAGCTATATGAACAGCTCTGGCAAGGAAAAAAGCCGTTCCAGGGTTCTCCGTACCTCGCTGTCCCATTCGACCAGCTTCTTTCCAAAGAGGTCATCACCAACGAATACGGCATTCTGCCGGAATACCAGAAATATTATAATTATGGATAGATAGCCTCTGGTACAGAGTAGGCATTGACAAAAGCACTTACAAATACTGAGGTAATGCTAATTTGATTATTTAGTCATTGAAAAATCCCTTTAGGAACTAAAGGGCGCACTTCTATACAT
>URXI01000334.1 GCA_900551775.1 uncultured Eubacterium sp. | reverse complement strand
GTTTCACCAGTTCTTTGATAGCAGTGACATTGTTGACTTCCGTTACGTGAGAGAAGTTGGCGACCACCAGATTATGTCTCTTCAAGTAGCTCTCCAGAATGTTGCGGGTTCCAGAACCCGCCTCGCGGACAATCAGTCTTTCGTCCAAGAGATCCTCGATGGTTTCTGGCCTGCGGTCAAAAATATAACCTGATCGGCACACCGCTACAAACTGTTCGACGGAATAGAGCAGGAAATCGTACTGATCTTTATCAAAGGATCCCTCTACCAGGGCGCAGTCGATTTTACCCTGATCCAATTCATCGAGGAGGACTTTGGTGTTGTCCATGGTGATGTGCACATCTGCTTCCGGATTGCGGGATAAATAGCCTGCCAGAGCCTGGGGAAGCAGATAGGCGCCCACCGTCTTCGTCGCGCCCAGGGCCAGAAGCTTACCCCGCTTGGTCGTGTCTAACAGTTTCTCTCTGAGATAGATTTCGTCGTGCTTTAACGTGGTAGCGGCGCCATAAAGCAGCCGTCCGGCTTCTGTCAACACAGGACGCTTTCCTTGAAATTGAAACAGCTTGACCCCGAAATGCTCCTCCAGGTAATGAATGTGCTGTGTGACGGCAGGCTGGGTAATACTCAGTGCTTCTGCAGCTTTGGTATAATTCATATACTGGCATACCGCCAGGAACGTGTCGATTCTAAAATCTAACATAATCTGTCACCTCTTGATTATTCTCCAGTTTTTTCTATCATATCACAGATCAGCCGACGAATAAATAAGCAAATTTTATTGTTGCATAATATATTATCATTTCCTTTTATCATTGTTTCCTGCTATAGTAAATATACATAGAAGGTAAAAGAGAAGGAGGAGAATGGTCATGGGATACCGTATAAGCTTTGATCAGGCAGACCAGATTTTTGAAAAACTGGGCGAAGCCTTTGAGATTTGGGCGCCGAAGCGTTTTGCCGGGAAAGGCAGATACTCACAGACGGATTTGATCCGTTACGACAAAGTCTGTAAGATGGGGGAAATCGAATATAAAGAAAAATCCGATTTACCTGCCAAGGAGGTACTTTCGCCGATCACACAGTCCCTGTTTTATTTCACAGAAGATGAATTCATAGAAAGCAAGGCGGGGCGCAAGAAGCTGCTGGTTTTCATGCGGCCTTGTGATATCCACGCACTGCACCATCAGGAAAAGATTTATTTGGAAAACGGCGACTTTGCCGATCTGTACTATCAGCGCCAGAAGGACAGAGTCAAAATCGTCATGATGGAATGCGTCAGCGGCTGGGATACCTGTTTCTGTGTCAGCATGGGGACCAATCAGGCAGAAGATTACAGCGCAGCCATTCGCTTTGAAGAAAACGGCGTGCTGCTGGACGTTGCCGACGAAGAGCTGGCTCCATATTTTGACGGCGGTGAAGAGACGGACTTTAAGCCGAAATACATAAAAGAAAATCAGATGACGGTCACGATTCCGGATATCCCTGACAAGGAGGTCCTGACCAAGTTGAAAGAACATCCGATGTGGAAGGAATTCGACAAGCGCTGTGTTTCCTGCGGAGCCTGTACGGTAGCCTGCAGCACCTGCACCTGCTTCACCACGACAGACATTCTCTACAACGAAAACGCCAACGTGGGCGAACGCAAACGGACGACGGCATCCTGCCAGGTAGCCGGTTTTGCGGACATGGCAGGCGGTATGGGATTTAGAAATACTGCCGGTGAGCGGATGCGCTACAAAGTCCTCCATAAATTCCACGATTACAAAGAACGCTTTGGCGATTATCATATGTGCGTGGGCTGCGGGCGCTGCATCGACCGCTGTCCGGAGTTTATCTCCATCGCGGCGACAGTGAACAAGATGTCAAAGGCCATCGACGAAATCAAAGGAGGGCAAAGAGATGAATAACATTGTAAAACCAATTCCCTGCAAAATTTTGGACGTAAAGCGGGAGAGCCTCCACGAATATACATTCAGAGTAGAGACGGATATCAAACCGGAACACGGACAGTTTTTGCAGCTGTCCATCCCAAAGATCGGCGAAGCGCCGATTTCTGTCAGCTCCTTTGACGACGGCTGGCTTGAATTCACCATTCGCTCCGTAGGCAAGGTGACTGACGAGATCTTCAGGAAAGAAGCCGGAGACACTTTGTTCCTGCGGGGCGCTTATGGCAAAGGCTGGCCGGTAGACCAGTTCAAGGGCAAGAACGTGGTGGTTATCACAGGCGGAACGGGACTTGCGCCAGTGAAGAGCATGCTCAACATGTTTGCGGAGCAGAAAGATTTTGCAAAGAGCGTGACTTTGATCAGCGGCTTCAAAAATGAAGAAGGGATCATCTTTAAAAATGACCTGGACGCTTGGGCAAAGAGCTTCAAGACCATCTATGCCCTGGACAACGACCCGAAGGAAGGCTGGCGGGTGGGATTTGTTTCTGATTTCATATCGGAGATTCCTTTTGACCAGTTCGGAGATAATTACGAGGTCGTCATCGTAGGACCGCCGCCGATGATGAAGTTCACAGGGCTGGCTGCCGTCAAATGCGGCGCGGCAGAAGAAAAAATATGGATGTCATTTGAACGTAAGATGTCTTGTGCAGTGGGCAAGTGCGGACACTGCCGCATCGATGAAACTTATGTATGTCTTGACGGCCCTGTGTTCAATTACACCAAGGCAAAATATCTGGTAGATTAAAAGGAGGCAGCGGTTATGAATCACGATATTGATATAAAAAGGGTACGGATCAACTGCTTCAGGCAGTCCAAGGTGCCGGGAGAATTTATGCTGATGCTGCGCGTGCCGGGTGCTTTGATTCAGGCGAAACATCTGAGCATGGTACAGGAAATCTGTGAGCGCTGGGGCAATGGGACTTTTCACATGGGCACCAGACAGAACATGGATATTCCGGGCATCAAATATGAATACATCGATGAAGTCAACAAGTTCATCAAAAACTATATAGAGGAAGTAGATGTGGAAATGTGCGGCGTGGACATGGAGGTGGGCGATTACGGCTATCCTACCATCGGTGCCCGCAACATCATGAGCTGTATCGGCAACGCCCACTGCATCAAAGGCAATGCAAACACCTACAAGTTAGCGAGAAAGATCGAGAAGCTGGTATTTCCGTCTCACTATCACATCAAAGTGGCGGTTGCCGGATGTCCCAACGACTGTGTCAAAGCCAACTTCAACGACTTTGGAGTCATCGGCATCCACAAGCAGGAATATGACATCGATCGCTGCATCGGCTGCGGCTCCTGCGTGGACGCCTGCAGGCATCATGCCACAGGCGTGCTGAGCCTGAACCGGAACGGCAAGATTGACAAGGACACCTGCTGCTGCGTCGGCTGCGGCGAATGCTCTTTGATCTGCCCGACGGGGGCATGGAGCAGGGGCACCAAGCAGCTGTACCGCGTGACACTGGGCGGACGTACCGGCAAGCAAAATCCGAGAGCCGGCAAGCTGTTCATGAACTGGGTGACGGAAGAGGTCGTCCTCAGGTGGTTCGCCAACTGGCAGAAGTTCTCGGCATGGGTTCTCGACTACAAGCCGGAATACCTCCACGGCGGCCATCTGATCGACAGAGCCGGCTACAAGGTGTTCATGAAACATATTCTGGAGGGCGTCGAGCTGAATCCGGAAGCCAAAGTGGCTGACGATATTTACTGGGCAGAGAACGAGCAGAGGGGCAATATGCACGTCATGCCGATCTCAGAGCACAAACCTTGCGGCCCGCAAGAATAAAATTTACGTTGTTCCTTTCTAAATAAACCTTAAATTAAAGCAAAATCCCCTGTGGACGCATTTATGCGGACACAGGGGATTTTGCTTTGTAATCAGCTGATTTTTCGATTAGAAAGGCGTTTTTGCGATGCACAAAGCAATCATGATTATTTTTTGCATCAAAAAAAGGCAGAAAAAAGGGAAAAACCCCCATTTGTGCAATCTGAATACCCTGGAAACAGGCAATTTGCCGCTGTTTCTCGAAAACAGGATAATGGCACAATATTTGCAATATTGCATAAATAGAACGAGAACAATTTATGCAGAAAGGAATAGGCTTAAAAATGAAAGATTTTTATTTCAGGATGCTAACCAGAGTCCGTTACGGCGTAGGTATCAGCAGCAAGATTGCAGACTTCGCCAAGGAGATGGGCGGCAGTAAGATTTTTGTAATCGCAGATAAGATTTTGCTGGAGACAGACACCTTGCAAGGCGTCTTTGAGAGTTTTGAGAAGGCAGGGATGGAATATGAGCTGTTTACGGACATCGTTCCCGAGCCTCCGGTGAAAGTGGTTGACGAAGTTTCTAGCGTGATGCGCCGGGTTGGCTGCAATCTTTGTGTCGCAATCGGCGGCGGCAGCACCATTGATACGGCCAAGGCTGTGTGCATGCTGCAGACCCACGAGGGTTCTATCAAAGATTACCTTTTCGGTGGCACAAAGACAGTCACGAAACCCTGCGTCCCGTTGATCTGCATTCCGACCACGGCAGGAACTGGCGCCGAGGGGACGG
>URXI01000333.1 GCA_900551775.1 uncultured Eubacterium sp. | reverse complement strand
CAGCATGGTGCTGCTCTCCAAATCCCTGCAGGTACTGCCCAACAAATGGCATGGTCTGAAAGATCAGGATACACGCTACAGACAGCGTTATGTTGATCTGATTGTGAATCCGGATGTTAAAGATACGTTTGTAAAGAGAAGTCTTATCCTGCGTGAAATTAGGAATTATCTGGATAATCTTGGATATCTTGAAGTTGATACTCCGGTACTTCATACATTGGAGATTGGTGCGGCAGCAAGACCGTTTAAAACTCATCATAATGCTTTGGATTTGGATATGTATCTGAGAATTGAAACAGAGCTGTATCTGAAAAGACTAATTGTAGGCGGATTTGAAAAGGTCTATGAAGTAGGACGTATTTTCAGAAACGAGGGTATGGATACTTCACATAATCCGGAATTTACAACAATTGAAATGTATCAGGCATATACTGATTACAAGGGTATGATGGAACTGATTGAAAATATGTATGAAACGCTTGCAAAGAAAATCTGCGGTGATACTGTAATTGAATATCAGGGTGAAAGTATAAACCTTTCTGCTCCTTGGGAAAAGCTTACTATGGTTGAGGCTGTGAAGAAATATGCAGGTGTGGACTATAATGAATGGGATTCTGATGAAGCTGCAAGGGCATGTGCAAAGGAAAAAGGCGTAGAGGTAGAAGAAGGAGATTCTGCTACAAAGGGTCATGTTCTCATAGCTTTCTTTGATGAATTCGTTGAAGATAAGCTTATTCAGCCGACTATTATTTATGATTATCCGGTTGAAAATTCTCCGCTTGCTAAAAGAAAACCGTCTGATCCGGCGTTTACCGAAAGATTTGAATATTTTATTTATGCCAGGGAAATGGGTAATGCTTTCTCTGAACTTAATGATCCTATTGATCAGAGAGAACGTTTTGTAAAACAGGCTGAAGCAAAGAGAGCACAGGGTGCGAATGCAGAAGTTGATGAGGATTTTGTTACCGCTCTCGAATACGGTATGCCTCCTACTGGCGGACTTGGTTTGGGACTTGATCGTCTTGTAATGCTGCTGACTGACAGTGCGTCTATAAGAGATGTACTTCTGTTCCCGACGATGAAGTCCTTACCGAACGACAAGTAAGAAAACCCCAGTATTTATGCGGGTTTCGGGACTTTCCAAACCGAATAAATTTACCTCTTTACACCAAATTTACACCAATCGGTGCTAAAAACGGTGCAGAGACTAAAAAATCGCATAATTTACGGAATGAATGGGCAGTCCCATAGTGGGATTGCCCATTTCTAATAAAGGATACATTCGTATCTGAGTGCAAAAGGAATGTTTATTATGGAATTAAGTGAAAAATTACAAGAGTTGAGGAAAGAAAAAGGACTCACGCAGGAAGAACTTGCGGAAGCGTTATTTGTGTCTCGCACTGCAATTTCTAAGTGGGAATCCGGCAGAGGAGTTCCCAATATCGAGTCATTAAAAGCAATTTCAAAGTTTTTTTCAGTGTCAATAGATGAGTTATTGTCCGGTGAAGAAATACTTAAAATTGCTGACGAGGATAATAAGCAAAAGGAAAAACATACAAGAGACTTAGTGTTTGGTTTACTCGATTGCAGTTTGATTATGTTTCTGTTTCTGCCTTTCTTTGGACAAAAGGGTGATGAGATTATAAAAGAGGTATCTTTACTTTCGCTGACAGGTACCCCGCAGTATATCAAAATACCGTATTTAATTATTGTATTTGGAATTGTACTTACAGGTGTTTTGCTTCTCGCTCTACAAAATTATGAAGCAGTGTTTTGGTTGAAACACAAACATCAAATATCCATTGTGTTAAGCACAGTTGCTACAATAGAATTTATGATAACACTTCAACCTTATGCAGCCTTTTTCACTTTTGTTTTCTTGGCGATAAAGTCTCTGATGCTGATAAAATGGCGATGATACGAAGCGTGTCGCCAATGTGACGGTGAAATTCTTTTCATTTTTATTCATTCCGCCTATATTGTAAACAGGCGAAAGCCAAATAATTATGGCAAAGGATTGATAAAAATGAAAAAAGAAAAAAGTCAAAAAGTATTGCTTTCAGGAATAGCAATGGTAGTGTTATTTATTTTGTGGACAGTGGCAATAAGCCTTATTGATGTTCAGCCCATCGGGCCACAAAACTCTTCTGTTGGATTTGCAACCTTGAACGGCTTTATCCACAGCCTGACAGGTGTGCATATGGCAATATATACCGTTACGGACTGGTTAGGACTGATACCGCTTTGCTTTATTTTGGGATTTGCGTTGCTTGGACTTATACAGCTTATTAAAAGAAAAAGCTTATTCAAGGTCGATTCCAGTATTTTGGTGTTGGGAGCATTCTATATTGTTGTAATGGCGGCATATTTGTTTTTTGAATTTTATGTTGTCAATTACCGCCCGGTATTGATTAACGGTTTTCTTGAAGCTTCGTATCCATCATCGACAACCTTGCTTGTTATGTGTGTTATGCCGACAGCTGTTATGCAGCTAAACAGTAGAATTAGAAATACAAAAATGAAAAGAGCATTTGCCTTTGCTTTAATTGCATTTACTGCTTTTATGGTAATTGGCAGGTTGATATCCGGTGTTCATTGGATTACTGATATTATTGGCGGGGCAATTTTAAGTGCGGGTTTAGTGATGATTTATTATAGTGTAACCACTCTTATTGCCCGACAGGAAAGATAAAATTCTAACTGAGGAATCACTTATTGACCTTGAGAGATATTTTCTCCCAAGGTCTTTCTTATTATTCGCAAACTACACCAATCCCGATTTTCTCAATATAATTGGGATAATCACAAAGGAAGGGGTGGTTGTACTATGACGGGCAGTTTAGCAAGCGTTCATCCGGAGCTTATTCCTGAATGGTCAGAGAAGAACTTACCGCTAACGCCGGATAAGATAACCTTCGGTTCAAATAAAAGAGTGTGGTGGAAAGGTGCTTGCGGACACGAGTGGGAAACGAGCGTCAAAGCTCGTTCAAAGGGCGAGAAATGCCCGATATGCTCAGGAGCGAGAGTAATAGAGGGTATCAATGATTTAGCCACATTGAAGCCCCTGTTGGCTCAGGAGTGGTCTAAAAAGAACAAATTAAAGCCTACCGAGGTATCTGTCGCTTCTCATAAGAAGATTATTTGGAAATGTAAACACGGACACGAATGGGAAGCAAGCGTTAAAAGCAGAACGGTAAACGGCACAGGCTGTCCATACTGCTCACATAATAAAGTCCTTGCCGGATTCAATGACCTTGCTTCACAGTATCCCGATATTGCTGCTGAATGGTCTGACAGAAATCTTCCGTTGCTGCCTACAATGGTAACAGCCTTTGCAAACAGTAAGGCTTGGTGGAAATGCAAAGATTGCGGAAACGAGTGGTACACTCTTATTTCAACCCGTTCCGGTGGGAGCAGATGTCCGTATTGTAGTGGATATACATTGCTCAAAGGATTTAATGACTTGGCGACTACGCACCCTGACCTTGCCGCCGAGTGGGCAGAAAGAAATTATCCCCTAATGCCTGATGAGGTAAACGCAAAATCAAGACGCAATGTTTGGTGGAAGTGTAAGACCTGTGGCAATGAGTGGAAGTCCGTTATCAATGCTCGTGTAAAAGGAACAGTATGCCCGGTTTGTGCGGACAGGGCGGTTCTTGCAGGATACAATGATTTAGCCACAACGGACAGGAAACTGCTTGCTGAATGGGATTACGAAAAAAACTCTCTGCTCCCGACACAAGTGTCAAGAAAGTCAATGAAAAGTGTGTGGTGGAAATGTTCACTTGGACACTCTTGGAAAGCAAAAATCAACGAAAGAACAATTATCGGAGAAAAATGCACTGTGTGCGAAAAAGAATATCGCTCCGTGTTCCCCGGCTTGGCTGTCGCCTATTACGCCAATCAAAAAGGACTAAAGGTACAGCTCGGTTCGGATAAACTATTGGGAATACCTCTTGAAACATACATTCCGTCAGAAAAGCTGGCGATAGAATTTACGAACGGCTCAGAACATATGGAGGTTCTCAAAAGCCACTTATGCAAGCAACGAAATATAAAACTCGTAAAACTCCCTTTTAAGACAACCGAAACGGAAGCGGAGTATGCCGACAGAGTAAAAGCAGTTTTCAAAAGCGTACATATCTTTATTTATTCTGATGTCGAAGCAGATGTTTCGGTAATCAGAGCAAAATTCAATGAATGGAGGAAGCGACTGTGAGAGAAGAAAAGTTCCATATCTATCTTAATGATGACGAATATAGCAGAGTAATACAAACACTTATCCGCTTAAAGAACAGTCTGATTTCACAAGGCAGATACACCGACGGAGTTGACGATGTTCTCTGCAAGGTGCTTTCAACCAAGAAAAGAAAGCTCAAAATCAAATATATCTGAACACGAAAAGAGACCGCCTACACGATGTAAGCGGTCTTTGCTAATTTAGAGTAAGTTCGACAAATTGGAATTTGTCAATACCTATTACCATAAAGATATTTATTTGAAATTCTCTTTTGTGTTT
>URXI01000332.1 GCA_900551775.1 uncultured Eubacterium sp. | reverse complement strand
TCAATGACATAGAGCTGGCAGCTTTTTTGATGCGCTCTTTTGCCCTGGTCTGATGCGCCGCGCTCCCTCTCGCGCCCGCGCCCCCTCGTTTTTGCCAAAATGACGTTTTTTTGCTGGATTGGAAAAAAGTTTTTGAGCAAGTGTTTGCAACGGTTCCAGAGATTTTTTTGAAAAAATTTTGTTAAAGGTAGGTGATAAATGGCTGAATTTCAATGGCTACAGAAGTTTTTCCAAAACGGCCTTTTTTTGTGATTTCAGCAAAAAACAGCGCGGTGTAATGTAGATTTGGTGCATTCAGCAATTCTGCATTGACTTTTTATGTAATTATATGTAAAATAATGGTATAAACGGGAGAGCTTTGATGAATTATAGAGACACAACGGTCACACAGCTGGCGTATCTGCGCCACATTGTCAAAATTGAAAAGAAAGAACTCAGAGCCATGCCATCCGGAAATCTGAAAAGAAAGAAAAGCCATGGAAGGACGTACTATTACCTTGAGAAAAACGGAAATTTGATCAGTTTAAGAAAACAGCCAAAATTAAAGGAAACTTATCTTTTGAAAGAACAGCTGGCGCAGCGAATTCACAATGCAGAGGTGGACATCCCTTTGCTGGAGAAGCTGCTCAAACGTTACCAGCCTGTCATCGAAACAGATGAATATTGGAACAAATTACAACCGGATAAGAAAGGGTATAGAGAGAAGGAAAAGATCCATCGCTTTAAGGGCGTAAAGTACCGCTCCAAATCTGAGATCATCATCGCAGAGATTCTCCATTCTTATGGAATCGCGTACAAATATGAGATAAAAATGAAGGTAAATGGAAGAAAGTATAGATCGGATTTCCGCATCAAAAGGCCCAAGGACAATAAAGAATTCATCTGGGAGCATTTTGGCCTGACAGACGATGAAGACTATTTGGAGAGAACTTACAGCAAATTAGAAAATTATCACCATCAGGGGATTGATCTTTGGGACAACCTTTTGATCAGCTTTGATCAGGTGGATGGAGCCATCGATGTGGATGTAATAGACAAAATCGTAAGAGTCTTTCTGCTGTAGATACGCAATAACCGCCAAAAAAAGTGGTGTATTATAATAGAAGGGTTATTTTGCAGGGGAGGCGATGAAAGAATTGAGAAAGCATAGCAGAAGGAAGATCGGTATTTTGGGTCTGGCCCTTGTGACCATTGCGGCGATGTCCGGCTGCACCAAAGAAGGCCTTGCAGACATCGACAACGGGGAACTTCGCTTTGAGGAGATTACGGCAATAGAGGTAACGAGGATACCGATAGATGAAGAGGTTATCCGCCTCAACGACGAGGAGATCAAAGACTTCGCCAGCCTGGTGAACAGTTTTGATCTGAAAAGAGATGACGAGGCACAATCTGATAAGGCTGGCGCGCCTTTTGTCTTTACACTGGAGCAGTCTGATGGCAGCAAAACAGAGCTGCACTATTTTGACAACATCCTGACGGTGAACAGCAAAGCGCGTTACAGGATCAGCGAAGGCGACGGCACCATGTTGATGGATTATTGTGACCGCATCTACCAGTACGAGCCAGAGTTGGTGAAGATCTGCAGACGGTATATCGAGGGTAAGAAGGAATTTTCCGCGAAAGCTGAAAACATCGACTATTCGATCTACCGCATCGAAGAGATGACCTTCGATGATTACAAATCCGCAGCCTTTCAAACCGACGAGAAAGTCACAGAGAAAAACATCGGCGATTATCGCATGGTAACTGTGGGTGATACCCAGCCGGACGAGATCGGCATGCACAACTATGCGGTGCTGCTGGTAGATGTGAAGAACAAAGTGGTCAAAGGCTATGCGCCGACAAAATAGGGAAATAATTGCAAAACACGGGCAGATCTGTATTTTTCAGGTCGCCTGTGTTTTTTAATTCTTAATAATTCTTAATTTTACCTAGGTTATATTGACTTTAAGAAAATAACAGAATAAACTGAAAATATAAAAGACTGTTTGCTTTTGAAGGGAGGGGATAACACATGGATGAGAAGCTGCGAAGCGGCAGGAACTATTTCTTTTTCACTACCATAGCCGGATGCCTTTTGCTTGGCTACATACTGTTCCTCACTTTTCGTTTTGAAGATGCCATCCTTTATCTTGGCGAAAAGCCGTATCAGTGGTCGGAAAATCCTTCCACCTGGTTCAATGACGAACTGAGCTGGTTTCGGATCGCCAGCGTAGCTGCTGTGGGAGCAGGTCTGGGCAGGCTGATGAGTATGAGGAAAAGACCGTGGTCTCTAGTTGAAAGCAAACAGGCTGCCTGGATATTTTTCATCATGGGCGTGATTTTGCTGGCTAACGGGATTTACGAATTGAATGTATACCACGGCAGGGAACTGTACACCTTTGACGGTCCCTACGTCAGCAGCGCGGGAGAGACCTACGTCTTCGATACCTTTATGTTTCTGCCAATGGTTTTTGCCGCGGTTGAAACTGCAGGCGGTTTGTGGGCGCTGTATAAACTGTACTTGAAGAGGGCAGTGGAGGACTGATACAAAGGGGGAATTCAAATGCAAAAAGACAGAATAAAAAAGTGGCTGATGATCTGCGTGATCATAGGGACGGTCGTCATATTAGCCCTTGTTGGACATACTTGTTAACTGCAGTATATCACGACCTGCAGTGCGATATCGCAAGAGCAGAGCGAAATGATTTTGCGGAGTGGCCGTATGATACTGATGCAACTGGCCGTATCTATTTTGACAGTGGTGGCTATGCTGACGAGGAGGATGACCAAAGGTTGATCGCTTCTGTCATTGATTATGCGTATTCTTCCGGCAGACTGAAAAAAGAGGAACGTCGTTTTCTCAGCGAACTGAAGGATATGGAGGCCGCAATGCAAAACGATGGCAAGCGCTTTTCAAAGAGCAGGGTTATATTTTTCGAAGATGAGGACAGAGAAAAGGTAAAAGCGTTTCTGGAGGAAAAGGGGCGTTTTTGACGGAGGAAATCGGGGGGGGGGTTCTCACCGCTTTGAAGCAGAACTTTTCCGTTGTATATACGGATGGGGGGGTATGCGTCGGGTATTTTTTACAATAAGGTTAGGTTTTTTGATGCTTTTCAAGAGATTTTGCGTAATACCGCGGCGGTGTCGGGTGTCATACACTTTGAGAAAAGCTCCAGTACCTCACAAAATCTGTATATACGCTGCACCTGGTTACTTTTTTGAATTGTAAACGGCCTTTGCAACAGAGAAATTGATGCGAAAAGTAACCGAGATCAAATATACCCCTCTGTTGATGTCTTCTGACAGCAATCGGGTTACGCGAGAATGCGCAGAATTGCCCAAAAAGCGTAAGACTATCGTAGCAGGAACAGCAGAGAATGGAAAGGAAAAATCGATGAAGACGATGAAGATAAATAAAAAGCTGATCGCTGTGGGGGGTCGCCGCCGTGGTTATTATATTAGTTGTTATCTATCACGTATCGCAAAGAGAAACCTACTTGTCGGACGATCCGCTGTTTGGCTCCTTTACGATCGGCAATAGGGAACTGGTGGACAATATCTATCCGGCGGACTTTTTGCTCTCTAGTGATGTTGCGGAAGATAATGAAACGCTGGTTCAATGTGCGGAAAAAAACAATGTCGATATTTCAAAAGGCTGCTGGGTCTACAGTTTTGGTGAGAACAAAGTTTTCAGGGCCGAGAAAGAGGGAAACAAGCTGAATGCCTATGAAAATGGCAAGGTGATCGGCGTGTTTACGTACACTTCTGACAAAATCCTGTGGATGGAGGATAACGAGAAATACACAGCAAACTGGAGAGGGCGGAATTTTGATCTGACAAAGATTTTGCAGGGCTTTATTTATCCTTAAAAATATTCATGCGATTCGTTCTATAGGGGGGATGATTGTTATGAAAGAGAATTTCATCTTTAGGCTGCGACAGGAAAAGGGATGGACACAAAGTGAGCTGGCCAGGATTTTGTCCGTCTCAGAAAAAACGCTGGCAAAATGGGAGAATGGCGTCGGCTTTCCGAATGTAAAGACCTTTGAGCTTTTGATTCGCGTATCCGGCAAAAACGTGACGGAATTATTGGAACAGGAAGGGCAGGAGGATGCGCTTTTAGAGGCAATTGCGATATATAAAGGCGAGATAAAAATGAGGAACCGCATCATTGTCACGCTTGTGGCGGCGGCGATCTGTATCATGATTTTTCTGTTGGACGCAATGGACTTGACCGGATTCTTTTTTCTATGCCTGCCAGTCCTCATCCCGCTCATAGGAATCATGCTCCTTTTCATTGGACAGCAGCAGAAACGAAAGAAAAACAAATCACTTTGGCTCTTCATCCTGGGCGGCTGCTTTTTAGCTTATCCTCTTGCATTTTATGTATTTCTTTTTATCATCGTACCATTTGCTTATGGCGGACCGGTTCCAACGTAAGATGTTTTTAATAGGTGAATCTTCGAGGAAATATGGAGATTAAGATGAAAAAAAAGAAAAAGGGGTTGTTGCACTAAGACCAAGTAATCCATGGATCAGATCAAACGGCGCAAATGTCTATTTTAGATGCATTATGC
>URXI01000331.1 GCA_900551775.1 uncultured Eubacterium sp. | reverse complement strand
TGCAGATGTCAGAGTTAATTACTCTCTAACAACTACACTTTTATGGTACTAAATAAGGAGCCTTGATCCCCATGGTACCATCGTCTATATCACCAGCTACAAAGATCTGGCCTACAAGACCTTTCAGTATCACGTGGAAGCCTTCGACTATATCGTCAAAGGGGAGGAAAAACAGCTGCAGGCGTCTGTTGCAAAGTGCCTGTCCTCCTTTGCGGGAAGAGTGGAGAGTGAAAATGGTGAAGAGGGACAGTTCTATACAGTGAGGACTGGCGATATCATCCGGCATATACCCCTCGCTGAAATCAATTTCTTTGAGACTTCATCGAAGCCGCATTTCATCGTTCTCCACGGGGACCACCAGCGAATTGAGTTTTTGGGCAGCCTGCAGGACATCGAAGTAGAACTGGGGGATCAGTTCATCAGAACACATCGGTCCTATCTGATCGCCGTAGACAAGATTGAGAGCATCGACCTGAAGCACAACCAGGTGATGGTGGGCGGAGAAGCCTGCCTTGTCTCTAAAAAGGAAAAGTCCAGACTCCTTGCACGAATCAATGGTTCATGAAGCGCCGTTCAGGAAGCGACAGACGCCATTTAGGAAATCAGTGACAAATCTGTTCCCCATAATGCTATGATTCTCCCATAAAGAGAAAAACTGACGGGAGGAAATAGAATGAATGAAGAAATGATCAAGCTGGAACGTATTTCCAAGACCTTCAATACGGAACCGGTGCTCAAGGGGATAGATGCAGAACTTCACGCTGGAGAAATATTGGGGTTTCTCGGCCCCAGCGGCGCAGGGAAGACGACGACCATCAAAATCATCACCGGGCAGCTGCGGCAGACTGCAGGCGAAGCTTTTATCCTGGGCATTAACTGCCGCAATATCGATGAAACGATTTACGAGCAAATCGGCATCGTGACGGATAGCAGCGGATGTTATGAGTACCTGAGTGTTTACAAAAATCTGGAGTATTTCGCCAAGCTGCTGAAGGTCAGCAAAGAGCGGATTACAGAGGTGCTCTGCCAGGTGGGGCTTGCGGAGCACAGCAAGAAGCTGGCGGGGAAACTATCTAAAGGACAGCGGCAGCGCCTCGTGCTGGCGAGAGCCGTTTTGCACAAACCGAAGGTTTTGTTTTTGGATGAACCCACATCGGGGCTGGATCCGTCTACAGCGCAGGAAATTCACAAGATGCTGCTGCAGCTGAAGCGTGAGGGCATGGCGATTTTTTTGACGACCCACAACATGGAAGAGGCAGCCAAGCTCTGTGACCATGTGGCTTTGCTCAATGAGGGTGTCATTGTGGAGTATGGCAGGCCGAAAGAAATCTGTTTGAAATACAACAAGCAAAAACGGTATGCCGTCCACTTGAGCGACAACTCCGACCATGTGCTGGAGCAGACGCAGGAAAGCATCATGCAAATGGGAAGGTGGATGGAAGAAAACAAAATTGAATCTCTTCATTCCTGCGAGCCGACGTTGGAAAAGGTATTTCTCGAGGTTACGGGGAGGGAGTTATCATGAAGACCATGCATTTGAACAAAGTCATCGCTATCGCACAGGTGAAGCTGAAAGCTTTTATGGGAAAAAACTGCATCATCATGCCGCTTTTCAGCATCGGGTTCACCCTTTTGATGAAATATCTTTATAGCAGCATGTCCACGGGGGCTTCGTCCCCAGAGTATCTAAACGCCTATGTTCTGAGCATGGGGCTGGTGATGAATCTGGGCATGTGCGGAATATATTGCCCCAGCCTGCTTCTGGCGGAAGAGAAAGAGAAAAATACGCTGCGGGTGCTCATGACCTCTTCGGTCAACGGCCTGGAGTTCTTTATCGGGAGCATCCTGCCGGTCTTTGTCATCACTGTGCTGATCAACTTTCTCTTGATCCCAATCAGCGGTTTTGCCATGGACGGCGGACAGCTAGCTGGGCCTCTTTGCGCTGGTTTCGGTCATCGCATCGCTGACCAGCTGTATCATCGGAATGATTCTGGGCATCTTTGCGAGGAATCAGGTCAGTGCGGGAACCATTACCACCCCGGTTTTGCTGCTCCTCGTCATGGTGCCTATTTTCGGAGATGTGGTGGAGGCTCTGTCCGGGCTATCAAAGTATGTGTTTACGGGCATCCTGATGGATATGATCATGGCCATGGGGGACGGCGCGAAGAAGGTTCTTGATAGCGGAAGCATTGTAGTCATGGCCGGTGAAGTTATTTTAGCAGTTTTGCTGTTCCTGTTTTTCTACAAGAGAAACGGCTTTGAGCGGGACTAGAGAGGAAGGAGAAGCCATGAATTCAAAGACAAAAATATTTCAGGGTGTAGTGCTGGTTGCACTGAGTATTACATTTATCGGATACTATTTCTCCCTGTACAGAGGCTATGAAAGCAATATTGCCCACTATAGCAGGCAGATTGTCGTTCTCGCCTGTGCCAGCATGGTCTTGTTTGGGAAAAAAGGCAAATTTGATAACAGCTTCTTAGATGGTCTGACGAAAGTGAATGCCTTGCTGCTCGTGGCTTGGGCTATCACGGAAGGTGTACAGATCTTGATGAATTGAACAAAACGGGCGTTGATATTTCAGCGTCCGTGTCTTTTTTTGGGCTAACCGTCTGTAAAACTTTCAGAAAACGCTTTCCGATTTGCTGGAACTTTATAGAATATTAAGATATAATATAAGTAATCGATATGATTCTCTATTTTATGAATTATGAGGGGGTTAGCTTGTCATGATGCATATTCTGAAAAAATACAAGGTGTTTCTTATTGTGTTTCTTATCCTTTTGCTTGCATTTGGTGTCTATCGAGTGTATTCCTGGATACAAGGCGAACCGAGAGAAGATTTGCTCTACACGCAGGAATATATCTCTGGAACAGGGAATATCAAAGGCGATGTAGACATAGAAAAGTGGGAAGCCTTAGGAGAAGAATTTTCCATCGGTGCAAATAAAGACGGTTATGCAGTATTCAAGAATCCTCGGAAAGCGATGGATGCAATTTGCAGTGACTATAAAGACGGAATCAGAGCCATTCAAAAGGAAGGCGCGCCAATGGGCTTTCGCAGCAATTACAGTTCTTATATCGATTACGAACTGGCAGTATCGGGTGATGCAGAGACAAACAGGCAGGCAAATATTGTAGCGGGCTTTGTGGATATTTACGAAAACAGTTTTGTGCCCATAGAACCAGAATAATTTACTTTGAATTTTAAATCGAATATGGTATACTATTTACGAAATTAATTGTTTTACCGCCGGGTAACGTCTATGATTCTCTCCGTTAGGCCATTGAAGGAGGAACTATAGGCGTTTTATTTTATCGAAAGAAAGAGGTGCCAATATGTTTAGAAACATGCGTCGAAGCAAACAGGTTTTATCACAGGAAGACAGTATCGCCGTTCTAGAAAAAGCAACGTCCGGGGTACTGGCGGTTTCCGGGGATGACGATTATCCTTATGCTGTACCCGTAAGCTTTGTCTATGCGGATGGAAAAATCTTCTTCCACTGTGCTAAAAGCGGACATAAGCTGGATGCCATCGCCAGAAACGGCAAAGTGTCGTTCTGCGTCATCGACGAGGACAAAATCGTGCCAGAGGAATATACGACATATTTCCGCAGTGTCATCGCTTTTGGAAAAGCCCGTATTCTGGAGGAAGAAGCAGAAAAGAGAAGTGCCATTGAAAAGCTGGCAGCAAAGTATACACCCGATGATGAGGCCGGACGCCTTGCAGAAATTGACAAAGAATTCAAGGCGCTGTGCATGGTGGAAATCGCCATTGAACACTTGAGTGGCAAAGACGCCATCGAGTTCGTCAAGGCGAAACAGAATCAATAATAAGGTCGTGTGTTTATGAAAAACAACAAGATGCTTTCGCAGAGTATTGCAGATACGCTGATTTCCATGATAACCATAGAGAAACGATTTGCTGCCGGAGACAAATTGCCCAACGAAAACGAACTTGCTGCCGAATTGAGCGTCAGCAGGACGACAATCAGGGAGGCAGTCAAAACACTGGCAGCCCGCGATATCGTAGAAATCCAGCGGGGAAGAGGGACTTTCGTGACCAAGGGCGCTTTGGCGCAAAATCAGGAGATGGAGCAACTTACGGCCATCAAGGTCAACGCGAAAGATCTCTATGAGATGCGTCTGATCTTTGAGCCGGAAGCAGCTTATTTAGCAGCAGAGCGTGGAACGGAGACCGAAATAAGACGGATTCTGGAATATGGACGGAAAGTAGAAGAACAGATCCGCGCAGACCAGGATCGCACTGAGAACGAGCAGGCTTTTCACAAAGCCATCGCCCAGGCGACACACAACGAGTTCATGAATCAATTGATGCCGATTCTCTTTCAGGCGATCTCAAAGGGTGTCACTCTCTCAGAACAGAGTGACAAGGCCATTGACGATACGCTGAATGACCACAGAACGATTATGGAATTCCTGCAGCAGCGCAATGCCGAAGGGGCAAAAAATGCTATGAAAATCCATATTTTGCACGCCATCAAAGAATTACATATCGATTAGACTGAAAGAGGGGGTTGTTGCACTAAGACCGAGTAATCCATG
>URXI01000330.1 GCA_900551775.1 uncultured Eubacterium sp. | reverse complement strand
TCCTCTGCCATAAGTAACGAGAGAACCGGAGAAGACCATATTGGTCTGATCACCTAAAGCGACCGCGTCACCGTCGATGACTTCTGTCCTCTTATCGACCCCTTCTGATTCACCGGTAAGAGAACTTTCATTCACCTTGAGCGAGTAGCTTTCTATGATACGTCCATCGCCGGGTACCACGTCGCCGGCTTCCAGCCTGACGATGTCTCCTGAGACCAGCTCTGTTGCGTCGATTTCCTGCGGCTGGCCGTTTCTGATCACCTTTGCCACGGGCGACGACAGACTTTTTAAGCTCTCGAGAGATTTTTCCGCCTTTACATATTGAACCGTACCCAAGATAGCGTTCAGTATCAAAACAGCGATGATGACCGCGGTACTCTCCACATTTCCAGTAGACATGGATATGATGGCGGCGATGATCAGGATGATGACCAGCAGATCCTTGAACTGCTCGAGGAAAATCACGAAGACGCTTTTTTTCTTCTTTTCGTAGAGTTTGTTTTCTCCATATTGTTCTCGGCTTTTCATCACCGCGCTTTCGTCGAGACCGTTCTTTGTGGTCTGAAACTCTTCCAGGATTTCTTGAATTTGTTTGTTGTAGTACATGTTAACCTCCTCCTCTAAACTCATTATGCCCAAGTCTCTCAGATATTAAAAAAGAGACTTCTGAGACAGCCTAAAAAAGCTATCTTAAAAGTCTCGCTATTTCAAGTAAACGCGGATTACCGTGGTAATCGTACTGACGCATTTTACTGCAGCATGTGCTGCCAGCTACTCCCCTTTAAACATAATACGCTAGGGTATTTATTTGTGTGATTAAGAATATATCACTTTTCTGCGGTCAGTGCAAGTGCTTTTTTGTAAAATATGGGTTTCAGACTAAAGTACGATCGATACAAAAGTTCCGTCTGCAGCTTCTACGTGGACGATTTCCAACCCTTTGTTCTCTATCAAAATCTCTCGGCACGCTTCATAAACGAGGAGGAAATTTTTCCTGGAGACGAGGCGATCGTAGGGCGGGGGAACGTTTTTCCCCATAGCGGCAAAGGCCTGGTCGGGCATGACTTTGATGGCTGCACCAGCCAGGGCTGTGGGTACCGGCAGGAAAAACTTGAACCCACCTGAGCGAATTCTGATTTTCATATGACGCTCCTAGTCTACGAATACGCGGACGGTGGTTCCGTCTGCAGCGGATACGTTGACAAAGTCGCCCTGAATCTCTTCGTCCAGACACTCGCCGATGGCATCCATCATAGAGGCGAGATCGACGCCCTGCAGGCTTTCTTCTGGAATCGGCAGTTTGCCAGTGACCTTCAGGATCTTCTTGATGGCGCCAACTGGGAATTGCACGTTGACTTTGTCTCCCTGTACGCTGTCCACGATGATGCGGAACATTTTCTTATCATAAGTCTGTTTTTGTGGAAGGCCGGCTGTTTCTTCTACGCCCATGGCGCTCATCAGTTCTGCGGCTTCTTCTGCGGTGATCGTCCCGTCTTCTACCATTTTTAATATTCTCATTTTCTCTTCCATTATGATTTCCTCCAATTTTCTATTTTAGTCTCGCAATGGCTTCTTCTGCGGTGATTTCACCTCGCTCAAGCAGCTTCAAAACTTCTTCTCGTTTCAGTGCTTCTTCGTCCTGGCGGGATTCTTTCTCGTATCCCAGTTTTTTGATCACGCCGTCCAGTTTGGAGCGCACGGTGGGATAGGAAATACCCAGTTCCTTCTCTACCTCTTTGATGTTGCCGCGGCATTTGATAAATGTCTCTGTAAAAAACAACTCTTCGTCAGACAAATAGTCGAATTTGCTGAGTGCAAAGTCATTTTCAATCACGGTCTGGCATTCGCTGCACTGTAAGCGTGTTACCTTGAGCTCGTGATTACATACAGGGCAGCGGCTGATAATCTTCTTCATAACGTCACATCCCTTCTGTAATTAATAATATAGACCAGATGATTCAAAAAGTCAATAAAAATATTAATATTTTTAATTTAAATATTAAATATATTAATTTATCGATTAAAATGTGCGATAGGGCATGACCTGAGAGGCGAAGCCATGAAACGGCTCTAGCAATGACAATACAGATATGGTACAATAACTCTTATGAAAGAAGATAATTTTTTACTGGGACAGATCGAAGATAAGATCACCCAATGCGAAAACAAATATATCGTAACACATACTGGATTTTTGGACAGTCATCAGCAATCGCTGGCCAGAGTTTACTGCCGCAAGGCGCACATTCCGGTCTTTGACGAGGAACCTGCACATGAGAATTTTCCGCCGACTCGCTCGATTTTTTACGGCGGTTATGAGGATGCGGAGCGGGTGGTTTTGATCAGCCTGCCGGACTATGCGGCGCTGGAGGATTACGATCCGCTGACCGTGATCAGGGCCGTCAAAGCTGACGGCGGCCGGGAGCTGACCCATCGCGACTATCTGGGATCTTTAGTGGGCCTGGGTATCAAGAGGGAACTGCTGGGTGATATTCTGGTGCGGGAAGACGGGGCGGACATCATCGCTCTGGCAGATATCGCTGAGTTCATTTTGATGAACTATTACAAGGCGGGCAGAACCAATCTCTCCCTGTCGCAGCACCCGATCAGCGAATTGATCGTGCCGCAGCAGAAGAGGACTACGATTACCGATACGGTGGCGTCCCTGCGTCTCGACAGCGTCATCGCATCCGCCTTTGGACTGTCTCGCGGCAAAGCTGCTGAAGCCATCGGCAGGGGAATCGTCTTTGTCAACCATGTGGAAGTGACCAAGCCCGATTTCCAGGTGGGCGAGGGGGATAAGCTGACCCTGCGCGGCAAAGGAAAGGCCTGCCTGTTAGAAATCGGCGGCAGATCCAGAAAAGACAGACAGTACATCACCATAGAAAGATATTAAAAACCCTGCATCGGCTTTGCGCCGGCGCAGGGTTTGTTCATTAGGGGATTACATCTTTTTCTCTTCTTCGTATCGCTTGACCTTTCCAGTGGTGGTTTTGATCATCTCCTGGTCGGTGACCATGACGCGGAGCATGTGCTTGTAAGTCGGCAGTTCGTCGTTGATGGCGTCGATGTCCTTCTTGATGATGGCCTCGATCTCCGCAGGATCTTCCGTTCCATAAGTTTCTTTCATATAGTCAGGCTTGTAGACGATCTTGGCGCAGAGGGCAAGATCCTTGTGGTCGCCGTCCTTGTGGCGGGGCTGTCCGAAGACCATGTTCTCTTCCACGTAAGGCAGATTGCTGACCAGGATTTCCAGCTCTTCCGGATAGACGTTTTTGCCATTCTTGAGAACGATGACGTTCTTCTTTCTGCCGCGGATGAAGAGATAGCCGTCTTTGTCAACCGAAGCCAGGTCGCCGGTGTGAAGCCAGCCGTCTGTCAGAACCTTGGCAGTCTCTTCTTCGTTTTCATAATAGCCTGCCATGATGTTTGGTCCGCGGGCGATCAGCTCGCCGATACCTTCTTCGTTCGGCTGGTCGATTTTGACCTCCACGCCTGGCAGTGGTTTGCCAATGGAGCCGGTCTTCCGCTCCCAGGTGTTTTCGGCGGAGATGACCGGCGCGGCTTCTGTCATGCCGTACCCTTGCACCGAGGTGATGCCAAAGTCGTTAAAGCCCTCCAGGGCGACCGGGTCGATGGCGGAAGCGCCGCTGATGACGTAGCGAAGCTCTCCGCCCAACTGGTCGAGGATCTGCTTGAACAGCTTACGGCGCACGTCGATGCCAAAGCGCAGTAAAAATTTGGAAACCTTGAGACCGAAGGCGACCTTCTTTTCTAATCCTTCCTTCTTGACGGTCTGCATAATCTTTTTGTAGATGGATTCGATCAAAAGCGGCACGCAGACGAACATGGAAACCTTGTATTCCACGATGTTTTTCTGCAGGTATTTGAGGCCGTCGCAGAAGGTGGTGGTTACGCCTGCCGCCAGCATGACCACCTGTCCCGTGGAACCGAAGGTGTGATGATAAGGCAGGAATGCCATGTTGATGTCGCCGTGGCGGATGTCTTCTGTCTGCAGCATGGCGTGTACGTTTGCAGTGATGTTCTGCTGTGACAGCTGTACCGCCTTGGACAGGGACGTGGTGCCGGAGGTGAAGAGGATGATGGTGGACCCTTCGGCGTCGATGGGCAGGGTCAGGTACTCGTCAAAGCCGCCCGTGAGGGCGTCGCGCCCGGCTTCCATCATTTTGTTTACGCTGTCATAGCCTTCGATGTCGTCCATACAGACGTATTCTGTTACCTTGGTGTTGTTCTTCTCTTTCAACTCTTCGACGGTGTCCAGATGGGCTTTGTCAAAGATGAGGACGTCGGCATAGCTTCTCTCCAGGGAGGATTCCACCTCGTCATAGGGAAGTCCTTTGTCCAGGGGAACGCAGATGCCGATGCCGCAAAGGGCGGCAAAGTAGCCCAGCATCCACTCGTAGCGGTTTTTGCCGATGATGGCGATGCGCTTTCCCAGCCAGCCTTTCTTGAGCATGGCGGTTCTCCGGAGCGTGCCGTAAAGCAGGCTTTTGTGTCTCAGATAGACGCCTATTTGAAACAGAATAACAAATACTTGAAAAATGAAAAG
>URXI01000329.1 GCA_900551775.1 uncultured Eubacterium sp. | reverse complement strand
TATGTAGGGGCTATGCCCGGACGTATCATGGAAGGCATGAAGCGCAGCGGAGCTTCCAATCCTGTTATGGTCCTGGATGAGGTGGATAAACTGGCCAGAGACTACAGCGGCGATCCTGCCAGTGCGCTGCTGGAGGTTCTGGATCCGGAACAGAACAATACCTTCACAGATCACTATCTGGATCTGCCTTACGATCTTTCTGATGTATTCTTTATTGCAACGGCAAACAGCCTGGAGACCATCCCGGAACCACTGCTTGACAGAATGGAGACCATTGAAATTTCGGGTTATACGGCAGAAGAAAAGTTCCATATTGCCAAAGAACACCTGATTCCATCAGTGCTTGAAGATCATGGCTTGCTGCCAGAGCAGCTCATCGTTGGAGATGCAGCAGTAAGGGACATTATCGAGGACTATACTCGCGAGGCAGGCGTGCGCGGTCTGAAAAAACAGCTGGAGGCCATCGCCAGAGCCGTTTCAGAAAAAATCGTCCTCAAGGAAACAGAACTCCCTTATGAAGTGAAAGGGGAAGATCTGGAAGACCTGCTGGGTCAGCCTATTGCCCGTCACGACAAGGTGCAGCAGGAAAATCCTCCAGGAGTGGTGACTGGCCTTGCTTGGACGCCGGCGGGAGGTGAGATCCTTTTCATCGAGGCTACTGATATGCCGGGCAGCGGTCAAGTTACATTGACTGGAAAGCTGGGGGATGTAATGAAGGAGTCGGCGATGATCTCTCTCAGTCTGCTAAAGTCCAGGCTGCCCCTCAATTCGATCAATTTCAAGGAACGAGATATCCATATTCATGTACCTTCTGGCGCTGTACCAAAAGACGGTCCGTCAGCAGGAATTGCTCTCTTTACAGCCCTTGCATCACTTTTTACGGGCAGAACGGTGGATTCGCAGCTGGCGATGACAGGGGAAGTCACGCTGAGAGGCGCGGTACTTCCAATCGGAGGACTGAAGGAGAAGCTGCTGGGCGCCCAGAGAGCGGGAATCACGAAAGTGCTCGTTCCGAGAGACAATGCCGGCGATTTGAAGGATTTGCCGCCAGAAATCAAGGAGGAGATGAAAGTGGTCTTAGTAGACTCCATCGAAGATGTCTTGCGCCAGACCATCGACCTATCACTGCCGCCCATGGAACATGTATTCATAAATGAATCGATGCAGGGCAGGGATCCTTTTCGTGTCTTACCATAATCCAATTGATAAACTAAAAAAATAAACATATAATGATAGGTAGAAATGGAGGTCAGAATTTATGAAAGTTTTAATGATCAATGGAAGTCCTCATGCAAAGGGATGTACGTTTACTGCACTGAGCGAGATTGCAGAAACCCTGGCAAAGGAAGGGATTGAAAGTGAGATCGTACAGCTCGGTATGGATCCCATCAGAGACTGCATCGCATGCAACAAATGTTCGGAGCTTGGCGGAAGATGCGTGTTCGATAATGACGTGATAAACGAAATCATCGCCAAGGCAGAAGAAGCGGACGGTTTCATCTTTGGAAGCCCGGTCTATTATGCCCATCCAAGCGGAAGAATTTTATCAGCTTTAGATCGTATCTTCTATGCAGGATCAAAGGCGTTCGCCTTCAAACCGGCAGCGTCCATCGTCTCGGCAAGAAGAGGGGGAACTACAGCATCTGTGGACGTACTGAACAAATACTTCACCATCAATCAGATGCCAGTGGTGGCGTCTACTTATTGGAATATGGTTCACGGGAACAAACCGGAAGAAGTGAAACAGGATCTGGAGGGGCTGCAGACCATGAGAAACATCGCATCCAACATGGCATGGCTGCTCGGCTGCATCGAAGCCGGCCGTGAGAAAGGCATAACCGTGCCAGAGAATCAGACCGTGAAAACAAACTTCATCAGATAAGTTGAAAGATTATTTTGCATTTGACACACAAGTCAAATTGTGGTAGTATATGTATGTACGAATTTTAGACTGAAGCAAGCAGAAGAGTGGGCAAAACCCACTCTTTCAGTTTTGTTAGGGCTAAATCGCCATCAGACACAAGGGAAACGATGCCCTTATGTCTGATGGTTTACAGCAGGAAAGGTTAATCAATGGCAAAAAAGAAAATAAGAGAAGTCATAGAAGAAATCGCAGCCGATTTTATGGCGGATAACGGACTGGAACTATATAATGTAGAGTTCTTAAAAGAAGGAAGAGATTGGTTCCTCAGAGTCTATATCGATAAACAAGAGGCCGCAGAAGACGATTACGTGGATACAGATGACTGCGAGAAGGTCAGCAGGTTTCTCAGTGAAAAACTGGATGAACTAGATCCCATCGAGCAAAACTACTATTTAGAAGTTTCCTCACCTGGTATGGACAGGGAGCTGCTTACGCCGGAACACTACGAAAAATTTGCAGGCAGATTGGTAGAAGTGAAGCTTTACAAAGGCGTAGATGGCAAGAAACTCTATGAAGGAACCCTGGTAGGACTGGCAGACGGAAACGTTGTGATAAAAGTTGAAAATGATAAAGAATTGATGTTCCCGCTGGATCAGGTTGCCAAGACCAACCTGGCAGTGGTTTTCTAAGGAGGGCAAAGAACAAATGAACAGAGAATTTATCGAAGCTATAGATGAACTGGAAAGAGAGAAGCATATATCAAAAGACATTTTGATTGAGGCGATTGAGTCAGCTTTGGTGTCAGCGTACAAGAAAAACTACGGCACGTCGCAGAACGTGAGAGTTGATATCGACAATGAGACTGGCGACATTGCCGTCCTGATGAAAAAGGACATCGTGGAAGAAGTATACGACGATATGATTGAAATGTCTTTGGAAGAGGCGCAGGAAATCGACCCCCGTTACGAAATTGGAGATGCTATCGAATTTCAGGTTACACCTAGAGACTTCGGAAGAATCGCAGCGCAGACTGCAAAGCAAGTTGTTGTACAGAGAATCAGAGAGGCTGAAAGAGGAATGATCTTTGATGATTTTATCACGAAACAAGGTGAAATCGTCACAGGCATCGTTCAGAGGAAAAGCGGCGATACACTTTTCGTGAATATGGGCAAGGCGGAAGGTATCCTCTCCGCCAACGAACAGGTTCCGGGAGAAAGTTTTGAGGTCAACGAAAGACTGAAAGTCTATATCATGGACGTCAAAAAGACCACAAAAGGTCCGCAGGTCTTCCTCTCCAGATCCCATCCGGGACTAGTCAAGCGCCTTTTTGAACTGGAAGTTCCTGAAATACAGGACGGCATTGTCGAAATCAAAGGCATTGCCAGAGAAGCTGGCTCGAGAACAAAGATTGCCGTTTACACGGAAGACGAAAATGTCGATCCCGTAGGCGCATGTGTCGGTACGAGAGGCAGCAGAGTGCAGGCTATTGTCGATGAACTCAATGGTGAAAAGATCGATATCATCTTCTGGAGTGAAGATCCAGAAGAACTGATCAGCAACGTACTGAGTCCGGCAAAGGTCGAGAAGGTAATTGTGGAAGATGAGGAAAATACCGCGACCGTCATTGTTCCTGATTACCAGCTGTCACTTGCCATCGGAAAGGAAGGGCAGAACGTGCGACTGGCTGCAAAGGTTAGCGGATGGAAGATAGATATTAAGAGCCATACACAATACTTTGGGGATGATGAAGGAGAAGAGGTCATAGAAATTGAAGAAGAATAAAATTCCTATGAGAAGATGCGCGGCCTGCATGGAATCCAAACCAAAATCAGAATTGATCAGAATCGCATGTTATGAAGGAAAGCTGACTGTTGACAAAACTGGCAGAGCCAAAGGCAGAGGTATGTACCTGTGCAATAACAGCGAGTGTTTCGAAAAGGCAAAGAAACGCAAGGTCATTCAGAGAAATTTTGAGGCGGATATCTCACAGGAAGAGATCGAGAAAGTGTTTGAGGAACTGGCAGATGAGAGATAAGGTATTCAGCTATCTCGGGTTTGCAGCCCGAACGAGAAACCTGGTTACAGGTTACAACACGTGCATCATGATGATGGAAAAAAGGAAGATAAAACTTCTGATTCTTACCAAAGATTTGGCCGAAAATACAGTAAAGAAGATGTTGCAGCAATGTAACAAGAGTAAGGTGGAATATAGGATTTTCGGGAGCGTTGATCAGCTCTCCCAGATAACGGGAAAGTCTGGAAAAGGTATTTTTGGAATTACCGATCAGCATTTCGCGGAAATCATTTGTAAGGAGATTGACCGCATTCAATCAGAAAAGGAGGGGTTCTAATGACGAAAAAAGTACATGAACTAGCAAAAGAATTAAATGTGTCGAGCAAGGAGCTGCAGGAAAAGGCAGGACAGCTCGGAATCAGTGTATCAAGTCATATGAGCGTACTATCTGATGCAGATATAGAAAAAATTAAAGGTGCTAAGGCGGAGACGAAGATTGTCAAAGCTGAGCCAAAGAAAAAAGATCACGCAGATCAGGAAGAACCGAGGGTTACTGTCAAGGCGGCAGTGAGACCAGGTCTTGCGAACAGGCCAAAACCGCCAGTGGGCAAGCCTGTGGTAGATACAGAGTATCTTGCCAACAAGCATAAACCGCCAGTGGGCAAACCAGTTGTTAACAAAGAAGAACTGGAAAACAGAAGCAAAAAGACGGCAGAACCGAAAGCGCCTGCGGCTGGTG